>JBHIAO010000001.1:0-62140 GCA_046758565.1 Anaerolineae bacterium
CGTGTCGCGATACGAGCCCTTGTGTTCCACGCGCACAAACGTGCCGGGGTGGGTGTAGTTGTAATCAGCCACCATGCGCTCAATCAAAAACTTGCGCCCACCACCAAAGGCATGCCAGAAATCAATGACGGTCGCGCCTTCGGGAATCGCTTCCTCGGAGGCGGCCTTGTCCACTTCCACTATCCGGGTGACTTCGACTTCCTTCACTTGCACTTCCCCGGCTGGTGCTTGCGTGCAAGCGGATACGGCCAAAAGCATAGTGGCGATCAACAGGGCTAGTACCAAGAACTTATATGTCGGTTTCATCTTGTATCTCTCTCCTTTTCTGACTTACATACTGATACGGTGTGAAGGCACAGCCAACCATCAGGCGGTGGCTATTGCCCTTGGTGCACACTATGATCCGGTGACATCACCTCCTCTCTCCCTCGGAGATCCCTCGGAAAGTAAGCCGGCGGCCCCTCGGCGGGCTCAGGCCTATACTGATTCCTGGTGGATTAAGGCTATCCGCCCCTCTGCATGCGTGCCTTGTGCACAGGCAGCGGTCAAAGGCATAACATTGGTCGTCCGCAAGAAGAGTATGTCGTATTGAACAGAGGCGTTGAAGTGATGAGAAGATTTCTTCTGCTCCTTCGCTTGTCGGCTCCGCTGCTTCCTACATGGGCTGCAGGGACGCCGCTCGCTTCTTGGAGTGGCGCTCTTCATGCGCCCAGCATTGTCTGATGCGCGGTGTGGTTGTGGAACTGGAATGTGTATATATACCACGAGTGCCCTGGAATGTCAAACGCTTCGTGATTGTTCGATCCTGCCGCCATGATTCGGTGCGCTTGGCCCGTTTGCCGCCGCCACCCAGTTTGTGGTAACATCAAGAAACGAGGTAACCGTTCAGGTGATCTTGAAAGCAGAGACATAAGGTGACCGGCACTTGCGAAATCGACCGAAAACTGAGCACACCAGGGTCTGCAGAAGCACCTGCGGTACGAAAACCGGTTTGAAAGTGCCGGTCACCTGAACGCCTACGAAACGCGAACTGGCCCTAGAAAACTAGCTTCCGCTCATGGAGAGCACGACACCGGCGGCTGACAAGAATCCGTATCGCTGCAGCACTTTGAACATCGCCCATCGTGGTGCTCGCAGCCTGGCTCCCGAAAACACTATGGCGGCTGCCCGCAAGGCACTGGAAATCAGCGCCGATCTGTGGGAGCTGGACGTTCAACTCACCGCCGAGGGCGAGTTCATCGTGCTCCATGACAACAGCCTGGATCGCACTTCGAATGCTGAAGATGTTTTTCCAAAGCGCCGGCCCTGGCTGGTTTCCGACTTCACCCTGGAAGAAATCCGGCAATTGGACTTCGGTTCGTGGTTCAACGAGAGGGACCCGTTCGGCCAGATTGCCGCCGGCCACGTGAGTGAGGCTCAACAACAATCCTTCGTGGGTGAGCCGGCCCCGACCCTGCGCCAGGCGTTGGAATGGACCCGCGATAACGACTGGCGAGTGAACGTCGAGCTCAAGGATCTAGATGGCCAGCCCGGCGAGGAAACCTTCGTCGAGAGGGTTGTTACGTTGATCGAAGAGCTGAACATGATGGATCGCGTGTTGATCTCTTCCTTCAACCACGACTACGTGCGCCGTGCAAAAACTGCCAACCCCAAGATTCAGGCCGGCGCCTTGAGCAGCCGGTTCATCGACAACGTGGCCGGCTACATTCGCGAGTTAGGCGCCGATGCATACAATCCGAAGCACACTGCCATTCCACAGGCTCAAATCCGGTGGCTGCGCGATCAGGGGATCCATGTATACATCTACACCGTGAACGATGCGGAGAAGATGATACATCTGGCCGAGGCTGGTGCCAGTGGACTGTTCACTGACTACCCTCAGCGCCTATCAGAAGTTTTGGAGGTGTGTAGCAACGATCGATAGGGAATTCGCGGCAGCCGAAGCAGGGTCTCATTCTCCCCGATACAGATATCGGATCAGCCCTGCGGCTATGGCCCCGCCGGCCAACGGCCCAACTAGATAGACCCACAGGTCGGCAAAGTTGCCCATGACGATCGCTGGCCCCAGGGTGCGGGCCGGATTCATGGACGCGCCAGTCAAACTGCCACCCATCAAGATGTCCATTATGAGCACGAAACCGATCGCGACACCGGCAAGGTTGCCGTTCTTGCCGAGCACACCGGACACCAACACAGACATCATCAGGAACACAGTGAGCACCGCCTCGATCACGACCCCTTGTATGGGGCTAGTGCCGCTTCCAAGTGTGGTGGCTCCCAGGTTCCCAGACTGTCCGCCCAGCACGAACAGCAACACCAGAGCTGCCAGAACAGCGCCGATGACTTGAGCTATCCAGTACCAAACTGCTCGGCGCCACTCGATTTTGCCTGCCACAGCCACACCAAACGTGACCGCGGGATTGACATGGGCACCGGATACGGCTCCCACGGTGTAGACAATGACCGTGACCGCTATCCCGTGGGCAAGGGCCACGCCCACAATGCCTCCGGAGCCCAACGCGCCGGCCCCAGCTCCGATGAAAACAAGAATGAAAGTACCGATCAGTTCTGCGATGGATGGTTTAAAGTCGTCGTTCATGAAAGCCTCCAATTGAAGTTTGACTAGGCGAGCTCATATGACTCAGCCTTCACGGAATGCTCAGCGCGGCCAATTGTACCACCTCGGGAATCGTTCTCCAAACGATCTCAGTGAGACGACAGAACCACGTTGCGACCTTACGCGCTCCGTGATTTTTCATCATGATGGAGCTGGCCGAGGCCGGCGCCAGTGGGCTGTTCACTGACTACCCCCAGCGCCTGTTAGACGTCTTCGAAGAGTGTCACAATGAGAGGTAAGAAATACGTAGCAGCAGTAGACCAGGGAACGACCAGTACTCGCTTCATGATCCTCGATCATGGCGGCAACGTCGTCGGTATGGATCAGATGGAGCACGAGCAGATTTACCCCCAGGCCGGCTGGGTGGAGCACGACCCCGTTGAGATTTGGGCGCGCACCCAGGATGTGATCCGGGGTGGTCTGTGGAAGGCCGGCATGTCCGCCGACGAAATCGCGGCCATTGGCGTCACCAACCAACGCGAGACCACGGTCGTCTGGGACAGGAACATCGGCGAGCCCTACTACAACGCCATTGTCTGGCAGGATACGCGCACTGACAGGCTCTGTGATGAACTGGCAAAGGACGGCGGACAGGACCGGTTCCGACGCAAGGTGGGTCTTCCGTTGGCGACCTACTTCTCGGGACCGAAGATCAAATGGATCCTGGACAACGTGGCCGGCGTGCGCGCCGCCGCCGAGCGCGGGGATGCCATCTTCGGCAACATCGACACCTGGGTGATCTGGTGGCTGACCGGCGGGCCGGACGGTGGGGCTCACGTTACAGACGTGACTAACGCGAGCCGCACCATGCTGATGAACCTGGAGACCCTGGATTGGGACGGCGAAATCCTGGAGATCATGGGTATTCCGCGCCAGATGCTGCCGGAAATTCGCCCGTCCGGTGATCCAAATCTGTACGGCACGACCCCGGCCAGCAGCCCTCTCGGCACCGCGATCCCCGTTTGCGGCGACCTGGGCGACCAGCAGGCGGCGCTGGTGGGCCAGACGTGCTATAGCCCGGGTGAAGCCAAGAATACGTACGGCACCGGCTGCTTCATGTTGCTGAACACCGGCACCGAGGCGGTCCCCAGCGAGAGCGGCCTGTTGACTACGCTGGCCTACAAAATGGGCGACGCGCCAGCCGTGTACGCGTTGGAAGGCTCCATCGCCATCACCGGTGCCCTGGTCCAATGGCTGCGGGATAATCTGGAGATGATCGCGGCCTCTAAGGATATTGAGGCGCTGGCGAAGACTGTGGATGACAACGGCGGAATCTACTTCGTGCCGGCCTTCTCGGGCCTCTTTGCGCCTTACTGGCGCTCCGACGCGCGCGGTGTCATCGTCGGATTGACGCGCTACATCAACAAGGGGCACATCGCGCGGGCGGCCCTGGAGGCAACTGCCTTCCAGACCCGCGAGGTGCTGGATGCCATGGAAAAGGACTCCGGAGTGCCGCTGGAGGCGCTCAAGGTCGACGGCGGCATGGTCTACAACGAGCTGTTGATGCAGTTCCAGGCCGATATTCTGGGTGTCCCGGTCATCCGGCCGCAGGTAGCCGAAACGACCTCGCTGGGTGCGGCGTACGCCGCCGGCTATGCCGTTGGCTTCTGGGACGACATCGAGGCTCTACGCGAGAACTGGCAAGTGGACAAGACCTGGGAACCCCGGATGGAAGAGGAACAGCGTGAGGCGCTGTACCACGGTTGGAAACGGGCCGTGGAGCGCACCTTTGACTGGGTAGAGTAAAGGGGACTGCCGCGTCTTAGCTAGGCAACTGGAAAATTCAAATGTCTGGCAAGAACACACCACAACACCGACACTGCCCCAATCTCACCTTCCGTAGACAGTACAACGTCTCCTCACCCAACACGTCTCGTGGGACGTCAACGAGAAAATGACGCTGTGAGGCTTCCCTGGTGGTTTCTAGGCAATGCTTGAGGTATCGGGCGAAGGTGGGGCCGATCAGTGGTCAGCGTGGGCCAGTATAAGGCCGGCGCTTACTTCGCCCCCCATACAATCACTAAACCTTGACTATGTGCGAATCTTTTCCGAATGGGCTGGAATGGGCCGGCTCAATTCGGCGGATTACACCAACGACCCTGCCCTGAATCTCTATGTTGCTAGGGCTCACATAGATCGCTGCCATGGTCGGGTTTTCCGGCTGCAACCGGATCTTGTCACCTTCGTGATAGAACCGCTTTAAGGTAGTGAACTGTTCGTCCTTCAACCATACAACTACCATATCTCCATCGCGAGCAGCTTGCTCGTGACGGATAATCACGATGTCTCCATCATTGATAAGTGCATCGATCAGGGAGTTACCCCGTGCTTGCAGGGCGTAGACTCCGGGTTGGTCCCCACACATATCCCGAGTCAGCCGGACCGTACCGTGGCCGCTCGTCAAGGAGTCGTTGTCCAGTACAGGGACGGGTTCCCCCGTGGCGATGGGTCCCAGCAGGGGCACGGATATCGTCTCTTTGGACCCATCATCTCGACTCTCATCTGCTTTGCGACCCCAAGCCGAATCGCTTCCCCGCTTGAGGAGATACACACTCGGTGCGGCTACCAAGCTAGCAATCAGCAGAATGGTCCATCGGATCGTGTCTGCTTTGTAATCCTGGCCGGACAGGGTAAGATAGGTGATACCTGTCAGAAAGACGAGTACTACGACCGTCAGGAGAATCCATACAGTATCGACCAGGAACAGTTTTGTTGCTTCTCCCACCCTTATCCTAGTTCCCATTCTCCATCTCCTGTAGTTCTCGTATCACCTGCCGGCGGAGGCGAGCGCCAAAGATGATCAACTCAGCGACGACCAGCATAACATAGATTACCAGGAAGCCCAGGTCTGACGCAACGCGGATCCAGCTCACAACTGGCAGAATCAGTGACGACGGACCATTCTCAGCAATCGGGATAACGCGGTCAAACATTAGAAGAACGACGGTCACCAGCCTGAAAACCAAGGCTGCAAAGAGTACCAGTAGTGCATCACGTACCAGAGAAACCGCAAGCTGAAGCGGAATGTAGCGGCGATGAAGACGAGTCAAGAACTCGAGCAAGAACGGGCTCCCGGTGTGATTGCAAGCGGTTACCTGGTTCCTGGTGCGGTACAATCAAGCATAGCCTAGAAGTCATAGTGTGTCAAATTGACACGCGGTGAGGAAGAGACCGGGTGCGCCAGTAGCATTGGCCGAACCCGGGTGATTTGAGGATACCACGCGGTACTGGCTGCGTCAAGGCGTTAGGCAGTTGACAGAACCGATACGGCAGACTACAATGTGTTTGTCCGACGTGTTCGGAGGAGTACAGAGACATCAAGTTTCACGTTTCACACTGCCCGATGCTCTGCCATCTTGCCCCCACTGGATGGTGATTCGCAGCCAACCCTGATTTGACGTGACATGAAGCGCCTTGAAACAGAAATCCTGGTGATTGGTGGTGGTGCTACCGGCACGGGTATCGCCTGGGATGCTGCCCTGCGGGGGTTCCAGGTGGTGTTGGTGGAAAAGAGGGACCTGACTCACGGCACCACCGGTCGCTATCACGGTCTGGTGCACAGCGGGGGACGCTACGCGGTGAAGGACCCCCAGAGTGCCGCCGAGTGCATCGCCGAAAACCGCGTTCTGCGCCGCACCCACACCCACTGCATCGAGGACACCGGCGGCTTCTTCGTCGTCACGCCCGAGGACGAAGGCGACTATCCTGACGAGTTCAAGGTTGCCTGCGACCGCATCGGCATCCCTTGCGACGAAATCTCTGTGACCGACGCTCTGCGCCGAGAGCCGCTGCTTAACCCGCGCATCAGCCGCGTCTTTGAGGTGCCTGACGCCGCCGCCGACAGCTTCCTGGCCACTCACGCCTCCGCCCAGGCAGCCCATCTGGCCGGCGCCCAGATTCTGATCTATCACGAGGTGGTGGGGCTGCTGATGGAAGGCGGCGAAGGCGAGCGACGGGTGGTGGGTGCTCGTGTGCGCGATGTGACCAGTGGCGAAGATGTGACAATTCATGCCGCCATGACCATCAACGCCACCGGTGCCTGGGCCGGCCAGATCGCCTGGATGGCCGGCGTCACGGTTAACGTGATCCCAGGCAAGGGCACCATGATAGCCATGAACCACCGGGTGGTCAACACCGTCATCAACCGCTGCAAAATGCCGGCCGACGGCGACATCATCGTGCCCATCCACACCGTCGCCGTCATCGGCACCACCGACGAAAAGGTGGACGATCCCGAGAACCTGCGCATCGAGCCGTGGGAAGTCCAGTTGATGCTGGATGAGGGCGAAAAGCTGGTGCCCCGTATCAGCCAGGCGCGGGTTCTGCGGGCCTGGGCCGGCGTGCGCCCCCTCTATCAAGAAGAGTCAACCGTCAACACGCGGGACATCACCCGCTCTTTCACCCTGCTGGATCACAAAGAACGGGATGGCGTGGCCGGCCTGTTGACGATGATCGGCGGCAAGTGGACCACGTTCCGCATGATGGCTGAGAAAACCGTGGACAAAGCCGGCGACCAGTTGGGCGTTAGCAAGCCCTGCAGCACCGCCAGCACACCCGTCCCCGGCGTCGAACAAGGCCATTACTGGCTGGGCCATCGGCTGCATGAAGTGGAAGATAAACGCTTGCAGAGCGAACTGGTCTGCGAATGCGAACTGGTGACACGCTCCATGCTGGAAAACGCCGCTCGTCAAAACCCCACTCTCACACTGGACGACCTGCGCCGGGACGTGCGCCTGGGCATGGGGCCGTGCCAGGGTGGGTTCTGCACGTATCGAGCGGTGGGGATTTTGCACGAAATGGCTGTCGCTGGGTATTGGGTATTAGGTATTGGATATTCGGAGGGTGCGGATCAGTGGAATGTGGCGTACATGCAGTCTCCAGCCCATCACAGTCCCCAATACCCAATACCCAATACCCAATACTCAATACCTGCATTGGCTAACTCGAATCTATTGCTGCGCGACTTCCTCCAGGAACGCTGGAAGGGCCTGACACCCATCCTCTGGGGCCGGCAACTGCAGCAGGAGCGGCTGGATGAGTTGATCTACCTGAGCTTGCTGAACGCAGATCACCTGCCTGGAGCAGAACTGACCAGCCCCCTGAGCGATTTCTATCTGTTCGATACCACTCCTATCGAGGAGACAGAGGGGAAGGAAGAGCCAGAGGAGCCAGATGTTTGACCTGATCGTGGTCGGGGCCGGCCTCGCTGGCCTGACCGCCGCGTACACCGCTTGTAGGGCCGACCTGCGCGTGCGGGTGATCGCCAAGGGGATGGGGGCCACCCATTGGAGCGCCGGCACGGTGGACGTATTGGGCTACTACCCCAACGGCAGCGCCGAGCCGGTCCAGCGGCCCCTGGAGAGCATCCAGGCCCTGACCGAGGCGCAGCCACAACATCCCTACGCTCTCCTTGGCGCGGCGCAACTGTCCAATGCCCTGCAAGCGTTCGCAGCTCTGACCGGCGAGATCGGCCTGCCCTACATCGGGGCTGCTAACACCGGCGAAAACCTGCTGCTGCCGTCGCCGGCCGGCGCGGCGCGGCCGACGTTCCTGGCCCCCCAGGCCCAATTGGCCGGCGATCTGCGCCGCCCCGATCCGCTGCTAATTGTGGGCTTTCAGGGCATGCGGGACTTCTTCCCGGAGTTGATCGCGGCTAACCTGTGCAAGCTCGGTCACCGCGCCCGGGCGGAGTTCCTGCCCCTTGACGTGATCACTGGCCGGCATGACAGCAACACCGTGCAATTGGCCGCCGGGCTGGAGCACCCGGCCCGTCGCTCACAGTTGGCCGCCGAACTGAGACGGCTGGTCGAGCCCGGCGAGCGCATCGGCCTGCCGGCCATTTTGGGCATGGGCAAACATCTGGCAGTGCTGGCCGATTTGCAGGCCCGCGCCGGCGCCCCCATCTTCGAGATCCCCACCTTGCCGCCTAGCGTGTCGGGCATCCGCCTGGACACAGCTTTGCGCCGGCGGCTGGAGCAGTTGGGTGTGCGGGTGGAGGCCGGCATGGAGGCCATCGGCTTCCAGGCTGAGGATGGCCGGGTGTTGTGGGTGGAAACCGAGACCAGTGCGCGGCCACTGAAACACCGGGCCGCCAAGTTCCTGCTAGCCACCGGTGGCATACTGGGGGGCGGTTTCGACAGCGACCACACAGGCCAAATGTGGGAGGTTGTATTCGACTTGCCGCTGACGGTGCCCCAGAAGCGCAGCCAGTGGTTCCGCCCCCGCTTCCTGGACCCCGCCGGCCAGCCGGTCTTCCAGGGCGGCGTGCCGGTCAGCCGGCAATTCCAGCCACTAAACCCCGAAGGCTCGCCTGTCTACGACAATCTGTGGGCCGCCGGCGGCCTCCTGGCCCACGCCGATCCGATTCAGGAACGCAGCCTGGAGGGAATTGCGATTGCCACGGGTGCAGCCGCGGCACGACAGATCGTGCGAATCAGTAAACAGTGATCAGTAAACAGTAATCAGTGGTCGGATTCTGGACTACTGCTTACTGATCACTGTTTACTGATCACTGATCAGGCAAGCACTAGGGTCTCCCATGCACACAGCTTCCTGGCAGTCCGTCGGCCCATCACTGGACGAGTGCATCAAATGCAATATCTGCACCAGTTTCTGCCCGGTGTCGGCGGTAACGGATCTGTTCCCCGGCCCCAAGTATGTGGGGCCGCAGGCACAGCGTTTCCGGGAAAACGGCCAGCCACAGTCGCCGGATCACTCTGTGGATTACTGCTCCGGCTGCCGGGTGTGCAATGAAGTCTGCCCCGCCGGCGTCAAGATTGCCGAGTTGAACGCCCGTGCTCGAGCCCAGATCGTCAGGGATCAGGGTATTCCGCTGCGCAATCGGCTGCTGGGACGCAACGAGTTGCTGGGCAAGATGGGTAGCCATGCGCCACATCTGGTCAACTTTGCCCTTCACAACCCTGTCAGCCGCGTCCTTGCTGAAAGAGTGATGGGTATCGCCCGGCAGGCGCCTTTGCCTCGCTGGAGTACCGATGGCAGTTTCGGGGCCTGGATGCAGCGTACTCGTGACGAGCGATTGCGATCAAAGAAGAAGGTGGTGTATTTCCACGGTTGTGCTACCATGTACTACGAGCCGTTCATCGGCCAAGCCGCCTTGGCTGTGCTGGAGCACAACGGCTACGAGGTGATCGTGCCGCCGCAGAACTGCTGTGGCCTGCCCATGCTCAGCAACGGCGAGTTCGGTGCCGCGCAGAGTTTCCATCAGCGCAACGTGGACAGTCTCTCGAACTATGCCCGCGCGGACTACCCTATCGTGGGCACCAGCACCAGTTGCACCCTGACGCTGAAAGAAGAAGCGCCGGAGCTGCTGGACATGGCGGACGGCAGCACTCACCAGCTCAAAATGGGTACCTGGGACATCTTCGAGTGGCTGCGAGAATTGCATGAGGAGGGTGAACTGTGCACCGATTTTCGCAGAATGGAGATGGTGCTGCCGTATCACGCCCCTTGCCAGTATCGAGCCCACCGCGTGGGCAGACCGGCCCTGGATGTGATGGCGCTGATCCCTGGCCTGGATCTGCGCGAAAGCCACGCCCGGTGCTGCGGTATTGCCGGCACCTATGGCTACAAGGTCGAGAAGTACCAGATTGCCATGGACGTGGGCGAAGAACTGTTCAGCTTCGTTCGGAGGCAGGGCCAGGATGTCCATATGACCGCCTGCGATTCGGAAACCTGCCGCTGGCAGTTGGAACACGGTACACACAAGCCCAGCCGCCATCCCATTGAGATACTGGCTGCAGCATACGGGTTGTACGATCTGGAGCAGCGGCGGTTAGTCGAGGGGTGATACGTGCAGCGCGAGCATACAACTGGCGATGGACTTACGCTGTCGTGTACTAGATTCTTGGCAGGCGTCTCAGTTTCGAGTATAATCAGGCTAAGATGAGATTCCTTGTTATTGGTGCCGGTGCTATCGGCTGCCTGGTTGGCGGCCGGCTGGCGGCGGCCGGACAAGACGTGACTTTGGTGACCCGGAGCTGGCTAGCCGGTACCATTGCCGATAGCGGGTTGCGACTCAACATCGGCGGTGAGACCATCTACGTGCCTGAGATTGCGGCCGTCACGACCGTGAAAGAAGCGGTTTTCGAGTTCGGACCATTCGACCTGGCACTGTTCACCATGAAGTCCTATGACACGACGACCGGGATTCGAGACCTACAGGCAGCCGTGGGCCATCCGCTGTCGGTGCTGTCACTGCAGAACGGTGTGGGGAACGAGCAACTTCTGAGTGATGCATTCGGAGCTGACCAAGTCATCGCCGGCGTGATCACGTCGCCGGCTGAGATGCCGGTCCCAGGCGTGGTTCGAGCATCATCCGGCGCCATCGGCCTGGCAGCGCTGGATCCTGAGACTTCCATCGGACCCATGGCAGCCGCTTTTCAGTCCGCAGGCTTCGAGACCCGCCTCTACGATGACTGGCGGGCGCTGAAGTGGTCGAAGTTGCTGCTCAACATCCTGGGAAATGCGACGTCGGCAATCCTGGACTGGCCCCCAGGACGGATCTTCAGCGATCCCCGGCTGTTTGACCTGGAGTGGCGAGCGTGGCACGAAGCGTTGGCGGTCATGCGGTCCCAGGGAATTGATGTGGTCTCATTGCCCGGTTATCCACTCCCCCGGATCGTCCGATTGTTAGGTTGGGTCCCTCGGTCTCTCCTGCAGCCGATCGTGCAACGTGCAGTCGCTCGCGGTCGCAGCGGGAAAATGCCATCGCTGCACTTCAGCCTGGAAAAGGGAAAGGCCAACTCCGAGGTCACGGTGCTGAATGGCGCTGTGGTTAAGGCCGGCCGGCATCTCGGTATTCCAACGCCCGTCAATGCGGCACTTGCTGATACTCTGACAGACATTGTTTGGGGTAACGTTGAATGGGATGCTTTCCGGGGCCGGCCAGACCGCCTGCTGGCGGCTGTAGCGACGACGCAGAGTCACAGGGAGCGAGCACGTGGCTGATAAACGGCACAAGAAATGGGCGCAAGTCAGGTGAATGTGATGTTGAAAGAGAGAATGACGTTGGATGAACCCGGTTTGACGGCCTATCGCGCGGCTCGTGAGGATGTGGCGGTGATGGATCGCTCTGCGTGGGGGCGCGTGCGGATGGCCGGCGAAGACCGGGTTGATTTTCTGCACCGCATGTCCACTAACGAGGTGCGGGACCTGGTGTCAGGTGTGATCCGGCAGACTATCCTGACCTCGGACATTGGGCGTATTGTGGCCATTGTCACAGCATACGCTTTCCCTGATCACCTGCTTCTTTTGACCGATCTCGGCGGCGCCCAGCGAGTGATTGGCCACCTGGAGCGCTATATCTTTTTCCGTGACAGGGTTGAACTCGCGGATGTCACGGAAGAGACCGGGATGCTCTCCCTGTGGGGGCCGCAACCTGCGCCGATCCTCGGCGACATAGTTGAGCCGGCCATTTCAGACTTGGCAACAGACGCCTGGGTTGAAACTGACTTTGATGGGTTGACGAGTATCGTGGCTCGAACGGATGAGCTGGGGCTGGACGGTTTTAACCTGATCGTTCACCGTGACCATGTGGAGCCTCTTCTGCATCGTCTAACCGAAGCTGGCGCCCAACACATGGATGCCATGGTGTACGAGATCTTGCGCGTCGAGGCCGGCCACCCGATACATGGCCGTGAGGTTGGAGAAGACTTCAACCCGCTGGAGGCCGGCCTGAAACCGATCATCAGCTTCGAAAAGGGCTGCTACATCGGTCAGGAAGTGGTCGCACGGTTGGATACTTACGACAAGGTGAAGCAACGCCTGATCGGCGTCCGGCTGGAGCGCCTGCCCGTTGCGGAGGAACGGCCGGCCCTGACATCGGGCGGTCACAATGTCGGCTTCCTGACCAGTTGGGTTCAATCGCCGGCCTATGGCCCCATCGCCTTGGGGTATGTTCTAGGCAAGCATCTAGAACCTAATCTGATCGTCGAGGTCGTCGATGGAGCGGGGCAAATTGTGGGTCAGGTTGTCGATTTACCCTTCTTCTGACACGGGCACAAATGTGAGCATCCTCGCTTGTACGCCGAGAAGCTGCGGGCTGCCGGCGGTCATGTTGCGTAGCTTAAACGTATGCCTAGCGCCTGATATGCGGTGAGACAAATGGCCGCTGGGCGTGTAAGATTGGGGATAGCATTCTCCTCCTTCGATAGAGCGCCAGGATTGTATAGACAGGTGTCCTGGCGCTTTATCGTTTACGTGGCAGTGTTTGAGGACGATGATCGGTGACATCGTCGCCTAGTACTCGACCCTACGCTCCTCACCCCGAAGCAGCCGGCCAATATTGGGCCGCAATGCATACGTGACCAGCGCCGCTTGCCCCAGCCCGTAGATGACCTGGTCCAATGCAGATTGCTTTGCAACGAACGGATTGAGGTCCACGCCGGTAACGGCCAGCAGGACGAGCACGACCAATGCTCCCCACGCAACAGCCAGTGAGGCCACCGATGCCATCCGCGAGACGAAGAATGCTAACAGTGAAACAGGGATCACGACCAGACAGGTGAACGGCGATAGGGCAAATAAAACACCCAAATTGGTCGCTGTGCCTGCTCCGCCGGCAAAGCGGATGTACACCGACCAGTTATGACCAGCCACTGCCCCAATGCCAGCCAGCGCCTGAGCCAACGGTACGCCGGGGAACAGCGCACGCGCGGCAAACACGGGTATCATGCCTTTCAGAATATCGCCGGCGCCGGTAATGAGGGCCGACGCGATGCTGTTGGTTGCCCGCCACACGTTCGTCCCACCGGTGCGTCCACTGCCGTGGAGACGTGGATCAACACCCTGCACGCGACAGACAAGCAGGCCAACCGGGACTGCGCCCAGCAAGTAGCCCATCAGGCCGGCCACGACCGCTTGAAGAACTTCCATGGTGCCTCCCTCCTCAGTCCCAAGAACATGCAACTGCTAAAACACGGGGCAGTGCCCGCGTATACGCGTTCCACTTCACGGAGCGACGTTGATTCGCGCAGCCAAGGCCACCGTTGGGGGAAGAATCATAGTTGTTGCCTACAGAGAACATTCGTCGAGGACCACGCCGACGAAGAGATCCTTTTCGGTGGGAGCGTTGGAGGCCGGCGACGGATAGGCGCGGATAAACATCTCGCGGCCGAACAGGCGACGCACGACGAAATCTGGTAGGTGGCGCTGGAAACCTGGACCGCCACCCTGGCTTCGGTGGGCAGCACTGGCCCGCATTTTGGCATCCAGGAAGTCCCTCACATCGATCCGCGTGTGAATCATTTCGTCGGGCGTTCCCAACTGGGTCAGATTGATATCGCCATTGCGACCGAACTTGGTCGGGTCCTTCCGTAGTAGACGCAACAGTCGGACAGCCCACTTGATGTAGCTTCTCGGTAGCGCCGTATAGTACAACTTCTGCGGTTTGTGCGGCGTCAGACCTCCGTCGATTTGGTTTGGGTACATTGTCGGATCGCCGGCTAACTCGAAGGCCTGGGTCACAATCTCACTTACGGCAATGTGATCGGGGTGGAAGTAGCCGCCGGTAGGATCGTGGGTCGTAACGACGTGCGGCCGCAGCTCTCGAATCAGGCGCACAACGCGTCCCGTCACTTCAGATCGGTCTGCCTGCACCAGGCAATCTGGGTGTTCGTTTGCCTGGCTGCCAGCCATGCCCGAATCCCGATAGTGAAATTGATGCAAGGTTGCCCCCAGGGCATCGACCGCCTGACTCAGCTCCCTGGCCCGAACCGCCACCAAACTCTCCACCTGGTCCATGGCATCAGGGTCCACCGAGCCAACGGCTCCATCGGTCATGATCAGAACGTGAACATCCACGCCCTCGGCGGCATATCGCGCCAGTGTTCCGCCGGGACCGAAACTTTCATCATCTGGATGAGCGAAAACTGCGAGAAGTCGGTATCTGGAATCCTTCACTTTCATAAGCTCAGACACGTCCTCTTGGTTCAAGGAATAGAGCTCTTTACCCAAGCCCTGATGCGTGAAACACGGTATCACGGATCGCGTATTACGGCCTCAACCCTTCGATCAAGCGGGACCACCCGGTGCTCGGTGTTCTTCGTAACAGCTAACTGGAAGCCGATGAACATTAGAATCGCTCCGATCAACTCACTCCCGTAGAGCAAGCCAGTTGTCCCGAGCCGAGCGAGCGTGCCCCCGATGGCCGGCGACAGCGCACCCAGGGCGATAAATACATTGCCCAGCACGCGATTCGGTAATATCCGCTTGCGCCAGAACAGAAACGCCGAATAGATTGCACCACCTACTAATGTGATGACACCGTAAATGTTGAAGAACGGTGTCAACAAGCGAACCCTGGCGCCCTCAGGCAAAATTCCCTTGTATTGGTCGCTCAGGGAAACACCCGTCGAGAATGTGCCGGCCCCAGGCAGCGGCGTTGACCATAGCATCAACACGGCGAAAAGGGAACCCAGCAGTAGAATTGCCATGAGGACATGAGCCACATACGGCCGGCGGACAAGCAGATACACGGTGCCCTGACCCAGCCAGGCCGCAGTCAGAATTGCACCACAAAGATACCACAGTCGGAATATTGTGGGGCTCCAGGCCTGCGCAGAATAGAACTCGGAGAAGGTACCAAGTCCGTACAGAACTAGTCCGAGGCCCCAGAGCAGCAAATGATTTGCGGGCCGGCGTGACCACCAACGACGTAGAACGAAGAATGCAAAGACAAAGGTGACTATCGTCGAGAATAGGGGGAGCCAGTTGATGATTTGCATTCTGCGCATCCTTTCAACTTGGGAGAGATTAGAGATTGGAGATGATCGATCTCTCTTCGTTACTGATACGGGACCAAACCGACCAGAAAGCCCAAAACCATCAGTAGAACAACGACCATAACCAATGCCATGATGATCAGCAGGACAGGCACAATCCGTTCGAAAAGTAGAGAATCTGCTGGCATGCGGATTTGATCTTGTCGTCGCAAGGTTCCGTTCGAGCCTTCTTTATCCATTCCAAAACTGAGCAAAGACTAACAAGCCTGCTGTCAACACAGTTCAAGTATACACAAAGTTGTACATGAGTCAAACATTATCAGCACACTTGCCCAACATACATCAATTGCTCGAGTTTTCCACATCAAACTTCATTTGTAGATATCTATTGTAGT
The DNA here is from genome assembly GCA_046758565.1 of Anaerolineae bacterium. Taxonomy (GTDB): domain Bacteria; phylum Chloroflexota; class Anaerolineae; order Epilineales; family JAANWY01; genus JBHIAO01. The sequence continues at coordinate 15,753 of JBHIAO010000001.1, forward strand.
CGTTGTCGTAGGCTTGTGGATAGTGTGGACAGATCGACTTGGGACAAAACAATCATCCACGGGTAGGGTCTAGTACAAAGCAACCCCACAACATGTGTACCGCCGCTAGGGTTGCAGAGATGCGCCATTGTGGACAACGGGTGGAGGAATCTGTGGAGGAGATTGGAAAAAGGAGTTGTGGATTTTGAAAGGGTCTCGGTCATAGTTCGTGGCATTTTGACGGAGGATCGTAGATGTAGGGGAAAGTGTGAGCAGGAAGTACCAGGACTAGTGTTACGTAAGAGGAGCATCATTGGATGCGCCGGCAGAACGATTATGCACAGTTATCCCCAGTTTGCCCATGATATCCACAGATATCAGCGAGTTATCCACATCCTTAAATCGGTTTCTCTCTATACCTCCGCACCTCTGCTCAGGTTTGGTACATCAAGTTCTTGATTTCCATGATTTCGCGCCGCAGTGATTCATCATGAGTTATCAGATTGCTGATTTTTTCATTCGCATGCATGACTGTCGAATGATCCCGACCGCCCAGTTCCGCGCCAATCTGTGGAAAGGACAACTTGACCTCCTCACGCAAGATATACATGGCGATCTGGCGTGGCAGAGCGATGCGCCGGCTGCGCGACCGACTTAGAAGGTCATCTAGGGTCAGATGGTAGAAATCGGCGACAATTTCTAGTATGACTGGCACTGGTGGCGGCTCCGGTTTGGCAGCCAGGAGACCGGCGAGAGCCCGTGAGGCTGTGTTGACGGTCATTGGAAGGTGCATGGACCGCGCATACATCACGACCCGGTTAAGTGCCCCTTCCAGCTCGCGGATATTGCTTTCGATCTGGTGTGCAATCATTTCCATTATATCCAGCGGGACTGGCACAGGCTGTTGTTCAGCTTTCGACTGAAGGATAGCAATCCGGGTTTCGAGATCGGGCGGTTGGATATCTGCGGTTAGACCCCACTCAAAGCGTGAACGCAGACGCTCTTCGAGCGTTGTTAGAGCTTTCGGGTGCCGATCGCTGCTCATAACGATTTGTTTGTTGGCACTGTGGAGCGTATTGAAGGTATGAAACAACTCCTCCTGTGTTCGCTCCTTGCCGGCGATGAACTGGATGTCATCAATCAGCAGCACGTCCAGGTCCCGGTACTTGTCGCGAAAGGCGTCGGTTGTCTGTGTCCGGATGGCTGTGATCAAGTCGTTCGTGAATTGCTCTGATGAAACGATGCGTACGCGGAGCCCCTTGGTCGCCGGTATGTGGCCGGCTGCATGGAGTAGATGGGTTTTTCCAAGGCCAACACCGCCGTAAATGAATAGCGGGTTGTAAGGACGCTCAGCAGGGTGTTCAGCGACGGCTAGGGCGGCTGCATGGGCTAGTCGATTTCCATCGCCTACGATGAAGTTGTCAAAGGTATAGCGAGGATTGAGAGAGATGTGGGCGTTGCCTTTGCCGAGCCCGTTGACTTTGCTGGCTGGGGCTTCCGCCCTAGTGGCCGGCCTGGCCGGCGTTTCATTGGGTAAGCCCTGGAGAAGTTCGACGGCGTCGTTAGCGGCCTTCGAGCGAGGGCGAATGCGGAACTCGAGTTCAACAGACTGGCCCAGAATGCCGGCAACTGTTCGCTTGATCTTAACATCCAATCGATTTTCCAGCCAATCCTTCGCGTAAGCGTTCTGCGTACCTATGATCAACAGGTAACCCTTGTCATGAGCCTCGTCGAAGGGTTCGTCCTGAGTCTCTCCCAGTGGTTCATAGGCAATGACACACGTGCCTTTGAGCCAAGTGTCAAAGGTTGCACGGGGCATTTGAAGTTGTAGCTCACCGAGGGCGGCTTGCCAAACAGAATCAATATCCTGTTCTGGTCGACGTTCTGAGCTTCGTCGAAGGGATGGCGACGGGTCAGGTTCTTTGACTGTCACAGTAAGCCTACCTTTTCGTGCGTCTCTGTTTAGTGTGATTGTTCAGCCTTTGCTCGCGGCGGATTTTGGTCCACTACCGGGCGCACCAAATCGGTCGCGACTGAGTTGTTGGAGCCGTTGAACTGCCGTCCAGCAGGAGTCTGTGTATAGTTATTGGAATCTTAGGGTAGGGCAACCCTAGCCCGTGGCGCGGCCCATTTTAGAGACACAGAATCCCCTGCCGGCCAATAACCGGATTAGCAAAACTATTCGTTTGAGTGTAGCGCGTTGTCGCGCCAGACTGATCAGGTGACCGTGGGGATGCGGCGAGCGTGGGGGACGGATCGCGGCAACACCGACGGGGATGCCTGTGGCACGGCCGGGTGCTCAATGCGTATCCGGGTGGGGGAAACGAGATCGACCCCAGGGCGCACAGCCTGAGAGGGTGGCTGCTAGGATCTGATCCTGCATGATCGCCGGATCTCGCAACGTATCACTATGAGTACCGAGCAATGTATGTATTGTTATGGATCTGAGTGTTGCAAGACTTGCGATGATTCCCGGGTGGGAGCAAACCCCATCGCCGAACTCATCAACGGTCGCAGGGATATTGTACCAAAAAGCGTGACGATTTTCAAGACCCCCTCGGGGAAGGGACTCGGGCGGTGTGACAAGCCCGCGACACAAGATGTTGGCGCGAGCGCGCAGTTCTCCCCCCATATGTTGGTATCACGTCAGGATTGGCTCCAAAATTGGCTTTCTAACGTACCTTAAAACTGTTGGAGATTTAAGAATGTTAAGGAAACGGCCGACAGTGCCGACTCAAGGGAAGTGCGGGGATATCACGTTTTGACACCGCCACATCATTCATGTATTCTTGCCTTATGTCAGAAGAGTACTTCTTCGATGAGGCGAAGATCTATGTGAAGGCCGGCGACGGCGGCGATGGGGTCGTTGCATTTCGCCGAGAGAAGTTCGAACCTCTGGGAGGGCCGGCCGGCGGCCACGGTGGCCTGGGTGGAGCTGTGATTATCTACGCTGATCCGGGTCTCAACACGCTGATGCCATTCAAGCGCCGGCAGCACTTCAAGGCCGGAGCCGGCGGCCGTGGGGGTGGCGACAAGAGGCGGGGCTCTGACGGCGCTGATGAACGGATTGCCGTCCCGGTGGGCACTGTCATCCGACATGCTGACACGGGTGAACTCGTGGCGGATCTGATCCAGGCTGGCCAGGAAGTGATTGTTGCCCACGGCGGCCGAGGGGGCCGCGGCAATTCGGCCTTTGCGACGCCGACCAATCAGGCACCCCGCTTTGCCGAAAAGGGCGAACCTGGTGAGGAACGCTGGCTTCTCCTGGAGTTGAAACTCATTGCTGATGTTGGCATTATTGGCGTGCCCAACGCCGGGAAATCCACGTTGTTGTCGGTTATTAGTGCCGCCCGGCCCAAGATTGCGGACTATCCCTTCACCACACTGAGCCCCAACCTGGGCGTGGTGGTTGTCGATTACCGAGATTTCGTCGTGGCTGATATTCCTGGGCTTATCGAAGGAGCCCACGAAGGCGTGGGGCTGGGCGACAAGTTTCTGCGGCATATCGAGCGAACGCGAATGCTGATCCATCTGCTGGACGGTGCGTCGCAAGACACGTTGGAAGACTTCGACGCCGTGAATCGAGAACTGGAGCTCTATAGCCCCCGGCTTGCTGACAAGCTGCAACTCGTTGTTCTCAACAAGATGGACCTCCCGGATGTCCAGGCACTGTGGCCATTGATCCGCGCGGAGATGGCTGAACGGAATCTGCCGGCCATGGCTATCTCGGCTGTGACCCAGGAAAATGTCAGAGTGATGCTGCAACGGATTGCAGACATGCTGGACGAGCTTCCCAGGGAGCGCGGGCCTGTGTCTGACGAACTGCCAGTATTGCGTCCCGCAGACGCAGAAGACGCGTTCCATCTCTTCCGGCGCGGTGAACGTGAGGCACCGGAACAGCCCCTGACCTGGCGCATCGAGGGTAAAAAGGTGGAACGGGTCGCGGCGATGACCGACTGGAATAGCGACGAGGCGATCGCACGATTCCAGCGCCAGCTCCGGGCGCTGGGTGTTTTTGACGCATTGGAGAAGGCCGGCGTCCGGGACGGAGACACGGTGATTATTGGGGATATCGAGCTGGAGTGGGAGCGCTAGTGCCATCAGTTGTCAGTAAACAGTGATGACTGATGACTGATCACTGTTTACTGTTCACTGAGGTCGGAGGACACATGAGAATTGGTGTGCTAGGTGGAACCTTTGATCCCCCGCACATTGGGCACCTAGTGGCGGCTGAGGAGGCACGGGTGCAATTGGATTTGGAACGGGTTGTTTTCGTGCCGGCCGGCTCGCCCCCCCACAAGCTAGACGAACCGGTGACCTCTGTTGTGCATCGTGTCGAGATGATCACACTAGCCGTGGCGTCGAACCCATATTTCTTCGTGTCACTGATTGATGTGGAGCGGCCGGGGCCCTCGTACAGTTTTGAAATGGTGCAGCGGCTTCGTGATCAATGGAATTCCGATACGGAGATCTACTTCATCATAGGTATGGATATGCTGTCTGACCTACCCAACTGGCACGAACCTCGCCAGGTTGTGGGGCTCTGCCGGCTGGCCGTGGTCAACCGGCCGGGCTACGATGCCGATATGGAGGACCTTGAAGCGATCATCCCTGGTATCTCCCAGAAGGTGGATCATGTATCGATGCCGTTGTTGGAAGTTTCGTCGACCGATCTACGTGAACGAGCCCATCGGGGCCAGGTCATTCGGTATTATGTGCCGGCTGAGGTTGAAGCCTACATACGTGCTCATCGCCTGTATGCTTGACAATGCCACTTCGTTATGCTAATATCGCGAGCAGCGCTATCCGAATATCCTTGCCTGGGTAGTATCTGTCGCCAGGCGCGTGGCCTTGCGAACAACTTGAAGAGTGCGTCCAGTCAACAACTGATCAGCTCAGCGGTCTGTCGATCCGATTGAGTGAGAAGTGAGGTCCCTACAGAGACGTAGAGGAGGTGGTAACTTAGACAGAGTCGTGTTGTCGCGTAACCCTATCGATTTCGTTAAGCCAAAACCACAGGAGGAGAATGAGATGAATCGCAAGCAACTATTTCTACTCGCCGGTATCGTTCTTCTGGCCGTCGTGATGAGTGCATGCACCCAGCAAGGCCAACAAGAGGTTAAGGTTGAGGTAACCCGCATTGTTGAGGTGACGAGGGAAGTCCCGGGGCCGGCGGCTCAGCCACCTGAAACGAAGAGCAGGCTGCAGACTGTCCGGGAGCGGGGCAAGCTGGTCTGTGCCGGCCGCACTGACCTGGCCGGCTTCGGCTACCTGGACGAGGCCGGCAACAACGTCGGCATGGACATCGATCTCTGCCGCGCCGTGGCCGCCGCTATCTTCGGTGACCCGACCGCCGTGGAGGTTGTCCCCATCACCGCTGCTGAGCGAGGGCCGGCAATTCAGTCCGGCGAGAACGACATGCTGTCCCGCAACGTCACCTGGACGACCACCCGCGATGCCCAGTGGGGCAACTACACCATCACCATGTTCTACGACGGCCAGGGGTTCATGACTCGCAAGGACACCGGATTCACCAGTGCCCTCGATCTGGACGGCGCCACAGTCTGCGTGACCAGCGGTACTACCACCGAGCTGAACCTGGCCGACTTCTTCCGACAGCACAAGATGGAGCTCAGCACAGTGGTCTTTGAGGAGACCGCCTCGGTCTACGGAGCCTACGAGGAGGGCCGCTGCGACGCCACCACCAGTGACAAGTCTCAGTTGGCGGCTGTCAGGACCGGGTTCGCCGACCCCGACGCCCACGTTATCTTGCCCGAGACCATCTCCAAGGAGCCCCTGACCCCGGTGGTCCCCCACGGCGACGATCAGTGGCTGGACCTGGTCAAGACTGTCATGTACGTCCTCATCAACGCCGAGGAGTTGGGCGTCACCCAGGCGAACGTTGAAGAAATGCGGGAGAGCGACAACATCCCGATTCGCCGCATGTTGGGTACGGAGGGCGAGTTTGGCCAGGCTGACCTGGGCCTGAAACCGGACTTTGCCGTGGATGTCATCAAGGCTGTGGGCAACTACGGCGAGATCTACGATCGCTACATGGGCCCCGATGGCGACGCATTTACGCTCCCGCGGGGCATCAACGAACTCTGGACCAATGGTGGCTTGATCTACGCGCCACCTCTCCGCTAGGGGCGTCTCGAGATAAGTTCCGAATTTGTTGTTGGCAAAAAGGAACTCAGAGGAACTAGAGGGGAACTAGAGGGGAACTCAGGCGTCTCCAAGTTCCTCTTTAGTTCCCCCTAGTTCCCATTAGTTCCTACGTCCCCTGCACAGGACAGCGGACAACTAGGCATGAGACAGAGCCACATTCCTGCACTAACCTATCAAGGCGTCCCCCTCTGGCGGGATGTCCGGGTGCTGCGCGCCGTCGCCCAGGTTGTCTCCGCCATCGTCGTCATCTCCTTCCTCGTCTTCTTCGTTGACAACGTGCTAGACGCTGCCAACAGGCGGGGCCTGGCCCTGGGCTTCGACTTTCTGAATGAGGCGGCCGGCTTCCCCATTGCGGAGTCGGTCATCGAGTACCATCCCTCCGACTCCTTCCGGTACGCTTTCTGGGTGGGGATTCTGAACACCCTCAAGGTGGCGCTGGTGGGCATCGTGATGGCTACCATCCTGGGCGTCATCCTCGGCGTGGCGCGGCTTTCCTCCAACTGGCTGGTCAGCAAGATGGCCAGCACCTATATCGAAATCATTCGTAATGTCCCCCTTTTGGTCCAACTCTTCTTCTGGTACTTTGCGGTCTTTCAAAAGCTACCCTTGGTCAAGGATAGTATCCAATGGCCAGGCCCCATCTACCTGAATAATCGAGGCGTCTACATGGTGTGGGCCAGGCCCTCGCCGTCCTTCCAGGCCTGGCTATTCTTTGTCCTGGCAGGATTTCTGCTGGCCGTCCTGTTGGGCGTTGTGCTGACCCGCCTCCAAATGCGCACCGGCCGGTCCACCTACCCTATCCTGGCCGCCAGTCTGGCGCTGTTTCTAATCCCGGCCTTGGGGTGGGGCCTGATGAATGAGAGCCCGCTCATCCGGGAGGTGCCGATACTAGGGCGCTTCAATTTCGAGGGCGGACTGCGTCTCACCCCCGAGTTTGCGGCCCTCTTGGTGGGGCTGGTGATATACACTGCGACCTTTATCGCCGAGATCGTCCGTGCCGGCATCATGGCCGTGCAGCGGGGCCAGGTCGAGGCCGCCCGGGCGGTGGGGCTGAATAACCTGCAGACCCTGCGACTGGTCGTCTTCCCCCAGGCCTTACGGGTTATCATCCCGCCCCTGATCAGTCAATACCTCAACCTGACCAAGAACTCCAGCTTGGCCATCGCCATTGGCTATCCGGACCTCTTCAGCGTGGCAAGGATCATGATCAACCAGGCCGGGCGGGCGGTGCCCATCTTCATCATGATCATGGCCGCCTACCTGGCCATGAGTTTGACCTACGCCCTCATCGGGAACATCTATAACCGCCGCGTGCGGTTCGTGGAGCGTTAACCATGACCACTGTCACTGAAGCCATCAAACCGCCGCCTGCCACCGTGGGCTCCATTGGCTGGCTGAGGAAGAACCTGTTCAATACCTGGTATAACGCCCTCCTCACCGTGGTCTTGATCTGGTTGCTCTACGTCCTGCTGAGGGGAGTTCTGACCTGGGTCTTCGTCACCGCGGATTGGAGCCCGGTCACCTCTAACCCGAAACTCTTTATGCTGGGCCAGTACCCGTCCGATGAGATATGGCGGGTGGGCCTCAGTGTGCTCATGGTTTCATTTCTCTTTGGGCTCTCCTGGGGCGTTTGGGGCGGGACCGTCCGCACCTTCGCGCTAGTCATGGCTGTCGGCCTGGGGGCTCCGGCCCTGTTGCCCCTGGGTCTGGAGGTCCTGGGCCTCGAGGTGCGGCTGTGGCTTCTCGCCAATCCGGCCCTCGTCACCCTCGGATACCTCCTGGCACGCACCCGGGGTGGCCGGCCGCGATGGCTGATGACGGGGTGGCTTCTCTCCTTTGTCTTGACCCTCATCCTGCTACGAGGGTTCCAGGGCACCCCCCGCTTGCCCTTTGTAGGGACCGGTGTTTGGGGCGGGCTGCTCCTGACCTTCCTCCTGGCCCTGGTGGGTATCGTGGCCTCGTTCCCCCTGGGTGTCCTCCTGGCCCTGGGGCGCCGTAGCAATCTGCCCGTGGTCAAGATCTTCAGCATCTTGTACATCGAGTTAGTGCGCGGCGTTCCCTTGGTGTCCATCCTGTTCATGGCCCAGGTCATCCTTCCCCTCTTCCTGCCCGAGGAGATCCGAGTCGATCGCGTCCTGCGGGCCTTACTGGCGATGACCTTGTTCAGTGCCGCCTACATGGCGGAGAACGTGCGGGGTGGGTTGCAGGCTGTGCCCGAGGGACAGATCGAGGCGGCCAAAGCTGTGGGTCTCAGCAACCCCCTCGTGATGCTTCTTGTCGTCCTTCCCCAGGCCCTGAGAGCGGTGATCCCGGCTATCGTGGGCCAGTTCATCAGCCTCTTCAAAGATACCACCCTGGTGGTCATCGTGGGACTCAATGATATTCTTGGCATCGGGAAATCTATCGTCCTGGGCAATGTGGAGTGGATCGGCCGGCAGCGCGAAGTGTACCTGTTCATTGCCGCAGTCTTCTGGATCTTCACCTACTCCATGTCCTACGCCAGCCGCAGATTGGAGACGGCACTGGGGGTTGGTGAACGGTAGATGGTTTTGGAGATTGGAGGTTAGAGATTGGAGATTAGACGTGGCGACTTCTTTGGAGGACTTGAGGGTCTTGCAGGCTGCCGATGGAGGAGTCTATGACCAGTGAGAAGCTCGAAACTGCAGACGATATCATCATCTGCCGAGACGTGCACAAGTGGTTCGGCGACTTTCACGTCCTGCGTGGGATCACCACCACGGTTATGACGGGGGAAGTGGTCGTCATCTTCGGTCCCTCAGGCTCGGGGAAATCGACCTTCATTCGCACCATCAATCGGCTGGAGGATCACCAGCGGGGGGACATCATCGTGGACGGCATTGAGCTGACCAATGACATCCGGAACATCGAGGCCATTCGGAGCGAAGTTGGAATGGTGTTTCAGTCGTTCAACCTATTTCCTCACCTTACGGCCCTGCAAAACATCACCCTGGGCCCGATTTGGGTTCGCAAGTGGCCGAAGGAGGAGGCCGAGAACCTGGCGATGGAGTTGCTGGAGCGGGTGGGTATCCCAGAGCAGGCCCACAAGTATCCGGCGCAACTGTCCGGTGGCCAACAGCAGCGGGTGGCCATCGCTCGGGCCCTGGCCATGCAGCCCAAGATCATGCTCTTCGACGAGCCGACCTCGGCCCTCGACCCGGAGATGATCAAAGAGGTGCTGGACGTCATGCGCGAGCTGGCCACATCGGGTATGACCATGCTCGTGGTCACCCATGAGATGGGGTTTGCTAAAGAAGTTTGTGATCGCATGATCTTCTTTGACGAAGGGAAGATCGTCGAGGAAGGCACGCCTCAGCAGATCTTTGATTATCCCCAAGAGGATCGGACCAAGCTGTTCCTCTCGCAGATCCTCTAGTCGGTAATTTCCGACTTCCCTACATCCGGCCCTTCCAGTTCCAGCTTGCGCAGCTCCACCAGATTCTCGATGTGAGTCTCCAGTTTGTTTGCTGCATCTCGTAGCTTGCTCAATCCAGGCTGCCGACCCTCTGCGGCCGTTTCGTCGAGAAGTTCCGTGTACGCTTTTATTTCCGACAGTGGTGCCCGCAGCTCGCGCACCGCGATGTTGATAAACTCGCTCTTAAGCCGGTCCAGTTTGCGCAATTGTTCGTAAGCTCGCTGCAAGTGCGAGAATAGCCGGGCATTGCCAATCGCAACTGCAGCGTGATCGGCGAACGGCGTGAGGGTCTCAATGTCGGCTTCGGTCAGCTCCTGCTGAGTGGCTACAGCCATGACACCCAGGAGTTGGTCCTGCACGAATAGGGGAATAACGCCAACGGATGCCGGCCTTGCCAGCTCCGAGAGCAAGACGCTCAGCCGTTCTTCAAGCACGTCTCTGGCCCTGCTCTGCGACTCGACCGCCTGAACCTCGTCTGGTCGCAACCGTAGCGTTGTGATCTCTCGCGTCTGGTTTTCGCCGTGGTGCAGATGGACTTCGATTGTCCTGCTGTCCGTCTCCAGGAGTCCGATAGCGGTGGTAGCGTCGCCAACTACGGCGACACATCCATCGAGGACGGTTTGCAGAACTCGCTCGGGGCTGAGCCGGCTGGTAATGGCTGTCGCTGCCTGTTGGAGTGCGCGTAGGTTGGCATTTGCTCGTGATAGTTCCTGTGTTAGGGCTCGTTGCCGGCTGAATAGGTTCGCGTTTTGAATCGCAATAGCCGCCTGGCCAGCTAACACGCTAATCAGGTCGCGGTCGCTGGGGGTGAACGGCCTTTCGGTGGGTTCCATCTTCGACAGGTTGAGGGTCCCGATCACGCGATCAGGCAACGCCAGGGGAACGCAGATGGCTGATGCGATCTCCCCTCGTGTGAGCGCGTCTGCCAACTCCGGTGGCATGGAGACAGTCTTATCCAGGAGAAGCGGCTCTCCGTGCTGGGCGACCCAACCAGCGATGCCTTCGCCAACGGGCGTTGCCGTAGTCTCTATGAAGTCCTCGGACAGACCGCGTGCGGCTTTGATGTACAGCTTGCCATCTTCCTCCAGCATTAACGATGCCGTGTCAGCCCCTGTTTCCTGGAGCGCTAGCTCCACCGTTTGATCGAGCAACGCGTCGATGTCTGTCGTGGTCATTAGTGAGCGACTCAGCTCGTAAAGCGGGATGAGGGCTTGGAGCCGGGCGTAGTCGCGCTCAAGACGTCGGCGTTCCACTGCCTCGGAGATGGCTTGGCGGAGTTCATTGGGTGTGAAGGGCTTCAGGACGAAGCCGGAGACGCCTTGTTTTAGCGCGTCGATGGCGGCTTCCATTGAGGGATGACTGGCGACGACTATCCCAATGGTGTCACGTTGAAAACCCCTTATCGTTTCGAAGATGGTGATGCCGTCACCATCTGGCATCTCGAGATCAAGCAGCACGACGTCGAGAGGTGTCTCGCGGGCAATCCTGATGGCCTGTGATCCGGAATTCGCAGTGTAAACGGTATATCCGTCGTTTGACAGAATGCGGTCGCAGAGGCCCAGAATATCTGGCTCATCGTCTACAACAAGAATAAGTTGATTCGACATCGCTATCACTCCGTCCGGTGTGGCTGTAGTGCTACATCAATTCGGAAACTTTCATACAGGGTTAGGCAATTGTTCACCAATCATTCACCTTTATTATCGGTGTTTTCTCAAGACACTTGATACTATTCCCGGAATTCGGGAACTTGCAAATAGAGGGATAATCTATGTTGTAACGTTAGACACGAGCATTAGTTCCGCCTTTTCAGGCAAGTTGCTTCTCCCAGCCATTCGTGATATACTGCCTTCGGCTCATCTACTCAGTTTCAGACGAATTAGAGAAAGACGTGATGTTATCGGAGGTTGGGGTTGAAAATCAGCCTTTCTACTGGAAGTTTGTATTTTTATCCGCTACAGTGGGTACTCGGCATGGCAGCCGGCGCCGGCTTCGATGCCATCGAGCTGGCCATAGGCCCGGAAGCCATCTTGCGTGGCCCAGCAACTGTGCGCGAACTTGCCGGCATTCACAACCTGCGTGTGTCGTCGGTCCATCCGCCGTTGTTCTCGTTGCCTGGATGGAGCACTTTCGACAACACGGCGAGAATCGTGGGTTTCGCGGCCCAGGTTGGGGCCACAGTCGTCGTGCAGCACACGCCGGATGTCGAGGATCTGGAGAGTTCGGACGGGCTGGCTTGGCGGCGGGCGATGGATGAAGCACGCCGGCGTGGGGCGAATAGCGGGGTCACGCTGGCATTGGAGAACCGAGGCATCTTTCGGAACCGCCAGCGCCAGTACGCCCTCGCGGACCCAGAGTCTCTTTATCAGTTTGCCGAGGAGCATGACTTTCCGCTAACCTTTGACACGGCCCATGCAGCGTCTTGGCCTTGGAACATCCTCGAGCTGTATGATCTGTTTCGGGATCGACTGGTGAACCTGCATCTGAGTGATTTCAAGTCCTTGCCGGCCTGGCTGGATCGGCCGAGGTTGTACACGTACATTAAACACCACCAATTGCTCGGCGCAGGGGATCTTCCGCTGCGACAGCTTGTGGATCGTGCTCGGAGCGACGGCTACGCCGACCTGGTGACGCTGGAACTGAGCCCCGTTGCGCTTCAGGCCTGGTGGCCGGCAACGATCCGAAGCAATCTGGTGTCAACTGTCAACTTCATTCGCAACGGAATCGTCCCATCTTCGATGCGAGAACAGGCCGCCAGTTCAGTTTCCAGTCGAGCGAAATGACAGGCTATTTAACCGTGGGACGACCGCCACCACGGACCCCGACCGCCGAGATTTCGAGTGGAGCGGCGGTCGACGGACGGCTGTCGGCGGTCACGAGTGAAATGGGGCATCTCAAGGATGTCGATTGTGATAGTCTCCAGATCTATCAGGGACGGAGAGGATGCAAGATGCCTCGAACGAAGATCGTTTGCACGTTGGGTCCAGCGTGTGAGGACGAAGAGACACTGCGGCAGATGATTCGTGCCGGCATGGACGTCGCACGGCTCAACTTCTCCCATGATACTCACGGGGCACACGCAAAACGACTTCGATTGGTCCGTCGCCTTGCCCAGGAAGAGGGCAAAGTGGTAGCCGTACTCCAGGACCTCCAGGGGCCCAAGCTTCGGGTGGGGCCCATCGATGGCGGACAGGTGACCCTAACGGCGGGTCAACGCTTCACCTTGACGACCAAGGACGTTCTTGGTGACAGCCGGCGGGTAACAGCGCCGTACGCGGGGTTGCCCGGCGATGTCAAGCCCGGCGATCGCATCCTGCTCGACGACGGTCGGATCGAGCTCCGGGTTCTGAAAACGAGCAAGACCGCGGTGGAGACCGAGGTGGTCACTGATGCCGTCTTGTCTGAGAGGAAGGGTGTCAATCTGCCTGGCGTGGACATCAGCCTGCCGTCACTGACCGCCAAGGATCGGGAAGACCTGGTGTTTGGTGTTGAGCACGGGGTCGACTATGTGGCGCTATCCTTCGTCCGCCAGGCGCGAGACATCCAGGACCTCCGTGATCTTATGGTGGCGATGGGAGCTAAGATTCCCATTATTGCCAAGATCGAGAAACCTGAAGCCCTCGACAACTTTTATGATATTCTGGCGGCCAGTGACGGAGTGATGGTCGCACGCGGTGATCTGGGGGTGGAAATGCCGGCCGAAGAGGTACCCGTCTACCAGAAAATGATTATCCGCGAGGCCAACCGGGTTGCTAAGTCGGTGATCACTGCAACTCAAATGCTAGACTCTATGATGCGCAACCCGCGACCAACTCGAGCTGAGGCTAGTGACGTGGCCAACGCAATCTTTGATGGAACGGATGCCGTGATGCTTTCTGGGGAGACGGCCATCGGCAGTTATCCGGTGGAAGCGGTGCGTACCATGGCCGCCATTGCCGAGACAACGGAGCGCAACCTGCCGTATGATGAATGGTTACGTCGCTCCAGGGAAACGGTCGCCGAATCGGTGACGGATGCTATAAGTCTGGCCGTCACCGCGATCGCGTCCGAATTGGACGCGGCCGCTATCGTGGCATCCACATCATCTGGAACCACAGCACGGGCCGTGGCGCGGTACCGACCGAGGATGCCCATCATTGGGGTGACGCACAATACGCAGACTCAGTGCCGGCTTGCTCTCGTGTGGGGGGTACACCCACTTCTCATTCAGCGCACGATGACATCAGACGAGACGATGGGTCTAGCCATTGAAGCAGCCCAGGCGTCGGATCTCGTGAAGGATGCTGATTTGTTGGTTATGTCGGCCGGCGTGCCACCGGGCGTGCCTGGACGCACCAACATGCTCCAGGTTCGCCGCGTCGGTGAGCAATAACGCCTGCCCCTGATGGTGGAGGAGGTATCGTGACCGTGTCATCCCAAGAGGGTTTCAGGCGGACCTGGTTCCTGGGGGGGCTTTTTGTGGTGGCCATAGTCCTTGTGATCACTGCTCTTTTCCTGCGGTTTCTGCGGACACCGGATGCCGGCCCCATCGAGACTGTTCCGACGGCCACAGTAACAACTGAAGCCGGACTTGCAACGATGACTTCGCGACCGACGACGGTTGTTGAGGGTACGGCCTCACCTGTTCCGAGTGCGCGTCGTACCACTAGCGTCGAGCTGACCCCGTCATCCACAGTGGAGCTGGCTACAACAGCGACCACTGTTGCCGAGGCGACAGTGACGCCGACAGCATCGCCGCTGGTGACGCCGCCAGGTGTGCCGGGCGGAGCTGGAGATACAGGAACCATCGAGGGCCAAATCGCGTTGCAGGGTCGGAACAATCGCGTAGGAATCACACTGCTGGTGGATGGTACGCCTATGGACACCACCGATGCATCTGGTACGTTTCGCCTGAACGTGCCAGCCGGACGCTTCGCGGTGCGGGCCAGTTATCCGGGGCACATCGCAATCGAGGCGCCGGACGTGGAAGTGCGAGTTGGCGAAGTCACACGGCTGCCGGCCACGTCTTTGCCTGCTGGGGACGCAGACCGCGACGGAGATGTTGACCTATACGACATGGTGCGCTGTGCAATCGGTTTGGGACGACTGGTGCCTGCAACAGGCCCGCACGCTGATGTAAACGGCGATGGAGTCATCGATTTGCGTGACATAATCTTGACGCAGCGGAACTACCGCGATGCCAGCCCCTTACCCTGGCAATAAGGAAAATGGAAAGGAGAGGATGGAAAAATGGAAAGGAGAGGATGGAGGATGGAAGGGGGAAGATGGAAGCGAAAACCTTTTCTCCATTCTCCATTTTCCGTTTTCCATTTTCCCTCTGTCGCGCGATGGCTGTTGATCTTGCCTAGCGTTTTCGTCATCGCGCTCACCCTTATCATGCTGTTGGGCATTTTCCTCTATCAGCGCAGTTACACCGGCCGCATTTATCGTGGTGTCAATGTTCTTGGGTGGGACGTCAGTGGCATGACGCCGGCAGAGGCCGAAGCCCACCTACACGACAGGATCCGGTACTATGAGGACGCGCAACTGATCTTTCGGGACGGAAACGAGCTGTGGATCGCGACGCCACAGGATTTGGGCGCCAATCTCGAAACCCACGCAGTGGTCGCTGAGGCATATGCTGTCGGCCGCACCAGTGATTTGCGGGGGAATCTTTGGCAGCAGGTGAATGTTTACCAGAACGGATATATCGTGGTGCCTCGCACCGTCTTCGATCCCGTTCAAGCCCGCGCCTATGTCCAACGCATGGCAGAGGAGATCAATCTGCCGGCCCGAGATGCAGACGTTACGCTAAATGACCTGACCGCTGAGGTGACGCCCAGTCGGGTTGGCCGTCACTTGGACGTAGAGCCCGTGGTGTCGGCTATTCAGCAGCGTATCCTGCATCAGTCTCAGGAACCGATCGATCTCGGCGTACAGGTGGTTCAGCCGGCCATCGCTGACGCACCGGCTATCGCAGCTAAAGAGCGTATCGACCGGCTCTTGAGTGCGCCAATCGTCGTTCGTTATGGTGATCGCTCGTGGACCATCAGCCGTGAGATGCTGCGCGACTGGTTGGTCCTCGACAAGTCAACAGCCGGCGGTGAGCTGAAAGTCGAGTTGTACATCGATCCAGCGAAAGTCCGCGGTTGGGTGGAGCCCCTGGCCGCCGAGGTCTATCAACTTCCAGAGGATGCACGTCTAGATTTCGATCCTGATCCTTCGACAGGGCTCAGGACAGGCCCTTCGACAGGCTCAGGGCAGCGCACCGGGCAGATCCATGTCATCCACATGAGCCGCGAAGGACGCGCGCTCGACATCGGCGCAACCGTTGACCGCATCGTGTCGGCAACCGAGAGTTCAGAGCGAACGGTCCCTCTGACCGTGATTACTGAGAAGCCGGCTGTCGATGCTCGAGACGTTCTGGATATGGGCATCGTGGAGTTGGTTAGCCGGGCAACGACCTACTTCAAAGGTTCTCCGGCCGGTCGCATCAAGAATATCCAGATCTCCGCATCAAAGTTCAACGGTGTTGTAGTGCCGCCAGGCGAAGCCTTCTCGTTCAACCGGTATCTGGGAGATGTTAGCCAGGAAGAAGGTTACGAAGAAGCGTATATCATCACCGGTGATCGCACCACCGTCGGCATCGGCGGTGGCGTATGTCAGGTATCGACGACGGCATTTCGTGCAGCGTTCTTTGGCGGATTCCCGATTGTAGAGCGGTGGGCCCATGGCTACCGCGTGGGCTGGTACGAAACCAGTTCGATTCCTGGCCTGGACGCGACGATCTACTCGCCGTCGGTGGATTTCAAGTTTCGCAACGACACCGGGGCATATTTGCTGATCGAGACTGAGGTCGATGCGCGGGCCGGCACATTGACCTTCTACTTCTATGGCACCAGGCCCGCGCGAGAAGTCGACATCGAAGGTCCGGAGATTTCGAACGTGACGCCACCCAAGGATCCGGTCTACAGAGTCGATGAGGATCTGCCACCCGGTACGATCAAGCAGATCGACTGGGCGAATGAGGGCTCCGATGTCGTCGTGTATCGAATCATCAAGAAGGATGGTAACGTCGTCTCTCGTGAGCGATTCGAGAGTCACTACCAGCCATGGGCTGATGTGTACCTGGTCGGGCCGGACACGAACGTTCCCGATCAGGATTAGCCATCTAGTGCGTTCAGACCCTTCGAGGTTGTCAAAACCCTAAAGCTCTCGCTTACCAGCCCATCCTGCCTTGACGAACATCCAGGGTGCGAGGAAGGTTCCCCACAACCCAACAATACCATAGCGCAGGAAGTGAAAGGCATTCGCGTCGGGCATAACTGTCTTTAAGCCGATCCACAGTGCAGCCAAGACAGTGCCTCCTACGATGACTTTGGCAATCTGCCGGGCCCACGACGTTTGCGGATTGAAGTGGACCAACTGACGCTCCAGCAAGTAGCCGATCGCCAATCCCAACAAGGCTCCCATCGCCCGCGCTGTATCGGGTACTGGATGTGCACTCGCAAATGTGACGGGTGCTAGGAGCGCAGCCGCCCACGTCATGGCTGGTGACACCTCCGCGCTGTCCAGCCACTGCAAAGCGAGAAGGGAAACCGCCAGCATGACGATCCCGACGATCCATCCGCCGACCACGTCCTGCGGGTAGTGGACACCTATGAAAACCCGTGACATGCCAACAACCAGCGCGATCAGCCCGGCGATGCCCCACCCGATCCTACCACCTGTCGATGCCAGGTAGCCCCAGATGATTATGTTGTTCTGGGCATGGCCACTGGGCATGCCGAACCCTTCTTCCGCTACTACCTGGCGAACCTGGCCGGCCGGCGGGCGAGGCCAGCCCAGAGCGTCCTTCAAGGCGGTATTGAGGTAGACGGACAGCAACAGGAGAACCGCGAGACGGATACCTGTTCGTTTGTCAATGCACCAGAACACCAGCGGGACCAGGATCAGAACGAACTCCTTGTCCCCCAGGAATGTGATCAGCCGAAACACAGTGTCTATGATGGCGCTGTTGTGCGACTGTGCCAACCGTATGGTCTCAATACCCCAGCGCGCCCAAGGCTCTGGCATGTTACCTCTGGTGTATGGAATTTCAGCGTGATGATCTCGCGGCTCCTCACTGGTACGCGCACCCATCCGCCGGCGTCGGACTCCAGGCTCTCTATGGGTTCCTCAGCCAGGTTGACGCGGAAGACGGAGCGGGCCGGCCCATTAAGCCGCACATGTGCCTCGACGGGCTCTGTGCCGATGTTGTAGCCACGCACAATCACGCCATCGCCGGCCTCGGCCGTCTTGACAGCCGTGACCACGAAGCTCGCTGGCTCAACTTCGAGCAGGGTGCTGGTCGACGGAAGTGGACCCGTACTGACGCCCGTCGTGACGGCCTGGAAGGGCGCGTTGAACGCGTGTGCCTGGGCGAAAGCCGTCTGCCAGTCGCCGGCATGGGGGATCAGCGAATATTCAAAGGTGTTTTTGCCCAGGCATTGAGCTTCCGGAGTCGCAAGGAATGGGCCAGCGTGGCCCTCGCGGCATGGAAAATCGTCCCGCGACAACCAACCCACACACCGGAGCAGCGTGATCGCAATCGTGCTGCCCGATGGACGCTCGATAACTTCATATTCCGGCAATCCACGGTTCGCTACCATCAATCCGACATCGCCATCAGTGACATCCACAAAGATGCTCTGGGGGTGGGTACCCACCGGCTGTTCGACCCAGTCGGACGTGTCCTGGGGTAGGTCGATGGACCGCTCAACGACATCGAACTGGCTCTCGGCCGCGTTGTGGTCGGTCTGAACTGGTGTGGGGAATTGCACCCCTAACCGGTGGTCCCTGGCACGGTTGTCCACCGTGGTCTGAACGTCGATGCGCGGTACGCCGGGCGACAAGCTGACTGTGGTCGTAATGGGGACTTCGACAAGCTCCTGGCTGCGCGCTTGTCGGTCCTCGGTCAGGGCCGCCGGCAACCGGTAGGTCATCGCGATGCGCACGGACTGGCGCGCTGGCCCCCCCGTGTGGCTGATTCTGGGCGGCTGTGCCGGCGTATCGACCACGAGATGCTCTGCTGGCGGGCAGTAGTTGTACTCATCCCCTCGATCACCGCCATCGACAAACCGATTCAGGCCTCGGAAAACGGCACCCGTCTGCTTGTCAACAACCGTCAACGTACCGTCAGTTGCATCAACTTGCACCTTAAAAAACTCATTCTCAAGTGTCGTCTTCCCTGCCGGACCTACAGTCTTAGTTCCCCTTAGTTCCTCTAAGTTCCCCTGAGTTCCCCTCCTATTAGTTCCCCTAAGTTCCCCCGAGTTCCGCTTAGTTCCCATTTTCTTCAGCGCAAACGTCCGATACCCATGACCTGGGACATCCGCCGCCACGAACTGTACGTGCTTCTCAGGCACCTCCGTTGGAAGCGGCCGGCCATGTTCGTCGACGACGGTCCACGGGCCGTTACCAGCCGGGAGCGGCATCTCAACCGTCACGATGTCGGTACGCGGGCCGGCCGCCGGGTTGAAGACGACGATCGGGATGCCCGCGTCGAAGGCCGTGGTATTGACCTTGCCGGCGATGGTCGCCAGACTTTCTGCTGTCACTGCTTTGGCAATCTGCTCGGCCCAGTCAAACCGCGCCACCATTTCGCGGTGCACCTGATCGACGCTGCAGCCGCAGATGCTGTCGTGCGGATGGTTCTCGACTAGGTAGCGCCACGCCTGCCACACCTGAGCACCACGATCGGGACCGCCCAACATCCACGCCCACGCGCTGAACGGCTCCGCCCAGCGTTCCAGTAACGTCTCCAGGGCGTGGTTGCGCTGCTTAATCCACATCCGCGTGGATAGAACACCGGGTAGGAGGTGGTGGCGCCTGGGAGAGCGCAGCTCACCCTGAACGATGGGGACGGTTGAAGGTGGAGGGTATGAACCTCCGACCTTCAACCCTTCATCTGGCTCAGGACGCTGCCCAGCACCTTCAACCGCTGATGGGTCGAGTCCCAAGCCGTGGCGGACGGTGGCGATGAATTGAGGCAATGTGCTATGAATCAACTGGATGCCGTCCAACTGGCGGTTTGCGTACGCGATTAACGTCGGCAGTTCGCGCATAGGCGGCATGTGATCGGTGCCGTTCATGAGAAGAACGTAGGGCGACTCGGTGTGCGGTGCGAGGCTGTCCACGCGGTCGCGGATGGCAGCGCTGAACTCGTCTGGGTCGCTTGGCAGCGAAGCTGCGTTGTCATACCCATCGCGTAGATAGACGACGAACACCTGAGTGCCATCAGCGGCAGCCCAGCGCAAGAGTGCGGGCTCGTCGGCCAGGCCCCGCCGGAAGACAGCGGTGTCGATGCCGAAGCCGGCCAGGATTTGGGGGAGCTGCGAGATGTGGCCGAAGGGGTCCGGCACATAGCCGACCTTCATCATTGGGCCGAATCGCCGGCAGACACGCTGGCCCAGCATCAGATTTCGAATCGTGGCCTCGCCACTGACCAGGAACTCGTCGGGCAGGATATACCACGGGCCGATGAGCAGGCGGCCGGCCAGGACGTGCAGGCGAAGCTCATCCTCGCGCTCCGGTCGAACCGCCAGATAGTCTTCCAGGATGATGGCCTGACCATCAAGCGTGAAGAAGCGATAGTCGGTATTCTCGGCCAGGATGTCCAGCAGGTCGTCGATCAGGTCGACCAGCTTGAGTCGGAATTCTTGAAATGGGAGGTACCATTCACGGTCCCAGTGGGTGTGCGATACGATGTGAGCAGTGAGGCTCATCGTGAAGACCAAAGGCGGTGTTGGGAATACCGGTCAGCGTTCCCAACACCGCTCTCCTGGTGCGATGTTCAGGGGTTGTGATTAATAGGGTGGCGGCGCAGCGGGCATCGCCGGCTGTTCCTCGGGAATGTCCGTGATCAGCGCCTCTGTAGTGAGAATCATGGCCGCGATGCTGGCTGCGTTCTCCACAGCGCTGCGCGTGACCATCGCCGGATCGATGACGCCCGCGCTCGCCATATCCTCATACTCGTCAGTCAGGACATTGTAGCCCAGGCCGGCGTTGTCCTGCTCTTTCTGATGGCGCAGGACGTTCTGAACGACGACGGCACCATCGGCGCCGGCATTCTGAGCCAGTTGTCGCATGGGTTCTTCAAGCGCGCGGCGAACAATCCGTACACCGGTGGCCTCGTCGCTGTCTGGCGGGAACTGGATATCGTCCAGCGCGGACACCGCGTTCAGCAAGGCGACACCGCCGCCCGATACGATACCCTCTTCGACGGCTGCGCGTGTGGCGCTCAGCGCGTCCTCGACGCGGTGCTTCTTCTCTTTGAGCTCGACCTCGGTGGCCGCACCCACGCCGATGATGGCGACGCCGCCGGCCAGCTTGGCCAGTCGCTCCTGCAGCTTCTCGCGGTCATAGTCGCTGGTCGTCGTCTCAGTCTGCGCCCGGATCTGCTCGATGCGGCCCTTGATTGCCGCCTCATCGCCTGCACCGCCGACGATGGTTGTATCGTCCTTGTTAGACACGATCTTGTCGGCTCGACCCAGATCGCTGAGGGTAGCCGTGTCTAGCTTCCGGCCTACTTCCTCGGAGATAACGGTGGCGCCGGTCAGGATGGCGATGTCCTGCAACATGGCCTTACGGCGATCGCCAAATCCAGGGGCCTTAACAGCCAGGGCGTTGAAGGTGCCGCGCAGCTTGTTCAGCACCAGCGTGGCCAGTGCCTCCCCCTCGATATCCTCAGCTATTACAACGAAATCGCGTGTTCCAACCTGCACCAACTTCTCCATGAGAGGGACGATGTCGCTGGCTGCACTAATTTTGCGGTCCGTAATCAGGATGTGCGGACTCTCCAGAGCGGCTTCCATACGCTCAGCATCCGTGACGAAATACGGGCTGATGTAGCCGCGATCGAACTGCATGCCTTCGACGTACTCGGTTTCGAAGGCCAGGCCCTTGCTCTCCTCAACGGTGATGACGCCGTCCTTGCCGACTTTGTCCATCACCTCAGCGATCAGGTCGCCGATGGCCCGTTCGTTGGCGGAGATGGCGGCCACGTCGGCGATCTCTTCCTTGTCGCGGATCTCCTTGGCCTGCCCCCTTATGTTGTCAACGACCTGCTGCGACGCCCACTCGATGCCACGCTTCAGAAGCATCGGGTTGGCGCCGGCTGCGACGTTCTTCAGGCCCTCGTTGACGATGGTTTGTGCCAGAACAGTGGCCGTGGTCGTGCCGTCGCCGGCCACATCATTGGTTCGGGTGGCGGCTTCCTTCAGCAGTTGAGCACCCATGTTCTCGTACGGCTCTTCCAGCTCGATCTCCTTGGCCACGGTGACGCCGTCGTGGGTAATGGTTGGGGCTCCCCACTTCTTGTCCAGAGCCACGTTGCGACCCTTGGGGCCCAGGGTGACCTTGACTGCATTGGCCAGCGCGTCGACGCCAGCCTTCAAATCTCGTCGTGCATCTTCAGCAAACTCAAGTTGCTTTGGCATTGCTTAGGTTTCCTCCTTGATGGGTAGTTGATTAGCCCTCAATCTTGGCGAGGATATCACTCTCGCGCAAAATGAGGAGTTTCTGGTCGTTGATTTTGAACTCAGTGCCGGCATACTTGGCGTAGATAACCCGGTCGCCTTCGGCAACGTCCATGGGATTGCGACTGCCGTCATCCCGCACCTGACCAGGCCCAACCGCGATGACTTTGCCTTCCTGCGGCTTTTCCTTGGCCGTCTCTGGCACGTAGATTCCGCCGGCCGTCATTTCTTCCTGTTCGATCGGCTCAACAATGATGCGATCGCCCAGGGGGCGAAGTGTCTTAGCCATCGAGAAAAAACCTCCTTAGCATAGAACTGATACGATTTGGGTGTGGTTCAAAAGCCCCCGAAACTCGGGTGAACCATGTAGTAGGTTGGTGAACACGCAAAATATTAGCACTCTACCGATGAGAGTGCCAATGGCGGGGATATTATACTCAAAACGCAGGAGAAATGCAAGTTCAGTAATCAGTAACCAGTGATCAGTAAACAGTAATCAGAATCTATTACTGTTTACTGATCACTGGTTACTGGTCACTGATTGTCTACTCCTGTCCACACAACTGCATGCCCTGGTGGGCTGGCTGGGAGTTAGGATCGATCTCCAGGGCTTTCTCGAGCCAGGGGATCGCATCTTCGCACTGGTCGATGAGGGCATACGACAGGCCGATTTCGTAGTAGTATTCCACTGAATCGGCGCCCAGGTCCAGGGCTTTCTTGAATTGGTCTATAGCCTCTTCATACTGGCGCTGGGCGTACAAGACCCACCCCAGGTGCCCGTAGGGGAGTGCATAGTCGGGGTTGGCTTCGATGGCTTTCTGATATTCGGCGGCGGCTCGCTCAAACTCCTGGTTGGTGTAGTAGATCAAGCCGAGTTGATCGTAGGGCGCCGGATCGTTCGGGTCTACGGCCGTGGCTCTTTCAACCTCAACGATGGCGCCTTGGGTGTCGCCGAGTATACGCAGATTGCGGGCGACATCCAGGTATACGTAGCTGAGATTGGGCTGCAGCGAGATAGCCTGGCGATAGGCGTCGATGGCTCCCTGGTAGTCGCCCTGAGCTTCACGGACATAGCCCAGATTGCGCTGGGCCACGAAGTTGTCAGGGTCAAGCTCAATTGCCTGCTGTGCGCTTTCCATAGATTGCTTCCAGCGTCCTTTGTCGGCATATGCCTCGGCCAGGTAGGCCAATGCCGGCACATGTTGGTCATTCAGATCGAGGGCTCTCAGCGCGGCTTCGATAGCCGCATCAGGCTGGCCGGCCCAGTCCAGAGCCATTGCCAGGGTTGCGTGCGTATCGGGGTTGTCTGGGGCGATTTCAGTGGCCCGTCGAGCCGTCTTGACCGCCTCGTCGTAGCTGCGCCGGATTGTCAGCAGATGCGCAAGCCGGGTGAGGGCGGTGACGTTTTCCGGGTTGATCTCCAAAGCGGCACGGTATTCTGCGATTGCCGTGTCGACGTCACCCTGGTCCAAGGCCTGGTTGGCGGCGATGAGATGCTCTGCAGCGAGTTCCACGGCTGAGTCAACCGGACCCGGCGCTGTCTGCTCCCGGAACCGTCGGAAACGGGCAGGGAGTCGATCAGTGGGCAGAAGACCGGTGTAGTAGCCGGCTCCGAGGCCGATGATGGCGAGCACGATCAACCAGGGCCATCGTCGCCGGCGGCGCTCCGGTCGAATGTACATGAAGTCCTCTCCCGAAGATGGCCGTGTACAGTCACGTTTGACAGTTGCCGGAATTAATTATAGCACGCCGCCCAACCGCGGTAAAGTTTACTTGGGAGAGATGGGCTTGCGAGATGCGAGATGCCGGATCGCGCATCCCGCATCGCGCATCGCGCATCTCGTATCCCGCATCCCGTATCCCGTATCCCGCATCCCGCATCAGGAATGTGACCTTGAATCTTTCACCGAGGTCTGGTATCATCATTTTTGGCTGCTTTTCTGACATCGGACAGTACAGATTCGACGGATCGAGGCGACAGTCACATGGTATCTATCATCACCCCCGATTGGGTCAAAGACGCCGTTTTCTATCAGATTTTTCCTGACCGCTTTGCCCGAAGTGACGCTGTTCCGAAGCCCTCGAACCTGGAACGGTGGGATGATCCGCCCACGCGCCGCGGTTTCAAAGGAGGCGATCTTCTAGGTGTGGTCGAGCGTCTGGACTACCTGCAGGACCTTGGTGTCACGGCCATTTACTTCAACCCGATTTTCCAATCTGCGGCTAATCATCGCTATCACACCCACGACTACTACCACGTGGACCCGATCCTGGGGGGCGACGCGGCTTTCCGGCACTTATTAGACACAGCCCACGAGCGCGGTATCCGGATCATCCTCGACGGTGTGTTTAACCACGCCAGCCGGGGTTTCTACCAGTTTCATCACCTCATGGAGAATGAGGCTGATTCACCTTACGTTGATTGGTTTCAGGTTAAGGGGTTTCCCCTGCACGCGTACGATGAGAGAAAGCCCCCGAACTACATGGCTTGGTGGAACTTACATGCGCTGCCCAAGCTGAACACGAACACGCCGGCTGTCCGTCAGTTTCTGTGGGACGTAGGCCGGCACTGGATCGAGTTAGGCGCGGATGGTTGGCGACTGGACGTGCCCGGAGAGATCGACGATGATGAGTTCTGGCGGGAGTTTCGCCGGCAGGTGAAGGAGGCTAATCCCGAGGCCTACGTGGTCGGTGAGATCTGGGGCGATGCCACGCGGTGGCTGCAGGGCGATCAGTTTGATGCGACGATGAATTACCTGTTTGCAAAAGCCTGCCTGGGTTTCTTCATTCGTGACGCGGACCGAGGACTTCTGTCCGGGGTCGGTTATTCGCCCGTGCCTACTCTGGAAGTGGCTGAGTTCGCCGTCACGATAGAAAAGATTCTAGCTCTGTATGAGCGAGAGGTCACCGAGGCGCAACTCAACGTGCTGGACAGCCACGACACGGCCCGCTTTCTGACGATTGCGAAGGGCGATGAATCCGCCTTCCGGCTGGCGACGCTGTTTCAGATGACATACCCCGGCGCGCCCTGCATCTACTACGGCGACGAGATTGGTATGCAGGGGCGTAAGGACCCCGATTGCCGGCGTGCCTTTCCGTGGGATGAGAGCCGCTGGAACGCCGGGCTCCGCGATTTCGTCAAGCGCTGTATCGCCTTGCGGCACGCTCATCCGGCCCTGCGTCGGGGCGACTACACCCGGCTGCACGCCAGGGACGAGGTCTACGCGTTTGGCCGGCGGCTGAACAGCGAGACGCTGATCATTGCTCTCAACAATGGTCTATCCGAAGCGACGGTGGACATCGACGTGGCAGGGTATTTGCCCGATGGCGCGCTCATGGTTGATGTGTGGGGGGAGGCAGTGGCGACCGCAGAAGATGGTGAGTTGCCCTTGAGCATCCCGATGCGATCGGGCTGCGTGATGCGGGTTGCGTGATCCGGGATGCGTGATGCGTGAAGTTCTGGGAGAGATGGCCGCCGGTCTGCTCTCTCGGGACACCCACGAAACCGTCAACTCATCGAAGATCGAATCGTCTCTCAAAGTACGAGATCTTTGAGAAATCAGGTATTCGGTTTATAATAGCACTATCGGTATCGGTCATAGGAGGTGAAAAATGCCTGAACATCTGGGTGCAGCGGCCCGCCAGCTTCTATTGAACCTCTACAATAAAGGGCCGGCCATGCCGGTTGAGTTGGCGGCTCAGTGCTATTCCTTCCCTGACGAAGTCGCACCCACACTAAAATCCCTTGGGGAAGCGGGCCTTTTAGAAATTCGACCGGTCGCGGGGAGTCAATTCGGTGGTTCGCTCGTGTACCTAAGCGATCTGGGTCGGTATCGTGTGAGACATGACTTGCTGGGAGGGGGCTCATGACACCGTTTCCGGGGGTGCTGTACGTCGTAACTGCAATCTTTAGCATGATCTGGGCTGCCAGTGAGGTGATTTCAGCGTTTGAAGCCAGCCCAATCCGGGCCCTTTTCACCCGGGGAGCCTGGCTGCTGATGTTGACCAATGCCTTCTTCGCATGTATAGCGTTAATGGCTGTATTGCAGGTTGTGCCAGATGCGGCTGATAACTTGCTGACGGCCTTCGTCGTTGGTTTCGGTTGGCAGACATTGGTGCGAAGTCCGATCAATGTCTTTCGACCACTGCCAGGCGAGCCTGGTGGACAGGGGCTATCCGTACCTGTGGATGAGATCTACGGGCGAATTCAACACTTTGTGCGCCGATCCATTGATCAATCCCTGGCTCGCGACAGAACAAAACTGCTGACGGAAGCGTTGTCACTGGATGTAGCGACGATGAAGCAGCAGGTTCAGTTGATGAGCTACGGGCTGACAGAAATGGATCCTGAAGAGGTTCAGAATTGGCTGCGTGCGATGGAAAGCCGGCCGATGACGGACGACGAGCGCAAGATGCTCCTGGCCAGCAAAGTGATTGAGACCAGCGGCGTTGAAGGACTGAAACAGTTAATCAAGACTCATGCGAAGAAAGTAGAGCAGCCTGCTGCACCTGTAGTCGCGGCGCCGGCAACCATCGCATCAGACGGCGCCAGTGCGGAAACTGTCGACACCCCAGGACGTGAAGAGGTAGAAGCGGAAGCGGTTTGAGCAGAGGTGCAGGGGAGCCAGGGTGAGGGGGAGAAGGGGAGACAAGGAGACACGGAGAGAATCGACCGAGCTCCTTGTCTCCCCTTCTCCGTGTCTCCTTGTCCCCTTGTCGCAGATGGTGGTCGTCACTGGGCGCTGGCGCGCTTGAGTTCCTGGAGGTAGGGCCGGCTGGTGAGCAGGTGCACCAACTCGTCGAAGAAGGTGTCTCGCTCCTCGGCCGGCGGATAGTTGATGATCCGCATGTACGTGGACTCGCAACCGTTGATGACCAGCGTCGGCACGCCAAAAGCCCCCACTTCCCGACCGCTGAGGTAGTCGTCTCGCAATCGGTCACGCGCTTCCTGGGACTGCCAGTTATCCGTGAACGCGTCCAGATCCAGCTCGGCCTGACGAGCGGCATCAAGAATCACTTCTGGGTCAGAGATGCTTTTCTTTTGGTCATGTCTGGCACTGAACAGCGCCAGGCGGAAGCAAGCAAAGGCTTCTTCACCCTGCAGAGAGGCCGCGTGGGATGCCAGAAAGGCCCGCAGCGCCCGGCTGGAATGCGGATCATCCCAGATCGTTTCATAGTCCAGTGGCTGCTCCCACAACTTCCAGTTCTCGTCTTTGGCGTTCACCTGTTCAAGGGGAAAGTGTCGCCACATTACATGCACGTTCGGCCTGGTGCGCTGCATCTCAGTGAACAACTGAACACCCCGGTAAGCGAACGGACAGAGATAGTCAAAGTACACAACCGCTTCAATTGTATCAGACATACGCTTCTGCTCTCCAATCTCAGTAGATCACAATTTGCTCCTGCTGTGTCAAACCTGATTATAGGTTCAGGGTGCTTCTGCGTCAATGCGCCTGTTCGCGTGGTGGCAGCAAATCAGGGTAGGGGCGAGGCAAGTCGGAGAGCAGGTTCATTATGCTCATGAGCCATCAATCCGACTTGCCTCGCCCCTACAAGGATTCTTGCGTACGGCAGAAAAATGTTGTATCATACAAGCAGCATAGCACATTGCTGGTGAGCGCCATCCGATAAGGTAGCAAACTGACCGTTCGACGAACACGAGGGTCTCCGGACGAGGGGAGGTGGTGTCTCTAGAACGCAGTGCAACTATCGACCACCTGTTGAAGTTTCCTGATTGACCTTTCCAGGTTTGTGATGCTTCCACAAAGGAGGAGAATCCATCATGAAGAAACTGTATCCTGTCTGGCTGTCGCTCATCATTCTCACGTTGGTTGCGCTTGGGTGTGTCGCGCCGGCGGCGCCGCCGACACCCACTCCGGTCCCGCCGACGCCTGCACCGCCACCCCTGGGCTCCGCGGAGCGACCCGTCCAGGTCTACTTTGTGCCTTCGGCGGAGATCGACCAAATTGTCGCAGGTGGCGAGATCATGCGCCAGGCCTTGGAGGAGACCACAGGCCTCAAGTTCGAGGTCTTTGTGCCCACTTCCTATGCAGCCGCCATTGAGGGCATGTGCGCCGCGCCGGCGGACACCATGGGCTTCCCCGCCACCCTGGCCTACATAGTAGCAAATGCCCGCTGCGGGGTTGACGTCTCGATGATGTCGATCCGCTTCGGCTGGGACAAGTACTGGGCCCAGTACATCGTGCCCCGCGACAGCGACATTCAGACCTTCGATGACCTGAACGGAAAGAAGTGGGGGTTCACTGATGCCACCTCCACCTCCGGCCATCTGATCCCCCTGATCGAGCTACAGGGAGCTGGAGTCGAAGTGGCTGAGAAGGTCCAGACCGGCGGGCACCCCCAGGCCGTCCTGGCGGTCTATAACGGCGAGGTTGACTTTGCCACTACCTACTACAGCCCGCCCCTCGTGCCCGAGGGTGAACCTGCGTGGCAGCCGGGCGATGACCCGGAGCCTTTTGCGAGTATCCTGGATGAGTGTGGCGTGACTGAGGACGGCAAGAAGCTGATGTGCGGCGACTACCGTGTCCTGGATGCGCGTTCGGCCAGTGGCGTGCGCAGTGTAGCACCCGACGTGGTCCAGCAAGTCCGCATCGTCGCTCTCTCGCGAGCTATCCCCAACGACAACCTGGCCTTCGGCCCGGACTTCCCGCCCGACGTGCGCAAGCAGATCGAGGAAGCGCTCCTGGAGTTCAAGGAAACCGAGGGTTGGGATGCGTCCATTGGCGATTTCTATGCCTGGAGTGATATGAGGCCGGCCACCGATCAAGAGTACGACGTGGTCCGCGATATCATCGAAGCGGCCGGCTACTCGATGGATGACATCGTCGGGTTCCTGGAGGAGTAGGCGCACCGGCGAATCAAGGGGGCTTCACCGACCAACGACGAACGACCAACACCGTCGTTCGTCGTTGGCCATTCGTCGCCCATCGCTATGAGGTGCAGAAATAAAACCGCCTCGGCTATCCAGGTTATGGCCCCCTGAGAGGAGCATTCAACCACCTGGCGCGCGCCCCACAGCCGGGCACTCTTTTCGCCGAGGGGAAACGTTGATCGCCTGGTCCCCGCATGCAGGGATCAGTGACCCGTTTTTTTGTTCAATGCTATTTTGGCACAGAGATGGCGAAAAGTCAACCGGGAAAGCTCCAATGCTGAAAGTGGAACACCTCACCAAGATCTACGAAGACGGTACACGCGCCCTGCACGACGTCAGCTTCGAGGTGCCCGACGGCCAATTTCTGGTGATTATTGGCCTAAGTGGCTCGGGGAAGTCTACCCTGCTGCGCTGCATCAACCGCCTGATCGAGCCCACCGAAGGGCGTGTGATGTGGAACGACATCGACATCACCGCCGCCCCCCAGGAGGAATTGCGCCGGATCCGCCGCCGGATCGGGATGATCTTCCAGCATTTCAACCTGGTGAAGCGCTCCAAGGTGATCACCAACGTGCTGGCCGGCCGGCTGGGATATACCAACCCGGCCTGGAGCCTGTTCAATCACTTTCCCAAGGCCGATGTGGCGCTGGGGCTTCAAAGTCTCGAGCGGGTGGGGATCGCGGATCAGGCCCATAAGCGGGCGGACGAACTGAGCGGCGGCCAGCAGCAGCGGGTGGGGATCGCGAGGGCTCTAATGCAGAACCCGGAACTGATGCTGGTGGACGAACCCGTCTCCGCATTGGACCCCGCCACCTCACACTCCATCATGCGTTATCTGGACCAATTGAACAAGGAGGATGGCGTGACCATTGTGTGCAGCCTCCACTTCCTGAGCCTGGCCCGCGCCTACGCAGATCGTATCATCGCCCTCAAGGACGGGCGCATGGTCTTCGACGGCCCGCCCGAGGAAATCGACGACGCTCGCTTCCGCGAGATCTACGGCGAGGAAGCCGAGCAGGTGGAGATCAGGTGACCAGTAATCAGTAAACAGTGATCAGTAAACAGTTAACAGTGATCTTATCTGACCACTGACTACTGATCACTGTTTACTGATCACTGTTTACTGGCCTTGCCCTACCTAGAGCTGAATGACAGTGACAAGACCCAGGCCGCTTGTGCGTACCATCGTCTACGTTGGCCTCATTCTTGCGGGCGTCCTCATCTACGCTTACGGTTGGCAGGTCACCGACATCAATCTGGAAGAGCCACGGGAGGCTCGTCGCCAGCAACAGGTCACGCGTGCCCTGCGCGGATTGCTCAGCCCAGACCTGTTCGAGCGGGACACCGAAAGCCAGATCGCCTACGCTCACTTCCTGGTGCCCTGTACCGATACCCCGCCTCCCCAACCCAAAACCGCAGCGGGCCAGCCTTACGTCAGGCTATCGCCTGAATGCGGAGCGGTCAGGGAAACGATAACCATCGAGGGATTCAACTTCCGACCTTACAGTGGCGGCTTCGTTCGTTGGGCACCGCCTGGCGGCAGTGCCCGGTCTCTGGGCAGGGTCAGGACCGATGGCGACGGACATTTCAAGAATCAACTCAGAGTTCCCTCTGTAAGCGAGAGTGAGGAGGCACAGATCATCGAAGCCGAGATCGTATGGCCTGTGGGCATGCCGCGCCCCAGCCAGGCGCTCAAGATGACCTTCGAGCGAATGGTCGAGACCATTTTCCTGGCCCTGATGGCAACCACGCTGGCCATTGTGCTCGCCATCCCGCTCAGTTTCATCGCCGCATACAACCTGATGCGCCAGATCCGAATGCCTCTGGGCGGCTTCCTGGCGGCCCTGCTGCCCCTCCCGCTTGGCTGGATATTGGGCCGGCAGGCCTTTCAGCCGGTGAATGAGTTAGCCCTCGGCCTCGGGAGCACGGGTTGGGTCGGTGTTCCCATCCTGGCGGTAGTCGTTGCCGGTCTGTACTTCATCACGACCGAACACATGCCGCGCCTGGGCGAAATCCCGAGCCAGAGACCGTGGCTGGCCGGCCTGGCACGCTACGCGCGGATGATGCTTCTCGTTGTCCTCTTCCTGTTCGTGAGTGGCCTCGTCTCAGGGATTGGGGTACAGGTCAGCCTGGCCCTGAGCGAGGTGTTGGGCGGTATCCTGGGCAACATCCTGGGCACGTTGGCCGAGCTGCTAGGCTTGCTCCTGCCTGCCTTTGGTGGACTGGCCGGCATGCTTGTGTTGGGCTCCCTGGCCAGCACTTTGCTCGGCGCCCTGCTGGATCGGGCCAACAGCCCGCTCATTCAGCGTGTGCTGGGCCTGGTACTGGGTGCGCTGGCCGGCAGCCTGCTCTTCTTCCTGGTCTACCGGGGCGTCTACGACTTCTACAATCCCGGCGAGCCGGTGCCCTTCCTGACGACCTTCACCGCCGGCGGGGCCGTGGTGGGGGGTATTCTCGGCCTCATCTTGCGCGCCGACTATGACCTCCCGGTCGGATTGCTCACTTACTACTCCACGCGGACCATTCTTAACGTCCTGCGCTCCGTCGAGCCGCTGATCATGGCCATCGTCTTTGCCATCTGGGTGGGCATTGGCCCCTTCGCCGGGGTAATGGCCCTCACCCTGCACTCCATCGCCGCCCTGGGCAAGCTCTACTCCGAGCAGGTGGAGAGCATTGACCCCGGTCCCATCGAGGCCATCACCGCCACCGGCGCCACCCGCCTGCAGACCATCGTCTACGGGGTCGTCCCCCAGATTGTGCCCCCCTATATCGCCTTCACGCTCTATCGCTGGGACATCAACGTGCGCATGTCCACCATCATCGGCTTTGTCGGCGGTGGAGGCATCGGCCAAATCCTTAAGCAGTGGATCGACCTGTTGCAATATTCTCAGGCGGGCGTCGCTACGCTGGCCATCGCCATCGTGGTGGCCACCCTGGACTATGTGAGCGCCCAGGTGAGGGAGCGGATTGTCTGAAGCTAAAGAGGAACTTAGGGGAACTGTGAGGAACTAGAGGGAAGCTTTGACCACGGTCAGCTCCCCGATTCTACTCTTGGCGCTCAACGTTGCAGACCTACAACATCTGGCGTCGCGGACTGTCGTCCGCTTAGAGCCCCCCACTAATCTGCGAAGATCCATGAAGATGTAGTGTCAACCCTATCACGTCCCGAGATAGGTCGCTGCGATTATTTGCAGAAAGTTGAAGCCGGCATGGACTAGAATTGCGGCTGTGGTGTTGATGCGATTTCGGGTTAGCCCCAGGCCATACCCGACGACGAAGATCCCGATGAGAGCCGGCGACAGGCCGTACTGGGCGTGGGCGAAGGTGAAGAGCAGTGTCGTCAGGAGAAGTCCGAAACGCGGTTGCAGCGCGCCACGGAACAGTAGCTCCTCGCCGATGCCGGCTGCCAGTCCGACGGTGAGCGCCCCCAGCGGCGAGAGAAACGAGCTGATAAATGCATCGGTGAGCCCGCCGACCCGCTCGTAGCCGGCAGGGTCCAGGAATTGCCAGGCCAGCGAGATCCCCACCTCGACGGCCAACAGGAGGACGAGAGCACCGCCGGTCCACGCTAATTGCCGGCCAGTCACTCCGCGAACTTTCAGCCGCTCCCAGGTCTCATGCCAGTCCCGCCGCGCATAGAGCCCCACCCCGACGACGGCCGTCGCGGCAAAGAACAGCCCCATCAACCAGGCATCCGTCAGACGAAGTTGACCTAAGACCTGTTGAGCCAGTGCCTCACTTTCAGCCAAGGCGTTGATGATGGGCCAACTGGCCAGCGTGTTGCCCACAAGGTAAACGGCGTACACCAGAGCGGTGGTATGCACTAACGAGTTGGGGTCAATGGAAATCACGCGTGCCAGCAGCCGGCGTGCCAAAGGCATCAGGGGAATGAAGGCCGCGAAGCCCGTGACCAACACTGCCAGTCCAACGCTGCGGAAGTCAATCGGGGGGACCTCCGCCGGTATCGGGACTGCCGATTGCGATAGCAGTTGGCCGGCGATGACCATCAGCAGCCCGATCACTAGCAGGAGCAGGTTGATCAAGCCTAGCATGACCAACATCAGGTAGCGAGCGCCCGTCTGCTGCTCGCTGTAGTTGGCGAGCCACGCGCCCAGGATGAAAGGTGTCAGGATCAAGATTTCCATTGTTTTTTAATCTTCACTCAACAACACGGCAGATCAACCCCTTCAGATACTCGCCCTCCGGAAAAGATAGCCTGAACGGGTGGTCGGGGGGCTGGGTGAGTTTCTCAAGCACCAGGGCATCGCGGCCGGCATCGACGGCTGCGCCTGCGAGCTTGCCAAGATCATCCATCATTATATATAATGTACTCAACCTGTCAATGATGTCTCGCTTACGACGTTCCCTGCTTTTCTCGCCAGGCGACAGTTCGCGGAAAATCAGCAAAGCGGCGCAACTGGACGTCGACAGCATCATCATGGATCTGGAAGACGCGGTGGCGCTTAGTCAAAAAGAGACCGCTCGTCACACTGTTGTCGAGTCGTTACTCAACCTGGACTTCGGCCGCAGCGAGCGGGTAATCCGCATCAACCCCCTTAATACGGACTTCTTCAACGACGACCTGCGTGCGACAGTTGACGCGCGTCCAGATGGCTACGTCATTCCCAAAGTCGAGACCCCCGATCACGTTCAGGCTGTGAGCCAATGCCTTGACGAGGCAGAAGCCAGACGCGGCTGGCCGCAAGGCACCATTCGGTTACTGGTATTGATCGAAACGGCGAAAGGTGTGATGAATCTAGATGCAATTGCCCAGGCCAGCCAGCGACTCGAAGCGCTCTTGTTCGGCGCTGAGGACTTCGTGGTAGACCTCGGCGTGCAACGCAGCCGGGACGGATGGGAGGTTTTCTACGCGCGCAGTGCCGTCGTCACCGTCGCAGCCGCGTACGAACTGCAAGCCATTGACACCGTGTTCGTTGACCTGCACGATTTGGCGGGGTTGGAGGCCGAATGTGAATTCGTCCGGCAGTTGGGTTTCGAGGGCAAAATGGCTATCCATCCGCGGCAGGTCGAGATAATCAACCGCGTTTTTGCGCCGTCATCAACGGAGATCGAGCGCGCGCTGCGGCTCGTGCAAGCGTTTGCGGAACACGAGTCCTCCGGCAGCGGCGTATTTGAAATAGATGGAAAGATGGTCGATATGCCCGTCGTCCGAGCGGCGGAACGCCTGCTAGAGAAGGCCAGGCGCGCGGGAATGCTGATCGAGTGAGTATTCATATTCTTTGCCATAGCGCCTCTTCTATGCTAGAATCGCCGGCATGCCCGACATCGCTCTACTCGCTCCCATCGTGGTGCCGCTGCTGGGGGCCGGCGCGCTGCTTCTCCTCGGAGGCCGGCATCACTACCGTGCTCGCGATCCTTTGCCGGCTCTCATTGCCGGCACGATCTTCGCGGCTGCCCTGTTGCTCCCGGAGCGCGCTTCCACACAAACCGAACTGCTTCCCTGGCCCTCAATCCAGGTTCTCGGGAGCCGGCTGGCAATCCTGGTTGATCAGTTTGCGCTGATTTTCGTCTTTGCGCTAGCCCTGCTGGCAATTGCTTCAACGATCGTCGGCGATAGCCTCAGCGGGCGGAGCTGGGCAATGCCCATTTTGCTCTGGGGTGGCTCATTGTGCATTGTGATCTCAGCGAACCCGCTGATGCTTCTGTTGAGCTGGATCCTGTGTGAGTCAGCTCTCATCGGTGCCAGCCTGCTAACACGCGAGCCGCGGATTCTGGCATATCGACTGGCTGTCGGCGGCGCGGGAACTGTGGCTCTTCTGGTGCTGGCAATGCAAGGAGAAGTTTATCCAACGACCGATCTGCAAACCGTACTTGCAAACCTCTCACCGAGGTGGGCTGCGGCATTCTTCGCCATTGGCGCGATCCGAATGGGCCTGTACCCACTGCATCTGGCCAGCTTTGACCAGACCGATGCGCCACTGACGCCGCTGGTTTTGGGCCGGCTTTCCAGCGCCATGGCCGGCCTGTACCTGTGGTTCCGTGGTTTGACGACCGTTACCAGCTTGCGGCCTCAAATGGAGTACTTGATCGTTGTGGGAGGGCTCGCTGTTCTCATCAGCGCATTTGCGACATGGGGGGCTCGCGGTGAGCGTTCGCTCTTTCCATGGCTTGTAGGGTTTGAGCTAAGTGTGATTGTCGTCGCTCTGGGCTTTGTGACACCCCGAGTCACGATACTCGCAGCACTGGAGATGTTGAACTTGTTGCTGGCGAGTTCTGTGTTCGGTTTGAGCCTCTACGCCGTCAATCGCATCGAAGGACGTTGGAGCCAGCGTTGGGTGCGGGGACTCGCGTTTCTGGCCACGGCATCACTGCTGGGTTTGCCTCCGACACCGGGTTTCGTGGCCCGTTGGGGCTTGTACCTCTCGGCGATCGAAGCAGGCAACGTAGCTGCCATCTTGCCGGTTGTGGCTGCCAGCGGCTTGTTGGCTCCCTCTTTGTTCGCTTCGATTCGGGCCAGGAGGCGCCGACCTATGCGCCGGTCGTCCAATCACGCCGTCATCGGCCTGACGATTTTGGGACTGCCACTGCTACTTGTCAGTGCTCAACCGCTGATTCTGGCGCCGATTCTGGATATCGTGACCAGTGTGACGTCGTACTCGGTGATGGTACGTCTGATCCGCGGCGCCAGCGCCAGCGAAAGTGCGCAGATCCTGGCGCTCATCGTGGTCCCGGTGTTGGTCGGTTACAGCCTTGACCGTGTGCATGACCGATCGCGTGCTTACAGCCAGCTCGATTCACTGTGGCGGTTCCTCTCCCTCCGGTGGCTCTACGATTTGTTGGCGTCAACCGTTATACGGGCAGCAATCGCTGTTTCTATTTTGTTGACTTTCCTTGAACTTGGTTCGATGCTGGGGTGGGTTGTCGTCGTCGGTCTGCTTCTCGTGTTGTTGGTGCTGCGACGCTAGTTCGGAGCCGGATTCGCCTAACCTTGCCGGTCAATCCAACGCATCTACTACTCGTCGTGGTCGGCGCCACGTCACTGGTGGCCTTGAGTCGTACATGGCAGATTGCCCTGTTGGCATTGCTGGTCCACTATCTGGCGCTGGGAGGGCTGGTCCTTGAACTTGGGCCGCTGGCGAGAGGCGGGCTGCGCATCCTGATAGGTGGTCTGGTCTGCCTGGTGCTGTTTCTAACGACCAAGCGAGTCGAGCATGCCCAGCGGGCCCCGGGATCGCCGGTAGTAGACCGGCGCCAGATTTCGGAGGTTGGTTTTCGCCTGGCTGCCGTGGGTCTGGCCGTCATTGGCGTCTTCGGAGCCTCAATTCCGGCGCGTTTCCCATCATTGCCGGCGGAACTTGTATTGGCGTCGGCCTGGCTGATGGCCATCGGACTGGTCACCTTGCTCATATCCCGGGAGCTTCTGTGGGTCGGCATGGGGTTGCTGACGGTTGAAAGCGGGTTCGAGACCATCTATACAGCACTCGATCCGCGGCTAGAGTTGGCCGGCTTACTGGCAGCGGGTGCTCTGATGCTTGCCTTCGTGGTGGCTGCAGCCGTGACCTTCGTGGACCGTGGCCGGAAAACTCCTTGACAATGCCCGGCAAGTGACCTATAATAACTTGGTATTAGAGGCGTCACGTTTCCATATCCCTGTCTAGCGCTGCGAGTTGAAGTGTCGCCAGCGGACGGTGGATGCCGACCGGTGACGACAGCGCGATTGTTTGTCCTGGCGCTGAAGTTCGTTCAGATTTGACACCGTCAGGACAGAGAGTTGACCATCTCGGCTGTGCCCCGGATTGGTATCGTCAGACGGGGATATGGCCGAGATTTTTTGTGTGTGGGAGAGCGACAGAACGCGATCCAGGTGGTAATCAGACTATGGTGGATAGGTGGTTTCTGGTGTGCAAGGGGGAGAGAGCATGACCGCTGACGTTCAGCAACACCCATGGGAGGCTCCGCTAGATGAGGGATATTGGCAGGCTCTGCTACGTCAGGATGAAGAAGCCCCGCCGGCTCCGGAGGTCCATTATGAGGAAGAGTGGCCTGAGACCGTCGTCTTCGGCGAGGGGGCAGTCGCTGAGCCGGGCTATGAGATGGGCCGACGATCACGACCTGGGCCATCTGACGGGACGGTAGAGGACGCGCGCGACAAAGAGTGGCGCTGGTTGCACGAACTGTATGAAAATGGAGAAGTCACCACTGGGAGCGTCGTTGGGTGCAACAAGGGCGGACTTCTCGTTCGGCTAGGCGGTTCCATAGGTTTCGTGCCGGCGTCACAACTGACTAATGTACCGGAGTGCCTGGGAACGGACGAGCTTCGTGCAGAGCTGGAAGCAATGGTCGGACAGGAAATCCAGCTCAAGCTGGTTGAGTTAGACCGCAGCCGCGACAGGATCATTTGCTCGCAGCGTGCCACAGCGTGGTCCGAAGCGGAGATCAACGCCCGGGTCGAGTCCTTGGAGCCTGGCCAGGTAGTTCGTGGTGAGGTACGCAGTTTGTGTGAGTTTGGCGCATTTGTTGACCTAGGCGGCATCGATGGCTTGCTCCACATTTCGGAGCTATCCTGGGAGCGTGTGAGGCATCCACGCGATGTCCTCAAGGTTGGTGAGAACGTTGAAGTCTACGTGCTCAACGTCGACCCGGATCAACGCCGAATCGGACTGAGCCTTAAACGGCTACGGCCGGACCCATGGGCACTCGTCGGGGAACACTATCAGGTTGGGCAGTTGGTTGACGTCGTGATCACCAACGTCGTGGATTTTGGTGCCTTCGCCCGGGTTCAGGAAGGCGTCGAGGGTCTGATTCATATTTCTGAGTTGGCAGAAGGTCATTTCTTCCATCCGCGCAATGTAGTGGAGGAGGGGGACGAAGTCACAGCGCGTATTCTCAACATCGAGCCCGCCAACCGCCGGCTGGGACTTAGCTTACGGCAGGTGAAAAACGCATCGTACGGTACTGACAGGCCGGTGTAGCTCTGCAATTTGTCAATAGAAATTGTCTCTAGACGTTGCACTGGCTCTGATGTGATTGAAACGGTGAGAACTGGCCGGTTCTTGCTGACATTATCCTTGGCCTGGAAAGGAGTTGAGTATGAATGGCAAGTGTCGAACTACGCCCCGGCGAGTCGCAGGAGGAGTTGCTTAAGCGCTTCCGCAAGAAGGTAGCGGAGAGCCGCATTCTGAGTACCTATCGCAAGAAGCGCTGGTTTATATCCAAGAGCGAACGGCGCCGGAAAGCCAAGAAGCGTGCACAGCGCAAGCTAGCTCGGCAACGTCGGAAAGACCACGGGTTCTAACAGTGGAGAGGGCACCAATGGCCCGCAAAGCAGCCAGACGCCGCGTTGAGGCTTCGTTCAAATTGGATGATGCCGTCCAACGGGACGTCCTGGGCGTCATCCTGGCGGCACTGGGTGGAGTCACTTTATTGAGCCTGCTGTCCGTCACGCGCGGCACCCTGAGTGATTGGTGGGCCGTGCTGTTGCGCCGTGTATTCGGATGGGGTGCGCTGGGTGTGGCTGGCTTGATCGTGGTCGCCGGCATCGTTATCCTGGTGCGTGACCGCGAAGGTGACTGGGAAGTTCCATGGCTGCGTGTGATCGGGCTCGAACTCGTCCTCGGCACGACGTTGGCGCTACTCCACCTGTTTGCCGGCGGTACAACCCCTTTGGCCACGGCTCAGGCCGGCCGCGGCGGCGGGCTCCTCGGCTGGGCCATCAGCATATTCCTCGTCGATGCGATCGGGAAGTCGGCATCGGTGTTGCTGATGGTCTTGCTGGGCGTGGCTGGCGCCGTGTGGGCGTTGAACGTTTCAGTGCGGGCTGCCGGCAGTCGCGTTGCAGCGGTGGTTGCCGGCCTCGCCCGGCGGATAGAAAAAGCGACTGACACCGTCGAACCGGTCGTGGCACCTGAACCTCAGCCGGTGCCGGTCCCCGAGTCAGTTCCGAAGCGAGCAGCGGTCCGCCGATCACCGTCTCAGTCCACCCCCTCCCTGCGACAGCCCTTCGACGGAGCTCAGGACACCGTATCTTCGCGAACGCAACGGACGCCGAAAGTGACGACTGACACCGGGCTGCCGCCTCTGGAGTTGCTGGATCCTGCTTCACCCCTGAAGTTCCAGGAAGCTGAGCTCCGGCAGCGGGTGCGTATCATTGAGGAGACGTTGATGGCGTTCGGTGTGCCGGTCAAGGTCGTGTCGGTCAACCAGGGTCCGACGGTGACACAGTTCGGGGTAGAGCCGGGTTATGTGGAGCGTGCCGGCAAGAAGCGCAAGATTCGTGTGAGTGAGATCACGCGACTGGGTGACGACCTGGCCCTGGCCCTGGCCGCCTCGCCGGTTCGTATGGAGGCACCGGTCCCCGGCCAGTCGGTGGTTGGGATCGAGGTTCCGAACTCGCATATTTCCCTTGTGTCACTACGGGGTGTGCTGGAGTCTGAAGAGTTCCAGCGCGTCCGTCGGAAGTCGAAGTTGACACTCGCGCTGGGGCGCAACGTGGCCGGCGAGGCCGTCGCCGCCGATCTGACGCGGATGCCGCACTTGCTGATTGCCGGCGCCACCGGTTCCGGCAAGAGTGTCTGCATAAATGCCATCATCGCAACCTTCTTGCTGGAAAATACCCCGCCTGAACTCAAGCTCATGTTGATCGACCCGAAGCGGGTTGAGCTGACAAACTACAACGGCATCCCGCACCTGCTAGCGCCAGTTGTGGTCGAGACAGACGAAGTTGTTGGGGCGCTGCGTTGGGGCGAGCGCGAGATGGATCGGCGCTACAAGCTGTTTGCCGAAGCGCGCACGCGGAACATCGATACCTACAACAAGAAAATCTCTCGCCGGAAGGATGGTGAGGTGCTGCCCTACGTGGTCGTCATTG
Organism: Anaerolineae bacterium; assembly: GCA_046758565.1. GTDB lineage: Bacteria > Chloroflexota > Anaerolineae > Epilineales > JAANWY01 > JBHIAO01. The sequence continues at coordinate 55,550 of JBHIAO010000001.1, forward strand.
TCGATGAGTTGGCCGACCTCATGATGGCAGCGCCGGACGAGGTCGAACGCCTGATCTGTCGGCTGGCTCAGATGGCCCGGGCGACGGGCATTCACCTGATCATCGCAACCCAGCGGCCGTCGGTGGATGTGGTGACCGGTTTGATCAAGGCCAATTTTCCGGCCCGAATCTCCTTTGCTGTGACAAGTGGTACCGATTCCCGTGTGGTGCTGGACACGGTCGGCGCGGAGAAGCTCCTTGGTGAGGGGGATATGTTGTTCCTGCCGCCAGACGTGAGCTCGCCACGGCGGCTCCAGGGTAGTTATGTTTCGGACCGAGAGCTCAACAAGCTAACCGCGTTCTGGCGGGGTACTGGTTGGGAGACGGTGCGCAGTGCTTCGCTAGCCCCATGGGCCGGCATCGTGGAAAGCCTGGCCGAAGAGACCGATGAATTGCTGGACGAGGCCGTCGAGCTTGTGCTACAGCATGCGCGAGTGTCGACCTCGTTCCTGCAACGCCGGCTTCACATCGGCTACCCCCGCGCCGCTCGGCTCATCGACGAGCTGGAGGAGATGGGTGTCATTGGGCCGGATGAGGGTGGCGGTCTTGGCCGGCGGGTCCTCGCCGCTGGCGATTACGACGAGTTTGATTCACAGGGGGGTTAGGGATTGGAGATTGGAGATTAGAGATTGGATATTCAATCTCTAATCTCTCGATGAAAGAAGCGTAGTCATGATAGCCCACCTGGTTGCTCTCACAATCCCCTGGGGTCTCATCAGCCTGTCGGGTGTGATGTCCCCTGGACCGATCTCAACACTAGCGGTGAGCGAGGGCGCGCGACGGGGCTACCGAGCCGGCCCGCTCATTAGCGTGGGCCATGCTGCGACGGAGCTGGTGATGGTAGGCGCATTGGCCCTCGGGCTGAGCCAGGTGCTTCAGCAGACGATAGTGGCCGGCGTGGTCGGGTTGCTGGGTGGCGCCGTGTTGGCGTGGATGGGTCTGGACATCATCCGAGGGGCGCGGGAGGCTCGGTTGTCGCTGGACATCCAGGCAGAGGCTGGGGGCAACCCAGCCCAGACCGATCAGCGGTGGGGCCTGATGTCGGCCGGCGTGTTACTGAGCGTGTCCAATCCATTCTGGCTGCTGTGGTGGGCCACGGTGGGATCGGCCAACATGCTCCGGTTTCTCGAGTATGGTCTGATCGGGCTCAGCGTGTTCTACCTCAGCCACATCAGCCTGGACTTCGGGTGGAACAGCCTGCTGTCGGTTCTGGCGAGGTCGGGCCGTCAGTTTGTGAGTGACCGCGTGTTCCGTGGTGTACTGGCGGTGTGCGGTGTGTTTCTCGTCCTGTTCGCGGTGTATTTTGTCGTCGCCGGCATCGGCCTTCTACGAAGCTGATTTCCATCGACCACGGCCCTCGGCAGATAACGGGACCGGTCGGAGCTATACAGCTCCGACCGGCTACTTGAGAAGAGGAACTTCAGAAGGCGCGATAAATGCCGGCCGGGGTCATCCCCACACCCCGGCCGGCTTACAGGCCCGAGCTATTCGAAGTGAGGAGGGCACTCCGCGCCCCAGTGCCGGCGAGGACAGGAACGACGACCACCCGACACCGGCCAGCCCGGGCCTATTTAGAGAGGCGTAAGTATTATCTCTTTCCGATGTCACGTGACGCTCACGAAGTGCCGGCACCGCCTGCGATCTTCCCCGCAAAGCGGGTAGTGTTTGAGACACATACACGGGAGACCCGTCTGGGTCTCCCTTTCACTTTCTGCACGATACGGATACTCCGTCCACGGCCCACGGATCCAGGGCCCTGACCCGATCGCCGGCCAAGTCTGGCCTGACCACACGCTGTTCCTGTCTGCCATACTTATGGCCCACCCGCGCCAGAAAGACCGCCGATCGCCGAAGCTCGCTGCGCTCACGACCACCGACGGCCGACCACGGAACTCACTCTCTTCCCCCTGCCCCTCTGCTCCCCTGCACCCTGGCGCCTGCGCCCTCTGCTCAAGACCGGCGGCCAGTGGTCACGAGCGGAGTGAGCCATTGCCGCTTGCCATAAGCAACTGGGGATGGTATAATGCGTTACAACGGTATTGGGGAGAAACAGCCATTAAGCCAGTTCTCATTTCATGCAGGTTGCTGCCAACCCCATCCCCACCCAACGCTACTGATGCAGCCTGACGTGCACACCCATCTGGTCCTGTACGATGAGCCTCCCCGCGAGGGCAACCATGACCTCAGATGATTTAACGGTCGCAACCGATCTCATCGGAGAGCGGGTTCACCTGGCCGGCCACTTCCAGGAACCGGTGACCGTCGAGGGCGTTCGCCCCCTGGGTAGCAGCGTCGAGCTGCAAGTACGGCGTGGGGATGGGCAACTCGACGAAACCATCCTGTCGGCCGACGAGGTGGACGCGCTGCTGGCTCAATTGACGACTCAGGCGGGGCCGGCCCCGCTGGCTGACCCCCACCAACTGCGGCTGCTGGTGGAATCGGCCCGCATTCGCCTGGCCTACGCCTACGACCGCCACTTCGCCGTGAGCCTCTCGGGCATCCGCACCCTGCCCCACCAGATCGAGGCCGTCTACCTCAAGATGCTCCCCCAGCCTCGCCTGCGCTTCCTGCTGGCCGACGACCCTGGCGCCGGCAAAACCATCATGGCTGGCCTGCTCCTCAAGGAGATGAAACTCCGTGAGGCCATCGAGCGGGTGCTGATCCTCGTCCCGGCCCCGCTGACCATCCAGTGGCAGGACGAGCTGCTGCGCTTCTTCGGCGAGAGCTTCCAGATCATCCATTCGGGCAACGATCAACAGCAGCTCATCAACCTGTGGCAGCGGGAGAACCAGGTCATCGCCTCGATAGACTACGCCAAGCAAGACTCAGTGCGAGAGCGGGTGTGGCAACAGCGCTGGGATGTGCTCATCATGGACGAAGCACACAAGTGCTCGGCCTACACCAGGCGTCGTACTGGCCGCGCCGCCGACCCTTCGACCCCGCTCAGGACAAGGGTAGATAAGACCAAGCGCTACCAACTGGCCGAACGCCTGGTGGCGCGTGTCGACCACGTCCTGCTGCTCACGGCCACACCTCACCACGGCGATGACGACCGCTTCGGCCATTTTGTACGCCTCATCGACCCCGACGTGTTCCCCGAACCCCACCGCCTGGGCGAGCAGGCCCGCGCCATCCGGCGGGACATCCTCAACCTGGCCGGCGAGTCCCCGTGGGCGCTGCGCCGCCTCAAGGAGGGCCTCCGCGACCTAGAGGGCCGGCGGCTCTTCCCCGACCGCCACGCCTACACGGTCACGTTCCAGTTGAACGCCGAGGAATTCGCCCTCTACAAGGCAGTCACAAGCTACATCAACGAGTTCCTGCCCCGAGGTGTGGGGCGACAGGCGGGCAGCGTCGCCCTGACCCGCACCGTCCTCCAGCGCCGGCTGGCCAGCTCGACTCGAGCTATCCACGAAAGCCTGCGCCGGCGCTTGGAAAAGCAACAGCGTCTGCTGCAAGAGCTGGAAGCCCTGTCGCCCCAGGAGCGTGCCCGCTACCTGGAGCGACTCCGAGGCCGGCTGACCGACGAGGAACAGGACGAGGACGACCTGGACGAGGTGGCCCGCGATCGGCTGACTGACGAGTTCACCGCTGCGGTCGAAATGGAGCAACTGCGCATGGAGGTGGCTGCCCTCCGAGACCTGGCCGAGCGGGCCTGACAGGTGCGCGACAACGCCCCTGACAGCAAACTGGCCGCGCTGCGGGAGTGCCTGGCACGCGCCCAGTTCGGGGAACTGCAGGACCGCCGGGGCAAGCTGCTCATCTTCACCGAGCATCGCGACACGCTGGCCCACCTGCGGGAGCACCTGGAGCGTTGGGGCTATACCACCTGCGAGATCCACGGCGGCATGAACCCCCACCAGCGCAAGGCAACCCAGGAGGAGTTCCGCATCCAGCGGCAGATTTGCGTGGCCACCGGGGCCGCCGGCGAGGGCATCAATCTCCAGTTCTGTCATCTGATGATCAACTACGACCTGCCCTGGAATCCGACTCGTCTGGAACAGCGCATGGGCCGCATCCACCGCATCGGCCAGGAGCGGGACGTCTACGTCTTCAACTTCGTGGCCGAGCAAGCGCAGGATGGCCAGCCGGTCGTCGAGGGGCGCATCCTCAAGCGGTTGCTGGACAAGCTGGAGCAGATGCGCGACGCCCTGGGCCGAGAGCGGGTCTACGACGTCATCGGCGAGGTGCTGTCCCTCAACCGCGTAAACCTGCCCGAGATGCTGCGCGAGGCAGCCTACGATCCCCGCCGGCTGGATGAGTACCTGGACCAGATTGACCGCCTGGACCCGGCGCGGTTGCAGCAGTACGAGGAGGCAACCGGCATCGCCCTGGCCCGCGCCCACGTGGACTTCAGCGCCTTCCAGGAGGCCAACTTCGAGGCTGAGGAGCGGCGACTGATGCCTGAGTACGTGGCCCGCCAGTTCCTGGCTGCCTCCGAAGCGGTGGGCCTGCGGGTCGAGTCCCGGGCCGACGGGTTGTGGCGTGTGCCCCACGTGCCCCAGGACCTCCGCTCCGAGCGATTGGAGGCGGTGCGCCGGCTGGGCAAGCCGGAGTCCAGCTACCGCAAGGTAACATTCCAGAAAGAGCACCTGGAACAGGATCAACACCTGGATGCCGTGCTGACCGGGCCAGGTCACGCCCTGTACGCCACCGTGGACGAAAAGCTGAACGAGCGTCTGGCCCCCCTGCGTGGCCAGACGGCGGTCTTCCTGGACGGAACGACCGATGTGCCCTACTGGATCCACTTCCTGGAGATGGAGATCCGGGGGGAGGAAAGCCATCCGATTCACGCCGAGCTGCTGGCAGTGTGCGAAGAGCAAGCAGGCGAAGAGCGAAGGGCGTGGGGCGAAGAGCGCTCTTCGCTTTTCGCCTCTCGCTCCACGCCTTACGCTCCACGCTTCTCCCTCTTGTCGCCCGACGTGCTTCACGACCTCGCTCCACATCCCAACCACCCAGCCACTCAGCCACCCAGCCACCCTTCCCTGGAAGCAGCGACCGACTTTGTCAAAGCCGGCTACCAGTTGTCCAGGCGTCAGGAGATTCAGGCTGAGCGGCAGCACCACGCCCAGGTGGTGCGCGAGTACCTGGAAAAGTCGTTTGAGGCCCGCATCCGCGCCGCCGAACGCCGGGTGATGGGGCTGAGAGCCCGCGAGGCCGGCGGCGAAAAAGAGGTGGCCCTGGCCCGCCAGCAGGCGGAGCGGGACCTGGAAGATCTGCACCGGGCGCGCCGCGACCGGCTGGCCGGCCTGGACCGCCTGGCCATCGCCCGCAGCGGGCCGGTGCGCCACCTGGCCAGCGTCTGGGTGCTGCCCCCCGGTCGGGTTCTGGAAGCTGAACCGGCAGCCGCCTGGCCCGAGGATGCCGAAGCCCGCCGGCGCGTGGAACTGGCCGCCATGCGAGTGGTGATGGACTACGAGCGCCGGCGCGGCTGGGAGCCCTTCGACATCTCAGACGAGCGGGGACCGGGTTTCGACATCCGCAGCCTGGGGCCGGCTGATCCAGCCACCGGCCACCGTCCGGTGCGGCGCATTGAGGTCAAAGGCCGGGCGCGGGGTCAGCCCGTGCACCTGGGTACCAACCAGTGGCTCAAGGCGCGGCAGTTGCGCGACACCTACTGGCTATACGTGGTGTGGGATCCGCTGGAGGCAGGACCCGACACAGAGCCGGTGTGTATTCAGGATCCAGCCCACCGGCTGGAGTATGCAGCGCGCGAGGTGCGCATCCTCAGCGGCTATGATATTCCGGCTGAGGCAATAGAGCATGCCTCAACACGTTGAGGGCTCCGGAACCCCCGACCTGTCGAGGTCGAAATCCGAGACTCGTTCGGGCTGCCCAGGGAGGGAACATGATTGCCGCCTGCAGGAGGAGGAGTTGATGATCGGGATGCAGCGGATTGGCCTGCCTGAGTACGCGCCGGCCGCCTTCCGCGAGGCGGTGCACAACGCGCTCCTCCACCGCGACTACGCCCGGCTGGGGACGGTGTACGTGCAGTGGTATGAGGACCGGATCGAAGTCAGCAACCCGGGTGGGTTTGTGGAAGGCGTGCGCCTGGACAACCCTTCGGGCCGAGCCTCAGGGCGAAGCCTGCTGGTGGTGCGCCCCAAGCCGCGCAACCCGGTGTTGGCCGACGCCTTCAAGCGCATCGGTCTGGTGGAGCGGACCGGGCGCGGCATTGACCTGATCTTTGATGGCCAGTTGCGCACCGGCCACCGTCCGCCGGACTACGGGCGGTCGGACGAAACCGGAGTGACAGTCGTGCTGGCCGGAGGAGTGGCCGACCTGGCCTTTGCCCGCTTTGTCATTGAGCAAGGCCGGGCCGGGAAGCCCCTCATGCTGGACGACCTGCTGATCCTGCACACGCTGCAGGAGGAAGAGTCGGTAGACCTGAAGCGCGTGACCGGCCTCTTCCAAAAGTCCTCCGCTGAGGCGCTGGCCCAACTCGACCGGTTGATCCGGTTCGGGTGGCTGGAAGCGAGGGGCAAAGGGGAGAAGCGCCGGTACAGGCTGGCCGGACTGGCGCGGGAGGCCCTGGGTGAAGGAGCATCCCGCCCC
>JBHIAO010000002.1:0-48410 GCA_046758565.1 Anaerolineae bacterium
CGAAATCGCTCACTTCCTTTTCGTTCCCTGTCTCACTGGGGATACTGATCAACTTACGTGAGAGTTCGATGAGATCTTCCTCACGGATGTTGGCCAGGACTCTATCCCTGACCTCTTTACTAACGGTCATAACGGTTCCTCCCTATGATGATGTTGGTAACGTTCTCCGGGTTGCCAAACTGGCGTGCACACCACACATCGGACGAGACTGACTCTAGATCGCGGCATTTCTGGCGCTGGACAGTCCCGATGACACCGCTGTGGACACTGAGATCGGGCAACTCCTTTTCCTGTTCTAGATCGATGACATTGATTTCAGCTTTGTTCAAGCGTAGCATAGGCGCGTTGCCAATGACCTCGAAAACGCTGTTGGCAATTTCCACGTCATGGCACTCCTATTGACTGATTCCCTCGCCTCGCGTCATCCGGGGCAATGTATGGAAACTCGACGGGCTCCTGGTAATAATGGGGCTCACCGGCCTCCTTACGCACCACGATGTTCCTGAGCCAGTTCTCGTTGTCCACCTCAGGGTAGTCGCTCCGATAGTGAGCTCCACGACTCTCCGTACGAATCAGCGCTGCCTGGGCGTAGATTTTGGCCTGCTCTAGCATGCAGTCCAGTTCGATCGTCCAGATCCACTCCCAGTTGAACACCTTCCCGGCGCCAACGCCTACCCGAGGCATGTCTTCGTGGCACAGCCGCTCGATATTATCGATCCCTTCGCGCAGGCTATCGGCATCGCGAACGATGCCGACGTGCCGATACATGATTTGCTGCAACTCGCGAAGTACATCGACGGGACGCAAGTCGCCTTCCCTACGAGGAACCAGGAGCTTGGTAAGACGCCGCATCTCGTCCTTGACCATGCCGTCGCTGACGATGGGATTGGGCCGTTCCGCGAGCGCCGCGTGTCGTCCAGGGATGGCTCCAAAAGCCAGGCATTCGGGCAGTGCGTTGCCGCCGATCCGGTTGGCGCCGTGAATACCGCCGACAACCTCACCGGCAGCGTACAGGCCATCGATGTTGGTCTGGGCGTCGGTGTCAATGCGGATACCGGCCATGGTGAAGTGGTAGGTAGGGGCGATCTCGAAGCGATCGGTATTCACACCCAACTTGGCCGGCCAGATGTACGAGCGCGCGCGGTCTCGGCGTAGCCGGTCCCAGCCCTCGATATTGGTCGCGTCCAACCAAACCCCTCCGTGCTCCGTTCCGCGTCCCTCAACGATTTCTCGAAAGATGCACTGGGTGAGCACATCGCGCGGCACGTTCTCTTTCTCCACGGGATCGTAGCGCTCCATGAACCGCTCACCCAGGGCATTGTACATCCGCAAACCGAAGACCCATAAGTTACTAGTCGTGACGATAGTGCCCCGCATGGTTTCCGGCCAGACGAAGGCAGTAGGGAAAAACTGGTGCATTTCCGGCGCAATCAATTCCGCGCCCGCCCGGTAGGCCATGGCGATGCCATCACCAGTGGAGCCTCGCTCCATGTCATTAACCTGGTACATCATGCCAGCACCGCCGGTGGCAAGAATCACGGCCTTCGTTTCGTAGATAACCAACTTGCCCCGATGCAGGTCAATGGCACTGGCGCCCACTAGCCTGCCGTCATCCACCAACAAGCCCACAACCATCATGTCGCTCTGAGGATGTATCTTAACGTGCTTGTTTACCTCTTTCACGAGCGCATCTTGTACCTTGCGGCCGGTTCTCTCATCGAAGTGAACGCCGCGATCGTAGCGATGACCTGGGGTTGGGAGCTGGTAGTAATACTTGCCGTCCTCCATACGGTACCAGGGTACCCCGTACCGCTCCAGATCGTACACGGTCTTGGGCGCCTCATCGGCCAGGATCTTGATCAGGCGCTGATCGCCGAGCCAGTGCCCTTCGACCACCGTGTCTTCGAAGTGGTACCAGGGCTTGTCGTTGCGGTCGGTGTGGGCCAGGCCGGCGGCGTAGACGACTTCTGCCATGTTGGTCGTCCCGGACCGACCATAGGCCCCCTTAGAGACCAGCGCCACGTCGGCGCCATATTCCGCCGCCTCGATGGCGGCGCGGCACCCTGCAGCGCCGGTGCCGACGACCAGGACATCTGTCTTGCGATACCCATCAAGCTCAAGCATACCACGCTTCCCGGCTTCCCATGATTTGCACTACCTCGTCTTCCAGCCAATCGATGTACATCATGCCTTTTGCTTTGGTCGATCGAAATCTACGATGAGATCCCGGATGTGCTCGTAGTCCCGCCAGGGCTCGATGACAATTTCGTCGGTTTCAGGCCTGACGGTGTAGAGACACGTCTTGCTGGCGCGACCATCAATCTGGGCGAAGCAACTATCGCAGACCAGGTCCCGACAGATATGGCGGCGGTAGCCTAACTCCGGGTCTAGCTCATCCTGGATGTATTCCAGGACATCGAGCACCCGCGTCGCCCGGTGACGCGGCACCGTGTAGATTTGCCAGTACGGCTCGTCGTCTCGCGTTGGGTCGAAGCGAAAGACCTTGACCCGTAGTGGTCCCCCAGCGCTAGCCCTTTTCTCCTGGCATTGATTCGCCATGTTTTACTTCTCGTCCGTGAACATATAAATGGATCACGAGGAGCGACAGAGGTGTGACAACTCTACGGGAATTGTCGAGAAATTGTCGTCACCTTGCTCCGTTCTGACGACGATGTTGCTCAGCCACTCGTTGTCATCCGTGTCAGGATAATCAGGCCGTACGTGGGCACCGCGGGTTTCTGTGCGCATTTGTGCCGCTTGCACGATAAGCCTGGCGATCTGCAGCATGTTCTCGGTTTCGATAAGTTCGATGAGAGCCGCGATTTTGGCCACTGACGCATCTGAGTCAGATATTTGGACGTGAAGTAACGACTCCTCACTTAGTTCGCGGAGGATCCCGGCAGCCTGTGTCAGACTAGCAGCCGTGCGGACGGGGCCGGCGAATTCACGCACAGCGGAGATAAGCCTCGAATGAATTTGCGCGAGGGACACCCTCTCGCCTTTGTACCCCTTCTTGCCACGCAACAGTTTGCGCAAACGGAGCAGTTCGTCTTTGACGCCTTCTTCTTTGATACGCGGCACACGTCGTCGAGCCAGTGCCGCGGAACGGCCGGCCACAGCGCCGAACACCATGGCATCGGTTAGCTCATTCCCAGGCAGCACGCAGGCACCGTGCGTCCCACCCGCCGCCTCTCCAGCGGCGTAGAGGCCAGGCATATTCGTCTCGCAATGCTCGTTGATGCGAAGGCCCCCCAGGGTGTAGCGATAGGTTTTGCCCCTCTCTGCTGCCGGGTCGAACTGATGCAGCTCGGGTGCCACCAGCGCTGCGCCAATGCGGTACCCCAGAGCCATGCCCATCCCCCCGCCTGCTTCGAGTCCGTACAAGGTTCCCACTCCCCCGGTAGCCAGGATAACGCTGCCGGCCGTGAAAACCAGGACATCTCCCGTCTCCTTCTCGATACCAACAGCCCCTACTACCTCTCCCCGATGCTGAAGCAGCGTGGAAATGAAGGTATTGTCAACGATGCGGATGCCAACATGCCGGCGGGCTTCTGACACCAGCGCATTGCTCAGCGTCTCGTGAGTGCCGCCGTTGACATGGAGTCTCCGAGGATAGCGGTGTCCGGGAGCTCCCTGCTGGTCGAAGTACCCGTTCTTTGCTCTGGACCACCGGAGACCGTATCGCTCCAGCTCATGAGCGTTCCGCAGGGCCTCCCGAGCGAGAATACGAGCCAGGCGTTGATCCCCAATGTACTCCCCGGCACGGACCGTGTCTTCGAAATGGCCTCGCCATGTATCGGGCCAGTCATCGCGAGGGATCGCCGCAGCGTACGTCACGTCGTCGGCCGGCTGGTGCCCAGCGCCCCCTATCACCCCTTGGTCAACAATGATCACATCTGCCACGTATTCGACAGCTTCCACAGCGGCGCGACAACCCGCCGGCCCACCGCCGATGACCAGGACATCAGAGAGTAAATACTCGGTAACGTCTAACACAGTTCACAGCCTCCAACGGGCGCTGGTGAGTCAGCGGCTGAGATACGCGAGATAGGCCAGGCGGGCGTTGTCAATGTGGGTCTCCATCAAACGACGTGCCTTATCCCCGTCGCCTGCCCGTATGGCCTGCATGACTTCAACGTGCTCTTCTACAGCCATGCGAGCACGATCACTAACCACAATGAAGAGATCATCGGGTATTGCTGCCCGCGCCCACAGGTTCTCCACAATCTCAGGAATGACCGTCATTCGAGAGGCGCCACAAAGCACCTTGTGGAACTCGTAGTTGGCCTTGCGCATATCAACGAAGTTTTGGGTATGCATGCCCTGCTCCATCAGGCGCGGCATCACCTCAAAAGCGAGTTTGTCCAGTCGTTCTAACTCGTTTTCTGTGATATTGTTTACTGCCTCTTGGACGGCGAGGCCTTCCAGAACTGACCGAACGCGGTAGATTTCCTCCGCCGTCTGACGATCACATACTGACACTCGTGACCCACGATGAGGAGCATAGGTCACGATTCCCAAAGCTTCTAGCTTGCGCAGCGCCTCGCGCACAGGAGTAGCACTGACGCCAAGCCGCTCAGCCAACTCTTGCTGACCGATGTGCTCACCTGGGCTTAACCGTCCAGAAATAATGGCTTCCCGCAAGGTTGCACAAACGAGGTCCGGCTTTGTGAGCTGCAGTGCGCTCGCTGTAGGCATCATCAGGTCTGGTTCTAAGAAGTTATCCATTAACGTAACACTCCTTCGAAGAGATCAGGCGGATCGCAACTCTCTCACGAAACAATCCGTTTAGTGCACAGTCAATGTCAGTAAGTTAAGCGATCGCTTAGACCTCCGAGGTCTTTGTGATCCCTTGCGCAACAGAAAGTCACTGCAAATACGCCATATTTTGCAGGACGAGACACCTGTCCGAAGACCTCGGAGGTCTTAACTTACTGGCATTGAGTGCACAGTTTACGTCGCTCTGTACAGTGCCGCCTCTATACACTTCAGGGCCTTCTCGATGTTCTCCACCGAGTTGGCGTATGAGAAGCGCAGGTAACCGTCCCCGTAACGTCCGAAGGACGTGCCACTAAGCACTGCGACGCCGGCGTCTTCCAGGAGAAATCCTTCCAGCCTCCGCGAGCTCATCCCTGTCCCCTCGATGTTAGGGAAGACGTAGAAGGCTCCTTGTGGCCGCAAGCAGCGGATTCCCGGGATAGCGTTGAGACCGTTTACGATGACATCTCGGCGCTCCCGAAAGGCAGCCACCATCGCCTCAACCTCATTGGTCGGCCCCTTCAGGGCAGCTACGCCGGCTACCTGGGTGAAGGCTGCCGTGCAGGAATTGGAGTTGACCATCAGCGTCGTGATCTGCTCCGCCAAAGGTGTTGGCATGACGCCATACCCCAACCGCCAACCGGTCATGGCATAGGTCTTGGAGAACCCATCGAGGAGGATGGTCCGCTCCTGCATTCCGGGAAGACTGACTATGCTGCTGTGTTCCCCTTCGTACAAGATCTGTGAGTACACCTCATCGGAGAGAATCCAGGCATCGTAGGTCTCAGCCATCTCAGCGACGACTTCCAGGTCCTGTCTGTTTAGCATTCCGCCTGTCGGATTTTGCGGCGAGTTGAGGATGATCAGCTTCGTTCTGTCTGTCACCAGGCTTCGAAACTCATCCTGATCGAAACGGAACTCCCGCTCCTCCCGCAACGGGACGGGAACCGGTGTGGCACCCACGAAGTTGATCATCGACTCGTAGATGGGGAAGCCAGGGTTGGGGTAGATCACCTCGTCGCCCGGCTCGCACATGGCCAGGATGGTGAAGAACATGATGGGCTTGGCCCCCGGGGTGACGACTACGTGCTCCGGCCGGGCTGCAACATTGCGGCTGGCCGAGACGTGTGCGGCTATGGCCTCCCGGAGTTGGGGGATGCCGGCGGCTGGAACGTAGTGGGTATGACCACTCTGCAGCGCCTCGATCGCTGCCCGGATGATGTGACCAGGCGTATCGAAATCAGGCTCGCCGATTTCCAGATGGATGATCTCCCTTCCCTGAGCTTCCAGAGCCTTGGCTTTCGCCAGTACCTCAAAGGCCGTCTCCGTACCAATGCGACTCATTGCCCTAGCAAGTTTCAGGGCCACAGTCTCTCTCCTCCTTAGTGTCCGTTCAATCGATTATCGAAGCTCCAGCCTTGTTTTTTCGCACCTTCACTGTCTCGCCACTGGCCCGAACAGCTCAGTTGCTTCGTGGATGTTGGGCACGGTCTCCAGCTCCATCAGCGTGCCTAGCAGCCGCCGGCTCCGTTCCGCGCCGATCACCGGCTCCGCCAAACCCATAAACTTCTCGGCAAACTCTTCGTCGCTCATGGGGTTGTCTGGTTCACCCCTAGGCACCGCAACATAGTGCGAGTAAGTGTCGCCGTCGCGCGTGGTGATCTCCACCGTGCAGATCAATCGACCTTCTTCGAAGCACAACGTATCGGCCCGTGGGTCTGTTTCAACCTCTACCAGGTCTTCTAACCGCTGAACCAACGGATCTTGGAAATGGCGGGGCTGGTACCACCTCGGCCCGGCCGGCGTCTCCAGAAGGGCCATCGCAATTGCGTAAGGCAGGCTGAACTCGGCCTCCAGCATGGACATTGGTCGCCTGATTCGCCCCAACCCTTCCAGAACCTTGTAGGCCGAGACCCGCACCCGCTCTATGTTCTCTGTTTCCAGTGAATGTTCTTGCAGGACAGCCCGCACTGCGTCCACGGGAGGGTTCAACCAACGGCAGGAAGGGTAGGGTTTGAAGCCTACTTCACGCAGCCGATACTCGCTGCCCAGCCCGTTGACAATCTCGTCGTAGACGCAGCGATCACTGCCCAGCGCTGTCCAGAAGCTGGAATCAAGGATCGCGCGCGGCGACGGATAGCCTTTCGCCGCACGCAGCACAGAGAGTACGCCCAACAACGAACTGAGGGCGAACCCGATCTTGTAACGACCTGTCTTCGGATCGTTTTCGCCCAGGCCATCAGCCCCCTGAGGCGACCGGGCGCGGCCAGTCAGGCCACGACCGGCAATTCCCAGCACACGGCGGGCAGTGTCAGCGTCGAAGCCTAGCATGTTGGCGCCCGCCGCGGCCGGGCCGAAAACCAACCAACCCGTGATAGGTCCCTGCCTCAACCGTTCCGCCGACGGACGCACGGCAAGGCCGATGCGCAACGCCACCTCGTAGCCGGTGACCACGGCGGCTATGAGTGCCTTGCCCGAAGCACCGCTCTTCTCGGCCAGCGCCAACGCCGACTGAATGATGGGCGCACCGGGATGGCTCGAGGCCCGCAGATACGTGTCGTCGTAGTCCATCACGTTTGCCAGTACGGTGTTGACGAAGGCGGCATGCATCGCGGGCACACGCGTCCCGTCGCCGATAATCGTCGCTTCCGGCGTTCCTGCCATCTCTTTCACGATCTCCAGATCGTACTGACCGAACTCAGCGGTGACTCCGCCGAAGGCACAGCCGATGCTGTCTAGGATAGCGGTTTTCGCCAGGTGTACAACGTCACGCGGCAGACCGTCAAACGCGGTCGTCGAGATATAATCCGCCACGATATCGGTCTTGTAGGGTCCCATCACTTCTCTCCTTCGCCTTATGCCAGCAGGATGCCGGCAACGGTCAGTGCTTTGGCTTGGTCCTGGACAGCCGCTGCAGCAGGGCAGCGCGACTGGCTACTTTGTGTCCTCTTTCAACTCCCTGCCATGCGGTCACCAGTCTAGACCTCGCGGTCCCTGATCACGGCTTCGATAATGCTGTTTTCGCCTTCCTTGAGTGCACGCAGTACCGTCTCCGGTGAAGCCGGTACCCGCTTGATCTGTACCCCTGTGGCATCGTAAATAGCGTTAAGCACAGCCCCTGCGACAACCGTGGTCGTCAGTTCACCAATGCCTTTAGCGCCCCACGGTCCTCGCGTGGAGGGCTTCTCCACAATGACAGGCTGCATCTGCCTCGGCATATCCATCGCGGTAAGCAGCAAGTAGTCGTGGAAGCCGGTCGTCTTGAAGTCGAAAGCCGGATAGCCAGGGTATATGTTCTCCGTCAAGGCGAAGCCCAGATCGATGCTGGCGCCACCTTCAATCTGTCCTTCGACCAACAGCGGATTGATGGCTTTACCCACGTCGCATGCCGTGTACAGTTTCTCCACGGTCACCTCGCCGGTCTCGGTATCCACCGCGACTTCAGCGATGCTCGCGCCGTATCCGTACGCCTCGTACGGCACGCACATGCCGGTCTCGTAGTTGAAGGGGGTAGTGGTGGTAATGACGTAGTTGCCCTTGCCCATCAGGAAACGCCCTTGCTCCTTGACCGCTTTGTAGGCCACTTCGGCAAAAGTGAGATTGCGCTCGGGAAAACCCTCGACAAAGATCAGGCCGTCCTTTATGTCCAGGTCTTCTGGCGCAATTTCCATCTCTTCTGTAGCCACCTCCAGCAACTGCCGGCGCGCGTCCTCAGCAGCGTTCTTCACCGCGTTGCCCGTCACGTAGGTGACCTGGCTGGCGCCCGTGCCGGCGTCTATGGGAGTGGTCTCCGTGTCGGCATTGGTCACGGTGATCGTCTCCAGCGGAATACCTAATACCTCTGCAGTCATCTGAGCCAGGACCGTCTTCGCACCTTGGCCCACGTCTACTGTACCGATGAGCAGATTGACAGTGCCATCGGCGTTGATGCGTACCTGGGCCATGCTGGACTCGCCACCCCGGGTGGCCCCTGTATTCATGTGGCTCACGCAGACACCACGCCCCCGCTTGATCACCCCGTCGCTCTCCAGCGGCTTTCGTGCTTCCCAGCGGTAGGCCTCAGCCACTGCCTTCAACACTTCTTCTGCGGAGACGACATCGTGAGGATGGCCGGTGGCACTGATGTCTCCATCACGCAGGGTGTTTTTCAACCTAATCTCGATAGAATCCATCCCGAGTTCTCTGGCAATCCTATCCATCTGCTGCTCGAAGGCCATGGTGTCTACAGCTACGCCGTAGCTGCGTAGCGCCCCGGCGGGGGTCTTGTTGGTGAAAGCCAGGTAACCATCGTAGTGGTAGTCGGGAATGTTGTAAGGGCCGCGACCGAAAATAGCATTCTTTTTGATCCCTGTACCACCGTCCATGAAGTAGGCACCGCTGTCCTTGATGGACTTTACCTGGCGCGCCACGATGGTGCCGTCTTTCTTGACCCCCGTTTTCATTTTCAAGATGTATGAGCTGCGGCTTGTAGAGAGGGTGAACTCTTCCTCCCGCGTCCAGACCCACTTGGCGGGGCGACCGGTCTCTAACGCCACCAACGCGGCAACGGCTTCGCAAGCCAGCTCGCCCTTTCCGCCAAAGCTACCACCAACAGTGCCACCTACCACGCGCACCTTCGTAAGCGGCATCTGCAGCACCTCAGCCAGGTGTTCCTGAAAGGAGAAGACCCTGTGACCCACGGTGTGTACCGTCACCTTGCCCCGTGGGTCCACCTCGGCGAAGGCCGCGTGAGTCTCGATAGGGGCCTGTTCTTGCCACTGGCTGATAAAAACATCTTCGAAAACGTAGTCTGCCTCGCTGAAACCCTGTTCCACGTCGCCCAGCCGGATGCGCAGACGATCGTAAGTGCCGAAGTTCCATACATTTCCACCCTCGTGTATCACCGGGGCATCCGGCCCCATCGCCTCCAACGGATCAAAGACGGGCTCCAACACTTCGTACTCGATATCGATCAGCTTGACCGCTTCTTCAGCTATAGTCACATCTTCAGCAGCGACGGCCACGATCGGCTGGTGCACGTAGCGCGTGTACTCTTCCGCCAGCACCAACTGGTCGTTGGAGTAACCGAACCGGTTCTGTGGGACGTCTCGATACGTCAGAACGCAGACAACGCCGGACAACGCCTCGGCCTTGCTGGTATCTACGCTTAAGATCCGCGCGTTGTGGTGATCACTCCCCCTGACCTTGACGTGAACCATGCCTGGCAGTTGGATGTCTGCGATATACTTCGTGGCACCGGTGGCATGGGCGATACCGTCATATTTCGGGATGCGTTGTCCGACAGCCATCACCAATTCCCCTCAAGATTCATGCAAACGACGAGTTATTCAGGATGCTTCACTCGTATCGAATTCGCGGGTCTAGATACGCGTACGCCAGGTCCACAATGAGATTACTGATGATCACAGCCAAAGCCATCACCAAGATCACACCCTGCACCATCGGATAATCCCGAGTAAACACCGAGCTGGCGACCAGGCGCCCGATGCCGGGGAGCGCGAAGATCATTTCGATGATAATGGTCCCCCCAATGATGGTTCTGACTTGCAGGCCGAGAATGGTTACCACCGGGATGAGCGCATTCTTGAGTGCGTGTGAACGAATAACTGTCTGTTCGTGGAGGCCCTTGGCTCGCGCCGTGATGATATACTGTTCTCCCAGGACCGCCAGCAGGTTGGCACGGAGTTGACGCATGATAACCGCGGACATTGCCGCACCCAAGGTTAATGCCGGCATGAGCAGCGATCTGATGCCCCCTACCGGATCCTCTAGCGGATTCACATAACCCGTCGCCGGTAGCCAACGCAAAATGAGTGCGAAGAGAAAGATAAGCAATATGCCCAGCCAAAAATTGGGCATGGCTACCCCCACCAGCGCGAATCCGGTTCCGACTATGTCGAGTAGGGAATTGCGTTTCAGCGCCGATAAGATACCAATAGGGACAGCGATTGTCAAAGCAATGAGAATCGCCAATGCGCCCAATTGAATACTTACGGGCAGCCGCTGGCCGATGGCCTCCAAAACGGGTTGGCGTGTGCGCAGAGATGAGCCAAGATCACCGCGCAGGGCGCTTCCGGCCCAGCGCAGGTACTGGATGTAAATGGGCTGGTCGAGTCCCAGCTTAGCGCGCACCTGGGCGGCCAACTCCTCGCTATATTCCTCCCCCAGCATTATCACAGCCGGGTCGCCGGGTGCCAGGTGTAGAACGGAAAAGACCATCAGTGTAACGATTAGCAGAACAGGAACGGTCGAGATCAGACGCCTCACCAGATACTTCGTCACGATGTGAGCTCTCTTTGCTTGATCTTTCACTCGAGCAGCGTTGCTTGGGGGGAGAGGAACTCCCTCCCCCCAAGCAACAGGAACACCGCTATTGGCTGCCCGCCCCAGCAATCCACACCGTCTCGAAGCGCATCATCCCATCGGGCTGTTGGACGTAGTCCTGCATGCGTTGGCTGTGCGCCCGCACAATAGGGATGAAGTGATAGAAAACCATGGGCACCTGGTCGATGATCATCTGCTCGGCCTCGGCGATGATCTTCTTGCGCTCCTCTGGATTCGCCACCTCGCGTTGGGCCTCGAGGAGTTCATCGATCTCGTCGTGACTGAAGTTCATGAAGTTGTTGCCACCCTCGATGGCCGAGCTGTGAAAGTGGCGGTAGAGATTACCATCGGGGTCCACCCGACCACTCCACCAGGACTGCCCCGCCTGAAAGTCATCGGCACGGATGCGGGCGAAGCCAGCCGCAACCTCCATGGTGGTCAGCTTAACGTTGATACCGAAATCGCCGGCCATGGCTTGTACGGCCTGGCCCAAAGTCTGGTCTAGCGGGCGCTGCCAGATGATCATCTCAAAGTCGTAACCATCAGGCTTACCGCACTCCTCCAGCTTCTGTCGCACCATATCTGGGTCATAGTCAATGCCCTTGACTCCTTCGCTCCAGGCCCAACTAGTGGGTGGGACAGAACCGCGTCCCTCGGCACCGGTGCTGAAGAAGACAGATTGCAGCAGGGCCTCGCGGTCGATGGCGTAGGCCAGCGCCTGCCGGCAGGCCACATTGTCGAACGGTGGCGCCGTGGTGTTGATGCGGATCATCTCGAAGCCGAGCCCCGGCACTTCTCTATAGACCAGATTCTGATCTCGCTTTAGGGTGGCTATGTCTTTGGGGGCCACCTCATCCAGGATGTCAATATCCCCAGTTCTGAGGGCCGTGAGACGAGCTGTGCTGTCAGGAATGACCCTGAAAACCACCCGATCTAGATAGGGGAGCCCTTCACGCCAATAGTTCTCGTTGCGCTCCACAGTGAGGTGGTCATCCTTTACCCACTCGCCAAGCTTGAAGGGGCCGGTACCCACCGGATTGCGCGTGTAGTCCTCCCCGAATTTCTGCACGGCGGCAGGAGAGCGTATCATCCCCGCCCGATCCGTGAGAACGCTCAGGAAAGGCGCGAAGGGGTGTTTCAGCGTGATGGCAATTGTGTGTTCATCAATGGCCTCCATCGACTCGATGACAGACATGTCAGCCCGCTGGGTTGACTGCACATCGGGATCGAGGATGTTCTCGAAGTTAAACTTCACAGCCTCAGCGTTAAAATCTGTGCCGTCGTGGAACTTGACGCCCTCTTGCAGGTGGAATGTGTATGTTCGACCATCGTCCGAGATTTCCCACGACTTGGCCAGCATGGGCACGATGTTGAGGTTCTCGTCCAGGTCAACCAACGGATCATAGATCGCATGAGCTGCCACCCGATCTGACCATGCGGAAGAGACCATGGGGTCGAGATTCTCAAAACCAGTAGCTAACCCAACCCGGACAGTCCCACCACGGCGCTGATCTATCTCAACGACGACGGTTTCCTTGACCTTCACCTCCTTCTCGACCACCTTGGTGACCTCGACCTCCACCCTTTCCGGCGTAGGTGTGGCGCATGCGCTCAGGACCAAACCGACGATCACCATGCCGACTCCTAGGACGAACCACGTTCGTCCCGACTTCCTACTCGAGAAGCTCATCTTCTAAACCTCCTTCAGTGTTTTGGCAACTAGCGATGACCCAGATCCCTCCATGCATACAAAATCCTTCGCCGATATCGTTACGCGAGCACCACCTCCCCTCTTGCATTGTCACCTCGATGGACAGTCATGAGCATTGAAAAACGCCCCCGAACGTTGTCCTCCGCAAGGCTTATGATGATGTTGCCAAGCCAATGCTCGTCATCTTGCCGAGGATAGTCTTCGCGGAAATGGGCACCGCGGCTCTCTGTGCGTATCAGCGCAGCCTCAGCAATAGCTTCCGCCGTGAGGCACATGTTCTCCAGCTCGAAATAGCACGCCATGTCACGAGGGCCATGCAGTGCTACGTCGGCGAGCCCAGTCCGTGTCTCGGCAATGGCCTCCTTCGTGCGTTCCAAAGATCGTCTGGAGCGGACAATCGAGCCTTCGGACCACATGGTCCGTCTCAGGATTACCTTCAGACTGGATAACGACACGTTGCCATTTGGCGGATGCATCCGTTCAGGCCACGCACGAGCAGCAAGTGCCGGCAGCCCAGGCTCCGTTAGAGCGATTCCTGCAGCCGCCTGCCCTGATCGAGCACCAAACACCAGGGTTTCAGGCAGCGCGTTGCCGGGCAGTCGGTTGGCTCCGTGCACACCGCCGGCTGCTTCTCCCGCGGCGAAGAGTCGAGGAATGCCCGTCCAACCCCACTCGTCAATGGACACGCCACCGTTGAAGAAATGAGCCTGAGGTGAGACGACGACGTACTCGCTCGCAAGATCAATCTGATGCTCGCCGAAGGCCTGAACCAGGTCGTCATACCGGGTGGCTAAGGCGTCGGGCTTGATGCGCGAACAATCAAGATAGACGCCTCCGTCGACACCCCGGCCGGCCTTGACTTCGGCAAAGATCGCCCTGGAGACCACATCTCGCGTGCCCGTCTCCAACGTCTCCGGCGCGTAGCGGCGAATAAAGCGTTCGTGCCGGCTGTTGCGCAACACAGCACCGTCATGAAAGATGGAATCCAAAAGCGTCAGTTTGAAAGGATGTGTGACACCTAGCGGATGGTACTGTACAAACTCCATGTCCCGAAGAGTGGCACCCGCCCGCAGCGCCAGCGCGTAGGATTCACCTACCACATCGCTGGTGTTGGTGGTCCTGGCAAAGAGGCTTCCTCCACCACCGGCGGCCAGAATCGTGGCGCCCGCGTGAATCTCCAGAAACTGACCGTCGTTGTGACTGATAGCCAAGGCACCGATGGCTTCGCCATCACAAAGCAAAATATCGACAACCCCCGTTCGCTCGATGCAGCGTACACCCAATGCCTCGATGCGATCGCGCATGGGCAGTGTGATGGCCAAGGCCTGCAAGGGCGGCCGATGCTCCGCAGTGCGGACGCGTACGTTGCGCGGCCGAGAATGGCCCGGAGAGTGGCGGCGAAGCAGGTCAGCGTCCTGCGTGTAGAAAGGGATCCCCCAGGCCTGCAATTCCTGAATGCGTTGGCCGGCCTCAGTCACCAACACACGCACCAGATCTTCGTCGTTGAGAAACTGGCCGCCTCGCAGCGTATCTTGCACGTGGGCCTCGCGCTCTGCGTCGCTACCATTGACAACCGCGGCGAGTGAAGCACCAGAGATCACGGTATTGCCGCTACGCGCGATAGGACCTTTGGAGACAATGGTCACGTCGTCACATCGTTCCCGTGCTGCCAGGGCAGCTCGCAGGGCGGTGGCGCCTCCGCCGATGACGAGAACATCGGTAGACAGTTGAGCGGGTTCAGGCCAGACCATACAGGTTCCTCACTGCGCCGTGGCCATACGCCTGGCCGCTTCCATCGCGGTCTCAATGATCTTCATGTATCCCGTGCAGCGACATAGATTCCCGGAGATGGCAAAGCGAATGTCGTCCTCCGTGGGATCGGGGTTTTCATCCAGTAGCCCCTTCAGCGCGATGAGTATTCCCGGCGTGCAAATACCACACTGGGTCCCCCCCAGCTCGACGATGGCTGCTTGGAGCGGATGGGGGTTGGCCGGCGTGCCCAGCCCTTCAACGGTAATGATTGTTCTGCCCTGGGCTGCGAGGGCCGGGACCAGACAACTATTCACTGGTAGGCCGTCCAGCAACACGAGGCAAGTGCCGCAATCGCCGGTGCCACACCCCTTCTTCGGTCCGGTAACGCCAAGCTTCTCGCGCAAAGCGTCGAGCAGCGACATCGTAGGATGTACGGTCAGCGATCGACAGCGTCCGTTGACTTTCAACGTGCCTGTATATTCCATAGTGGAGCCATCCTCCGCGGGGGATTTCTCTAGTCCTCGATGCGCTCGCGCGCACCCCGGAGGGCCCGGCGCACAAGTACATCGGTGATCTGGCGTCTGTACCAAGCTGAGGCGCGCCCGTCGTCAATCGGCCGGCTTTCAGCCACCGCCGTCTGCGCCACAGCTTTAATCACGCCGGGGTCGAATGGCTGGCCGATCAATCGCTTTTCTGCTTCGCGTGCTCTGATGGGTGTTGGTGCGACGGCACCCAACGCGATTCTGGCATCTTCACAGATACCATCGCCAGGGACCAGGGTCAGACAGACCGAAGCGCTTGCCACGGATAGGTAGAGGGCCTTGCGCTTTCCCTGACGGATGAACATGCTCACCGTACGCTCTCCGGGAACGGGAAAGCTGATCTCAGTTAGTAGCTCGTCTTCGGCCCGCACCGTTTGACCGGGGCCAGTAAAGAACTGATCCAGGGGCACCTGCCGGGAGCCGCCGGGACCAACCAATGTTACAGTGGCCTCCAGGACAAGTAGTGGGGGGATTGAGTCGCCGGCGGGCGAGGCACGGACGATGTTTCCACCCAGGGTTGCCAGATTCTGAATGGGCGGTGCAGCGATGTCGACAGCAATCTCGGCCAACGCAGTGGCCTTGTCCCACAGAAGCCGGGACCTGCCCAGTGTACGATAGGTAGTGAGCGCACCAATGCGTATGGTTCCTGAGTCTTCTCGGACGTAATCCATCTCACGAATATTCCCGATGTACATCAGGTAGGTGGGTGGCTGCACACGACCAAGGGTGAGATCCACCATCGCGTCGGTTCCGCCGGCTACTATCATCGTGTCTTGGCCATACTCGCCCAGCAGTTGCACGGCCTCTGGAATCGTAGCCGGAGCGAGATAGCGGACATCCTTCATGTAAGCCTCCATCAGTGAGACTGCTGCGGGCCAGTCGCGCCGTCTTCCACGGATAATAGAGTAGGAATCCAGTCGCTGTTGTGAGCATTTTCCAATGCATTAATTTGGGCTCGCAACGCCTGCGACTTCTCGTGCCCGAGAATAGGCGAAGTAAGTACCTCAAACTTCGTCGCAAGGGCATCATCTGAGAGCGGTGCCTCTGGATCGCCCGACGGCACATCGACGGATACCACGTGCTGCT
This sequence comes from Anaerolineae bacterium, assembly GCA_046758565.1. Taxonomy (GTDB): domain Bacteria; phylum Chloroflexota; class Anaerolineae; order Epilineales; family JAANWY01; genus JBHIAO01. The sequence goes on from JBHIAO010000002.1 coordinate 16,174, forward strand.
GCCCGCCGGCTGTCGTCAAGGCAACCCGTACGCGGCGACCCACACCATCACTCGAGCGAAATTCAGTGCCGCTGACACCTCGCACGCGAGAGGCGACGGAGAGTACCTCATCGTCGGTTAGATTGGCAGTGTTCAGCCAGTCGTAGCCGGGCGTCTTGCCGAGGACAGCCATAGCGGCGACGTAGGGCACACTGAATTGGGCGTCTATAATGTCATCCGGGACGTCCACCATGAAGTCTTGTATGAGCTGTGAATCGGATTCGACGGTTATCTCCCGCACGGTGGAAGGTGTAAGTCTCTCCTGGGTCATGAGCTCAGTAATGGCGTCAATGGTGGAGTGTGTGTGGCGGCAAGCTGGGTACGGTTTGAAGGCAACCTCCTCGATCACGTAGCGACTACCCAATCCGTCCGTGAAAGCGGCCCAGTCACATTGGTCGGAGCCGGCCATACGCCAGAAACCGTTGTCGCCATCCAGGATGGTCAGATTGCCACGAAAGCCCTGTGCGGCGAGCTGCGCAGCGACAAGCCCGCCCATGGACGCCCATCCGTAGTTATTCTTGACCCAAGCATAGGGCCGCTCTTTACGCCCCGATTTGCGCACGAACGGGACCGACGCGTTGGTTGCTGCAATGGCCAGGGCATGCGCAAATTGATTGGTGTTTAGCCCTAGCAGTTTGGCAGCAACCGTGGCCGCGCCAAAGATCTGCCAGGTGCTGAACCCTATGACCAGCGCGCCTTGTTCCGGCGAGGGCTTTGTCGCCATACCGATCCGCACGGAAATCTCGTAGCCAGCAACGACGGCTGTCAAGAGATCGCGCCCGGAGGCGTTCAGGTCTTCAGCCAAGGAGATGGCTGGTGGGACAATTGTGGCCCCAGGGTGGCCGATGAGTTCATGGGTGTCGTCGAAGTCCAAAGCGTTGCTGAAGTACGCATTGGCATATACGGCCCATGGCAACGGGGCACGCCACGGCGTACCAACCACAGTACACTCGCCGATGGCTGTAGTCAACCCCCCTAGTGTCTTGAGCACGACCTGACTAGGCGTCATGCGACTGCCGCCGACCATACAGCCAACGGAATCGAGAATGGATTGCATAGCCTGCCGTACGATGCGAGGAGGCAAATCCTGAAAGTGCAAGCCCACGGCATAGCTGGCGAGCTTATCTATGGTGCCAGACATGATAGGAGATGTCAACAGTTGTGAATTGAAGTTGTGGGGAGAGCAACCTGAACTCCGAAGGCGGCTAGATTGTGCCCTCTATCCCAAGCCCGCACTCACAAATAGACTATGGATTATAACCTATATAATAATACCAGCCTTTTTCGCATTTGTCAAAGTGACGATTCTTAGTGATTGCTCGGAATGCTGTCAGAGGCGACTAGCGAGCACCGTTTGTTCTGGAACACGGGGCGCTCGAAGGAGGTCAGGGCGATTCGTCCTCCGCAATCGGAACCGGAGCCAAGGATCCTGAGCCGATCAGAAGGTGCTCACGAAGGCCCCTTCGACTCGCTCGAGACGTTCTGTCTCCTTCGGACTTTGAGAACTGAAAAAACCCAGGACGGAGGAGCAAGAACTTTGCGATTGGGATCGCTGTGTGCTATAGTTGGATTGGCATTAAGGCAAGCCAGGCACCTACTCCAACGTCAAAGGCACTTGCAGAACCGATGCTACATTTCTTTCCTCCGGGGTTGGCTGAACGGTATCTGCTCTTTACGTTCGTCGCCACTCTAGGGGTCCTTCAACTTATGGCGGCCCATTACCACTGGGCCGGCCTCTCATTGGTCGGCCGGCAACGATGGCGTTGGGGTTACGTACTTGGCGCCAGCCTGCTCGGCGGCGCCTACCTCTGGTTTTTCTGGGCAGTCCAACCTCTCATCTTCCAACCAGGTCTGGCCGGCGCGGAGCTTTCCACCCTTTTCGCGATTTCGACCCTTCTGGCTGTGGCCGCTACCCTTGCCCTCGCAAGCGTACTGCATCGGAAGACGGTGGGGGTTGAGTCCAAGGGCGAGCCGATGAACTTGCATCCCGGCCAATGTACACTACGTCGGCAGGCAGACGCCGGACCGTGGCCGGCCGCCATTGTCGTTTCTGACCTGCCCGACGGCGATTTTTCGGTGTCGCGATTGGTTGATCATCTGGTAGATCAGGGTTTCTTGACGTTAAGCATTGACCTTGCCAACGATGGCCCAGTCGAGTATCCCGAGGTGTTGGCCCGGCTGCCAGCCGCCTGTGCGTATCTCCGGGGCCGATCCGATGCCGATGGTCGAGGAATCGTGGTGATCGCTACCGGCATTGGCGGTGATCTCGCGCTACGGGCTGCAGCCATAGATTTAACAATTCAGGGCGTCGCCGCCATTGATCCGCTTCTAGATCCCGAGGCGACAGGCCTTGATCTACTGCGCCGCTCGACCTTCTGGGAGGTGTTTCGCTGGGGCGGCGTTCGGCGCCGCCTGGTAGAAGCCCTGACCGCAGCAAATCGCCTGCCCCAGTTGGAGAATCGGCCAGCTTTACTGGTCTACCGCACCAACCCGACACCTCTGGGTGAAGTCACGACCGGTGATGTGCAAGTCGCGGTTGTGCATACGGATGACGAAGCCGTCCAGCGAGTCGTGGGCTGGGCAGCCGAAGTGATTGGTAGACGTGAACATGTCGCTTGATGTCACCCTGTTCTACCTGATAAATGGCCTAGCCGGTCGTAGTAAGATCCTGGACGCCGTGGCTCGGTTGTTTGTCAACGAATACTTTGTGCCAACGACGATGGCCCTGATCGTGCTGGTTCTCTGGTTCGCCCCAAATGAGCCGGCTCGGCGGGCACTGCATCAACGGATGTTCTTCCAGACAGCTCTCGCGGTTTTGTTGAGCAACACCGCACTCAAAGGGGTGAATCTACTCTACTTTCGGCCGCGTCCTTTCGCCACGTTGGATGTCACGCGCTGTTTCTACGAGCCGTGGGACTCGTCATTTCCCAGCAATCCGGCGACGGTGGGGTTTGCTGTGGCCACGGCTGTGTACCTGCACCATCGGCAGGCCGGCCTTGTGATGTACGGGCTGGCAGCAGCATTTGCACTCAGCCGGGTGTACTGTGGCGTTCACTACCCACTGGACATCGTGGCCGGCGCCCTGCTTGGGTCAGTGTCGGCTGTCATTGTCGTGCGCCAGACTGGATTTCTGGACCCATTCTGGGATTGGCTCATTGGGGTGGGCCGGCGGCTCCATCTGGCATGAGGGTTATCTGTTCGTTCGGAGTTATGGAACGCCGTGGTACAGCGGGCTATGAAATCCTTGATCTGCAATCAGTGCGGGAGTGCGTGGGTTGCTCATTGGTTGACGAGCGTGGACCGCGTCACCGGCCAGTCTTTTGACATCCTTCGGTGTTGCCAGTGTGGGCTGCGGTACACCAGTCCCCGACCGCCAGCCGATGAACTGGCAGTGTATTATCCCCAACCGCTCGACCCACCCTGGCTTGCCCAGATCGTGAGGCGTTGGCTGCGCCGGCGTCGAGCGCAGTGGAGTGCTGCCGGTCAGCCACCGGGTCGGGCGCTGGAAATCGGCTGTGGCGATGGGTGGATGCTGAATGCGTTGCGGCAGGCTGGGTGGGAGGTCGTTGGGACCGAACGCTCCGAAGAAAGCGCCGCCCGGCCCCGAAACCTGGGTCTGGATGTTCGTGTCGGGAATGTGGACCGGTGCGGTTTCCCGGCCGCGTCGTTCGATCTGGTGATCTTGTGGCACGCGTTGGAGCACCTGGATGACCCGCTGGCCACTCTGATTGAGGCGCGACGCATAATGTGTCCTACAGGCCGGCTGGTCGTCGCGGTGCCGAATGCCGATAGCTGGCAGGCGAGAGTGGCCGGCCGGCGTTGGGTCCACCTGGACGTGCCGCGGCATCTCTATCACTTCGGTCCAGAGACGCTTGCTGCCACGCTCGAACGAGCTGGCTTCTCGTTAGAAACCTGGTCCTTCTCGAGTCTCACCTACGAGTGTCGGGGATGGTGGGATTCGCCTGCAGCATGTGTGGGGTCCAGTATGCTGACCTACGCGCTGGCGGGTTTGTTGTTGCCGTTTGCAGTTACCTTGTCAACGATCGCAGCATATCGCAAGGCAAGTGCGGCGATGACAGTCCGGGCGCGACCCACTGTAGGCAATGCCTGACTTCGCGCGTCTTCAGTTGTATGTCCCGATGTGTGGCGCGGATGTGCCAAACCACTTTGCCGTGCCACAGACTGCGTCTTCGGCGGCATGGAAGTTCCGCCCCGATCTTTGACAGCCCAGTCGCAACAAGACTATAATAGCGGGGGCTTACAGCGCTGCTGTGCTGTAGGCGTAAGCAACCCTTGTGGGGACTTCTGGACAAGGAGACGTATGGATGCCGGCGATTGGGAATGAATTTCCCGTCGAACCTCTGAGTGAGCTGGCACGGTTAGAAAGTTAGAGACCCTTTCGCAATTCGCCAGAGGGTCAACCTCCCGCAGGCTGTGACGGCACCCCGGTGCGAGGAGGCTCCCCCAAGACGTTTCTCGGCGGCCGAGCAACGCGAATCGCGAGCCTGCGGGAGGTTTGTTGCTTCCAACACGGACTTATGAAAGGGTCTCATGCCCACAAATGGTGGGCGCGTCGCTTGACTCAGATCGTGATGTTCCTATAATTGCTATACTCTTTCGTTGGACAAGTCCTCGATCGGATCTTATGATAAAGGGGGACACGTGGTTTTCGACCGCAGCCATCAACCGGAGGTCACGCAGATCCGGCGGGCCATTCTCAAAACGCTCATCTATGGCGACCTCTTCGACTATCCCCTGTTGTCAGAGGAGATCGTTCGCTATCTCTCCGTGCCTGCATCGTCGGAGACGATCCGTCGACTGCTTGACGACGGCGCAGTTGACGGCGTCTTCGACCGTTCCGACGGTTTCTTCACTTTGCCTGGACGTACCAGGCTGATTCCAGTGCGCGAACGCCGCGGGAGTGTCGCTCGCAGGAAATGGGCGGCGGCTCAGAGATATTCCCGCTGGATCGCACGCATGCCATTTGTTCGTATGGTCGCCGTCACCGGGACGCTGGCTGTCGAAAATGTTGAGCCAACCGACGACATCGATCTTTTCATCGTGACAGCAGCCGGCCGGCTGTGGCTGAGTCGTGCGTTTGTGATTCTGGTTGTTCGTGCGGCTGCGGTGGCCGGCGACGAACTTTGCCCCAACTACTTCCTTTCTGACCGGAAACTCCCGTTCGAGGATCGGAACTTCTTCAATGCCCGTGAACTGGCGCAGATGGTCCCGCTCTACGGCGCCGATACGTACTGTCGAATGCGGGAGCTCAACGACTGGGTCGAGGATTACTTGCCTCATGCCGAGGGGACGCCCAATGGCATGCCAATCATGCGATTGGGACCAGTCGAACGGGCTGCAAAGCAGACGGTCGAGCGACTCCTGAGCGGTCGACTGGGCGCATTCCTCGAAAGCTGGGAGATGCACCGGAAGATCCAGAAGTTCAGCCGGCGTGCTCAGACCGAAGGTGGCAGCGTCGCATTTACACCGGATTGCTGCAAAGGTCATTTCGACCACCACGACGAGATCATCTTGCAGCTGTATGAGAAGCGGTTGGCACAATATGGGCTTTCCATGGAGAGGACCGATGGCTGAGGTTCTGTTTGGTCAATCGTACTATCTGCGCTTCGATCCGAAGCTGTGGGAGGCCATGCAGCCCTACCCGCCTCTGGGCACCCTGTACGCGGCTAGCTATCTGCGGGAGCGAGGCTACGATGTAGCCCTATTCGATGCCATGCTGGCTGACTCCGAACGGCGCTGGGCGGAAGCGCTAGAGCGGCATCAACCTCGTTACGCAGTCATCTTCGAGGACAGTTTTAACTACCTCAGCAAGATGTGTCTGCTGCGCATGCGCCAGGCAGCCTTCACAATGTCCGAGATGGCCAAGGAACGGGACTGCACAGTCATCGTGTGTGGCTCAGATGCTACCGATCATGCTCCCAAGTATTTCGCCCACGGAGTGGACTACGTCCTCATTGGTGAGGGGGAGGTCACTCTGGGAGAACTGATGGATCATCTCTCTGGGCGAACCGACGTGCCACTTGAGTCCATCGAAGGATTGGCCTTCCCAGAGAACGCTCAACGTCCAGCACCCAATACCCAATACCCAATACCCAATATCCAACCCGTCTACACTCCGCCGCGCCCCATCATCACCGACTTGGACAGCCTGCCCTTCCCGGCTTGGGATCTCGTCGATATTCCTCGCTACCAGGAAATCTGGTACCAGCGGCATGGTTATTACTCGATGAACATGGTGACCACCCGGGGCTGCCCGTACCACTGTAACTGGTGTGCCAAGCCAATCTGGGGTCAGCGCTACAACATCCGCAGTCCCGAGAACGTCGTTGCTGAGCTGAACTGGCTCAAAGAAACGTACCGTCCCGACCACATCTGGTTCGCCGATGACATCATGGGCCTGAAGCCAGGCTGGCTATCGCGCTTCGCTGATCTCGTCGAGGAGCAGGAGGCTCGCGTACCTTTCAAGAGCCTCAACCGGGTGGATCTTCTGCTGCGCGACGGCGATATCGATGCCTTGAGGCGGGCCGGTTGCCAAATCGTGTGGGTGGGAGCCGAATCAGGCTCACAGAAAATCTTGGATGCTATGGAGAAGGGTACTCGGGTGGAGCAGATCTACGAAGCCACGCAGCGTCTGAAGGAGGCCGACATCCAGGTCGGGTTCTTCCTGCAGTTTGGCTACCCCGGCGAGACCCGGGAGGACGTCGAGAAAACGCTCCAGATGGTACGGGACTGCCGGCCAGATGACATCGGCATGTCGGTCTCCTACCCGCTGCCCGGCACAAAGTTTTTTGAGCGGGTGCAGGACCAACTAGGCGTCAAACAGAACTGGGTGGACTCCAACGACCTGGCGATGCTCTACCGGGGACCCTTTACGACGGACTTCTACCGCCAACTCCATACCGCGCTACACAAGGAGTTCCGAGCGCGAAAATACTGGGCTGAGGCGAAGCATCTGGCACGTAGGCCGATGGACTTCAGAGCGAAGCACCTGCGCCGCATGGCAGCGATGGTTTACCATACGGTAACTCTGCCAGTGGAGCGCCATCGTCTGAACCGGCTGGAGAAGCTACCCCACGCCGGCCTGGAACCGCTGCCCCCCGGCTTGGATCAAGCGGCGGCGGCGACGCCCAGCCCGCAGATTGGAGATTAGAGATTAATGCTCAATCTCCAATCGCTGCTCTGAGAATAGGTTGTTAGATGGCTAGATGGCTGGACGGCTTGTTGGATCGCGTAGGCCGGCTGGAGTCAGGTAGATGGACATCCTGCTAACCCACGGCTATTACCTCCACGAGGACCCGCACGAGCTGCAGGTCATGAAACCGTACCCGCCGCTGGGTCTGCTGTACATTTCGTCGCATCTGAAGGCGCGGGGCTTCGAGGTGGGCGTGTTCGACACCACGTTTCAGCGCCGGCCGGCCTTCCGCGAGCATATCGCCCAAACACAACCGCTGGTGGTCGGCATCTACTGCAACATGATGACCAGGCAGAACGTGTTGGAGATGGTCCGCGCGTGCAAAGACCAGGGCGCCACCGTGGTGCTGGGCGGGCCGGAGCCGGCCAATTACGCCGAGGAATACCTGGCACGCGGCGCCGACGTGGTGGTCATCGGCGAAGGGGAACTCACTCTGGAAGAACTCCTTCCTCATCTGGCGCGCCGCGGCCCGAGCGACATGGGCGGCATTGCCGGCATCGTCTACCGGGAAGACGACGGCCAGATCGTGCGAACCTCGCCCCGCCCATACATCGCCGACCTGGATACTCAGCCCGTCCCCGATCGCGCAGCCATCGACATCAATGAATACGTCCGGGTGTGGCGGGAGCACCACCGGATGGGCTCCGTGTCGCTGATCACCGCCCGAGGCTGCCCCTACACCTGCACCTGGTGCAGCCACTCGGTCTTCGGCTACAGCCACCGCCGGCGCTCCCCCCAGAACGTGGCCGACGAGGTAGAGCTGATTCTGGAAACTTACCAGCCGGACATGCTGTGGTACGCCGACGACGTTTTCACCATCCACCCCCGCTGGTTCTTCGCCTACACCGAGGAGCTTAAACGGCGCAGTATCCGCATCCCGTTCGAGACGATCTCCCGTGAGGACCGGCTCGACGAAGAGATCATCCGCACGCTGGCCGAGATGGGTTGCTTCCGGCTGTGGATTGGCTCGGAGAGCGGCTCCCAGCGGGTGCTGGATGCGATGCAGCGTCGCACCGACGCCGGGCGGGTTCGGGAGATGACGCATCTTCTGCAGAAGTACGGCATCGAGGCCGGCATGTTCATCATGCTGGGCTACGAAGGTGAGCAGATGGCGGACATCGAGGCCACCGTCGAGCACTTGAAGGCGGCCAACCCCGACGTGTTTCTGACGACTTTGGCATATCCCATCAAAGGGACGCCGTACTACGAGGAAGTCGCAGACCGCGTGATCGCGCTCAAGCCGTGGGACGAGCGCACAGATCGCGATTTGACGGTGGCCGGCCGGCATTCCCGGCGTTTCTACGAATTCGCCAACCGCTGGATGGTGAGCGAGGTGAACCTGCACCAGCAGCGCAAAGGCACTGAGCGGAACTACTGGCAGATGGCCAAAGCTTTGGTCAACGCCAGGGCTGGCCGGCTGGGGATGTGGTGGACGCGGCGTGAGGTGGAGTAAGAACCCGAGAAGCTCGATACAGGTATACATGGGCCGATGTCCTACGTCGTTGAAGTCGATCAGAGCGGGAAAATCGGGGACACGAAGATGGCCACTGCGCTGGCTCTTGCAAATGGCATGGAGTGGGCTATCCTTATTCCAGCAGCCGAGAAGCGAGTGTGTATCCAACGTCTCCGGGGCGAAGGCTATGGAGAACGGATGTACTATCTGCTCTTTGCTACTGCGCTGTTCTTGTTGCTAAGAGATTGCATTGAAGAGCTCATCTTGGTGATAATTGACGAGGAGTACCGTGGCAAAGAGACCATGATCTTGGGGCACTTGTTAAACCTCTTTCGCCGATCAGGAAGACGCGTAAAAGCTGAGCAGTTTGCTTTTCGTCGGATTACCAAGAAGTCTCCCGCCCATCGCGTGGCTCTGGAGACTCTGCGTGGTGATCGTCGAGCAGATCGAGTGATAACTGCTGAGGAGTTGCTGGAAGAGTTTTGAAAGCAAGAAATCGGGGCCTCCTTGCGGAGTTACGCTAGGTGCGGCTCTGGGATTGTCGCCCCAGGGGTTCCCTAGCCACCCGATCCAGTAATAATATACCACAATGCTTAATCTCTGTCAAGTTTGGACTTCACTTTGAGGGAAGTTCGAAGTCAGTCCAGGGAACTACAATAAGATGAGCCATTCCTTCGATGGTGCTGCAGCAGGGTATGATGCCAACTTCTCTCACTCCCGCCTGGGGCGCTGGCTGCGTGAGAGCGTGTGGGAGCATCTGGCAGCCGCCTTCCATGCCGGCGACCACCTGCTGGAACTTGGCTGCGGCACCGGCGAGGACGCCATCTGGCTGGCGAAACAGGGCGTGCGCGTCGTGGCGACAGATGCGTCGCCGGCCATGCTGGAGGTGGCCCGGTACAAAGCGGAGAGGGCAGGCGTGACGGACCAAGTCTCCCTTGCGCGGCTCGATCTCTTGGAGATTAGAGATTGGAGACTAGAGATTGAGGCTGTGGACGACCCAATCTCCAATCTCCATTCTCCATTCTCTCATCTCCAATCTCCAATCTCCAGCTTCGACGGCGCTTTCTCGAATTTCGGCGCCCTCAACTGTCTGCCCGACCGCAGGCCCATCGCCGAGGCACTGGCGCAATGGGTGCGGCCAGGAGGACGGGTTGTGCTGGTGGTAATGGGGCCTCTGTGCCCGTGGGAGGTAGTCTGGCATCTGGCTCATGGTGAAGTGCGGGCCGCCTTCCGCCGATTTCGATCCGGGGTGGTGGCTCACGTGGGCGGGGGTGCAACGGCGCGCGTGTGGTATCCGTCGCCGCGCCGGCTGCGAGCCGAATTCGCGCCGTATTTCCGGCACCTGGAAACCGTCGGTATTGGTGCTCTGCTACCTCCATCGTACCTGAACCATCTGGTGGAGCGGTGGCCGCGCCTGTTCAAGACACTGGCAACGCTAGAGCGGCGGCTTGGGCACGTATTTCCCTGGCCGTGGCTCAACGACCACTACTTGACCGTCTGCGAACGGAACTAGTCTGATCGTCTTATGGTCAATTGGCCTCGTGGTCTAGCTGATCGGCAACCAACGGGCCAAATGACCAACAGGCTCAGCAGATCCACTTTTGCTCGGCTTGGATTGTCAGATCCAGGCCGACATCGAGGATTTGGCAATCCCCTCGGAGCAATTTTGGATCTAATGAAGCTAGCTGACCAGGTGGCCAACAGACCAAGTGACCAACAGACCAAATGACCAAATGACCAGATTCGCCTGCCCGGTGTGCCGCACGCTGCTGGAGGCGCCGGCACCGGACGAGCGATGCTGTCCTGTTGATGGGACAGTCTATCGGCGCGTGGATGGCATCTGGCGGTTTTTGCTGCCGGAGCGAGCCGCCTTCTTCCAGCAGTTCATCCAGGAATACGAGACCGTGCGCCAGGCCGAGGGCCGGGGCTCCGACGATCCAGCATACTATCGTGCCCTGCCGTTCCAGGATTTGACGGAGCGCTTCAGCGATGACTGGAGCATCCGGGCGAGGAGCTTTCAGGCTTTGGTGGAGCAGGTTGTGACGCCTGTCGAAGCGCAGCGTAGCCGGCCACTGACGGTGCTTGACCTGGGCGCCGGCAACGGCTGGCTGTCGTACCGCCTGGCAGCGCGCGGCCATCAGGTCGCGGCTGTTGATCTGCTGACCAATGCTTTCGACGGCCTGGGCGCCCACATCCACTACGATGTCGCTTTCACACCGGTTCAGGCCGAGTACGACCGCCTGCCGTTCGAGGCTGATCAGGTGGACCTGGCAGTGTTCAACGGATCGCTCCACTACGCCACGGACTACGAGACGGCACTTAGTGAGGTGTTGCGGGTCATGCGACGGGATGGCCGGCTGGTCATCATGGATTCGCCGGTGTATCATGACGCGACTAGTGGTGAGCAGATGGTCCGGGAACGCGAGGCACAGTTCGAGGGGGCACACGGCTTCCCATCCAACGCCATTCCAAGCGAGAACTATCTCACCTACGACCGGCTGGGTGAATTGGCCGGCGCCCTGGAGCTGAGCTGGGAGGTCATCGAGCCGTTTTACGGCTGGCGCTGGGCCTTGAAGCCGTGGAAAGCGCGCTTGCTGGGCCGCCGCGAGCCGGCCCAGTTCCTGCTCATAGTGGGACAGCAAGCATCGAAAGGGTGACGATGATCCCGATTTCAAGTTTGATCGCCAATGCGCTGTGCCGGATGAACGAAGTGACCAATCGCAACTTCATTCTCCCACTGCTGATCTTCTATCCTACCAGCCGCTGTAACAGCCGCTGCATCTCCTGCGATTGGTGGAAGAGCACGGGCGAGGATGACCTGACGCTGGAAGAGATTGCGGAACTGGCGCGCCCTCTGCCGCGGCTGGGCACCCGGGTTGTTCTTCTGTCCGGCGGCGAGCCGCTGCTCCGCCAGGAGATCTTTGACATCGCCGGGCTGTTTCGCGAGCAGGGGCTCGAGCTGTGGCTTCTGACCAGCGGCCTGTTCCTCAATAAATACGCCCAGCAGGTGGCCCATAATTTCGCTCGGGTGACCGTCTCCCTCGATGCCGGCACAGCGGCCCTCTATCGCTCCATCCGCGGCGTCGATGCGCTCTCCACGGTCGAGGCCGGCGTACGCCGGCTGAAAGCACTGGCCCCCGATCTGACCGTTACCGCCCGTGCCACGCTGCATACGGCCAACTACTGTGAACTATCCAGTATTGTGGATAAAGCGAAGGCCATGAATCTGGACGGGGTCTCTTTTCTGGCGGCGGATGTGTCCTCGACGGCGTTTGGACGGACGGCACCGCCGGGGGAGAACAGTCACCTCTTGTTGAGTCGCGAAGAAGTCGCCGAATTCAGGTTGGTCGTCGAGCAGACGGTGGCGGCCTATCAGGATGATTTTGGATCTGGCTTTATCGCTGAGAGTCCGGCCAAACTGCGCCGGCTGCCCCAGTACTATGCCGCCATGCGCAACGAAGGGGAATTTCCCCCTGTGGCGTGCAACGCGCCCTGGGTCTCGGTGGTGGTCGAGGCCAACGGGACCGTGCGGCCCTGTTTCTTCCATCAACCCGTGGGAAACGTCCGCGATAAGTCGTTGGCCGAGATCATTCAGGAGGATCTGCCGGCCTTCCGCCGGCGACTGGATGTGTCTACCAATCCCGTGTGCCAGCGCTGTGTATGCTCACTCAAGGTCAGCATGCAGAGTGACATGTGGTAGGTATAGACTTTCAAATAATGTTTCGTGCTTGTAGTAACGATTTCAATCGTTTTGGCGGGGCGAACGACTGAAGTCGTTACTACGAACCCCGAATGTTTTTCTGAATATCTATAGCCGTTCCCGTTGTGTGGAAAACAGTTATCGGATGAAGCGATGGCGACAACGAACTCTCTGGCCCGGCGGCGAAGACCAGTCAGTATGTCCCGGTTCCTAAGCAACACCCGGGTCAATGGATGGCTGGTCGGGTTGCTGCTGATGCACTTTCTTGGTTTTCTGTACTACCTGCCCCCTGCGGTGGTATTTCGAAACCAGCCCATCAACAACGTAGACTACGGGACTCACTTCTATCAGGCCGCAGCGGTCGGCGAGTTCTTGCAGGATTACGGCCGGGCCTGGGGTTACGAGCCTTATTTCCTGGCCGGCTATCCTCTCGGCACGGTGTACGATATCGATAACAAAGCCGTGGAGCTGTGGGTATCGGCGCTGTCGTTCCTGGGTATGCCGCTGGCCTTCAACCTGTTCATCGCTGTTGTCTTCCTGAGCCTGCCCTGGGTGCTGCACCAGGCCGCCGGCTACCTGGGCCTGTCGTCTGGCGCGCGGGCGGTCGTAGGCTTCCTGACCCTGGCGCTGTGGTATCTCGACCCTTCGGTACGCTGGACGTGGCAGGGAGGAATACTGGCCTTCGTGACGGCCAGCGCGCTGGCTGTTCTGGTTGTCGCCGCTTTCCTGAGATATCTGGAATCAGGGGGCAAGCGCCCGTTCATCACCGCCACCATAGCGGCCGGCCTGGCTTTCCTGGTACATGCCAGCGTGTTCTTCATCCTGGTCGTGCCGTTGGCCGTCGGCCTCGGGCTGTATTGGAGACAACTGACGTCCCAGCGGTGGCGAACAATCGGTCTGTTCGCGGCCGTCATCCTGCTGCTCAACGTCTACTGGCTGGTGCCTGCGTTCCAATTTGCGTACATCAAAACCAACTCATCTCAGTTCCTCCAGGGCGGTCTGCCGGCGCTGTGGGATGATCTTCTGGGCCGGGGGCTCACCCAGGGTACGGTGTACCGCCGCCTGTTCGTTGTCCGGTTCACGGTCCTGGCCCTGGCAATAGGTGGCCTCCGGGTGTGGTGGAGAGCCCGTCAGCGCCGATGGTTCTGGGTCTTCGTATCTGCCATCGGTGGGCTGTTGAGCCTGGGATATTTGGGTGTCTATCTGCCGGGGGGCGGGAATCTACAACCATATCGCTTCGTGATCCCGGCCCTGCTGCTGGCAACGCTGCCGGCGGCCCGGGTGGTCCCGCCTCTGAAAAACCAGTGGCGGCGAGCGACGGGCCGGCGGCGGGTGTGGGGTGGCGCCCTGGCACTTGGTGTGGCTCTGCTTTGGGTGACCGCGGTGGTGTACTTCCGGCCGCGCGCCGGGGACCGGTTGACGGGACCGGCGGCGGCATACCAGGAGGTGTTCACCTGGATCGCCGATAACACAACGGCGCAGGCGCGAGTCCTGGTGGATGACTGGCGCCTGGGGACCCTGATTCCTTACTACACCGGTCGAGAGGTCATCGGTGGACCCTTCTTCTGGATGTGGATCAAGCATGGCTACGCCAACGCCGGTCTGCGAGGGGAGATGTTTGGCCGGCCGGTGGTCAGCTACACGCCTGAACACCTGCGACGCATGCTGGTGGGCTACAACGTAGGCTGGATCATCACCAATCCGCGCTTCACACCAGGCTGGTACTCCCTGGACGACTTCTACGCCGAGCGGGCAGCGCCCTTCACCCGGATCGGCGAAGTGGCCGGCTTTAATGTGTACCGGGTAGACGTTGGACCAGGCTATTTCTTTCAGGGGCGCGGGCGGGTGACAGCCGGCCGCAACTGGATTCGAGTGGAAGACGCCGCAGCCGGCCCTATCGTTCTGAAATATCACTGGTTGGAGACCCTGCGGACGGATCCGCCCCTGCGGCTGGAGCGTTTCGATGCCCTCGGTGATCCGGTGGGGTTCGTTAAGGTCTATAACGAGTCGGTTCGCGAATTCACTATCTACAATGGGTACTGATGATTGCAAACGGAAAAAAGTAACATGCCATGAAGATGCGCAGACGGCCCTTGCCCTCCTCTAACTCCCCCCAAAGGGGGGAGAACAGGCTTCCCCCCCTCTGGGGGGGATTGAAGGGGGAGCCAGCGGTGTACGACTTTTCCCGTCTGGCGGTAATAGTGCTCGTTCTGGCGGCCGTTTTCTTCGTCGCCGGCGGCCTCGTGCCTGGCGCGACACGGCTGACATGGGGGTTCTCGGCCTATTACACCGGGGCACGCCTGCTGGCTGAGGGGGCGGATATGAGCCGCCTGTATGACCAGGCGTGGTTCCGGGCTCAGGTAGCCGCCTTCGGGATCACCGGCCCCCAGACCAGCGACATCTGGTTCGTCAACCCGCCGACCACGACCTTGCTGATGGCCGGTTTGGCAGGCCTGACGCCCCCCCTAGCTCGCCTGGCCTGGACGGGTTTCAACCTGCTGGTTCTGCCGGCAGCCCTGTTGCTGCTCATACGAACCCTGGGGGTTCGACCAAGCCTGACCGAATGGATGCTCCTGGCGACGATGGTGCTGGTCTTTAATCCGCTGCACGAAAACTTTCGCTGGGGGCAGACTTATGTGCTGTTGCTTCTGCTGCACGTCACTTTTCTCTACGGGTATCTGGAGAAGCGCGATCTGGTGGCCGGCCTCTCCCTGGCGTTGATGCTCACCTTGAAAACGTACGGCGCTTTCCTGATCCTCTTCCTGCTTTTCCGCCGGCGGTGGCGAGCCCTGCTTCATACGTTGGGCGTGGCAGCGCTTGTCGTACTGGTCAGCCTGCCACGCCTGGCCCTGCCGATCTGGGAAACCTACCTGCTGGACATTGTGCCAAGTGTGAGGGCATATGCGGGGATCGGTGTAACCGGCTATCAGACGCTCAGCAGTTTCATTGAACACGTATTTAGCTACGACCCGCTGGGCAGCCCCAGGCCGCTGATGGATGTGCCGTGGCTGGCCACTGCTCTGGTAATCGGGCTAAGCGCATTCATTCTGGTCACCACTCTGCGCACATGCCGGCAGCCAGGGTGCAGGGATCGAGACTTTGAGGCCCTATCCATAGCGGCCTTCACGGCAATCAGCGTGCCGCTGGCTCCCCTGGCCGAGGAGCACCACTTCACGGTGCTGATTCTCCCGCTGGTGGTGCTGGGAGCCCATCTCCTGCGGCGCGGTCTGCGGATTCAGGTGCTCACCACCGGGCTGGCGGGCTATGGGCTGTTGGCCGCCCCCCTGCCTTTTATGCATCCCAGGCTCACTCAAGGATGGTGGGCGTTTCTGGCCTATCCCAAGCTCTACGGGGCGTTGTTACTTTGGTTGGCGCTCCTGTTCCACCTGCGGGCATACCGGCAGGCGTTAGCGGAGCCCAAACAACCCCCTGAGATACTGGGGGAAGGAGAAGACCGGGTAGATCACAGTCACTCGCGTTTCTCTTTGTTCCTGGACAAATGAGGTTCACGATGTTTCCGCGTCCAGCATCCCAAGGTTTTCAGAAGGCCACCAAAGGGCCCCGGAGCACTGTCGTCCTGGCCCTGTGGCGTCGGGTCAGCACGGGGCTGTTCCTCAACCTGGCCTGCTTGGCTCTGGCCACGGGTTTCCTGTGGCGCGCTGTCCTGCCGGCCATGACCAGTGTAAACACCGATTTCCCCAACTACTACGTTCCGGCGCGGCTGGTCCTTAATAGGCGTGACCTGAGCCAGGTCTACGACTGGGCGTGGCTTCAGCGCCAGGCCAACGCTGCGGGCCTAGGGCATCAACTGGTCGGCTTCATCCCTTTCCCCCCGCCTAGCGCGCTCATTATGCTACCCCTGGCCGGCCTCGATCCGCTGACGGCCAAACGGGTCTGGGTGGTTTTTACCGTCGTGCTCCTCCTCGTCGCCGCCTGGCTTCTGGCCCGGATCACCTGGCAGGACACCCGGTTGATGCTGATGCTGCTTTTCCTCTCCGGGTCGGCGCTGCGCAACAACTTTCTCTACGGGCAATTCTATCTGGTTTTGCTGCTATTGCTCTCGGCGACGCTCTACCTGTACCAAGAGAAGCAGGAGACCTGGGCTGGCCTGACGCTGTCCCTGGCGATCATCACCAAGCTCATACCTCTGGCCTTGGTGCCCTACTTCATGCTGAAGCGGGCCTGGCGCCTCCTGGGCGCGGCCCTCGTTTTCGGCACTCTGTGTCTGGGGGTGAGCGTAGCGACCTTAGGAATTGAGGTGCACCGGGTGTACATCCGGGAGATTCTGCCCCGCGCCCTGAACGGGATGTTGCTAAATCCATACTGGGTCGGCTTCAACACCATGAGCAGCCTGGCCCTGAGGCTCTTCGTCTACGAGCCAGATTTGAACCCGCACCCGCTTGCTGATATTCCCGCTTTGGCGGTTTTCCTAAAGACCCTGTTCAACCTGGGCGTTCTCGTCAGCGCCCTGGTCGTAGTAGAGTTGCGGAGGCGAGCACAAAGTACCATTTCGGTGCAACTGGAGTACGCTGCTTTTCTGCTGGTTGGCCTACTGATGGCCCCGATTCAGGCAACTTATCACTTCGTGCTGTCGGCCCTGGTCATGGCCGTGCTTATGGCCTATTGGCGCAAAGAGGGCCGGTACCTCCCCTTGGCAGCCGCGTTAGCGATTTATCTCTTCATCGGCTCACCATGGCTGGGGTGGTTCTTTCACTTCGCCTCGGGCACAGCGACGCCTCTAGCCTACGCGCGCCTGTGGGCAACGTTCGCCCTATTCGTCCTGGTCCTGCTGGCCATCAGGAATAGCCGGAAGGGGGTGCCTCGAGGCCTAGGAGATACCCTGCCAGATGGGCGGACAGGGTGGGTTGCCCTGATGAAGGTGGTCTCACTGGCTGGGCTGGTTCTGGGACTGGCGAGCACCGCAACGTGGCTGCAGGTGTTGCTGACAGGCAAGGTGGCCGATGGAGCGCGCCACCTGGCGTTGGATCGCCCACCCCTGATGGCCCTCTCACCTAGCCCTTCCCAGGGCAAGCTGGTCTACAGCGCGATAGAGATAGAGAGGAATAACATTCGTGGCTATGTATTGCGGTCCAGACCTGAGCTCCCGATTCCTCCACTCCCTTTCTTCGCCCTCGACCCAGAACTGTCGCCTGACGGGAGGGTGATCCTCTTCGAGGCACTGGAGGGCGGCCGCTCGCACATCTACTGGTTGGACGAGGTCGGAGAGCTTAAGCAGGTGTCGGCCCTGGCCGGCAACGCTTATCACCCTACCTGGGCGCCTGATGGCAGGGTCTTTGCCTATGTCTCCGACGCTGCGGGAAACGCCGATCTCTACACCCAATCCTTTGAGCCGGGAGCCGTGGCCCGGAGGGTCACGACTTCTCCTTACGACGAGACGGAGCCCGCCTTCTCGCCCGATGGGCGACAACTGTTCTTCGTCTCGAACGAAACAGGTTGGCCCAAGATCTTCACCCTTGATCTGAGGAGCAGGCGGCGGCAACAGCTCACGTTCGGCCGCTGGGACGACCGGGGATGCCAGGCTTCGCCCGATGGCCGCTGGGTGGCCTTCGCCTCGAACCAGACCGGCAATTGGGACGTCTTGGTGCTCGACCTGGCCGATAGCAGCCTGCGTCGGATCACCTACGACCGGGCATCGGATACCCAGCCGGCGTGGCTGGATGAGGACACCCTGATCTTCGCCTCCGACCGGCGGCGGGGGATTGGGTTCAGCGGGCTATACACCATCGACCTGGGAAAGTTGGGCTACAAGCCCGACTACACAGGCCGTTGAGAAGGAGAACCCTCATGAAGAAACAGACCATCTTGCTATATAACCCCCAATCAGAAGCGTACAACTATCCTCTGGGATTGTTGGCCATTGCGTCGCTCCTTGATCGGTCCAGATACGACGTCGAGATTGTAGACGCTGGGATCGAGGCTGATCCCCTGGCCCGCGTCGAGGCGCATCTGCACGACGCCTTGTGTCTGGGGGTGACGGTGGTGACCGGCCAGCCCATTGAGGATGCCTTGCGGGTGTCACGGTTCGCCAAGGAGCGCCGGCCCGATCTCTCCGTCATCTGGGGCGGCTGGCACCCCTCCATTTTCCCCGAGCAGTGTCTTGGCAGCCCGTACGTGGATGTCGTGGCGATCGGCCAGGGGGAAGAGACCTTCGCAGAGGTGGTCCAACGCCTGGCCGAAGGACGTGATCTGGCCGGCTGCCGGGGCACGGTCTCCAGGCACAACGGCCGAATCGTCCACAACCCGCCACGGCCCTTCACCGACATCAATGACTTCCCATCTCTGGACTTTTCGCTTCTGGACGTACCGCGCTACATCGAGAAGCGCGGCGCTTCGGTGCTGGATTTCTGCTCCTCACAGGGCTGTCCCTGGCGCTGCACCTTTTGCTCCGAACCGCTCATCAACCAGCGTCGTTGGTCCGGCCTGAAAGGGCCGCGGCTGGTCACCGAACTGACGGCCCTGGCGGAGCGCTACGGCTTTCAAGACGTTCACTTCATGGACGAGCTGTTCTTCGTCAACCCCAAGCGCGTGCGGTCGTTCGCCGAGGGACTCATCGCGTCCGGCGTGGAGCTACGCTGGCGGGCCACGGCCCGCGCCGACGAGATCGCCCGCGCCGACGACGAGTTTCTGGAGCTGATCAGGCGCAGCGGCGGCTACCACATCTTCGTGGGGGCCGAGTCCGGCTCTCAGGTTATCCTGGATCGCATCAAGAAGGACATTACTGTGGAGCAGATCTGGACGACGGCCGAGAAGCTGCACCGGTTCGGTTTCGAAGCCACCTTCACCTTCATCGTGGGCTTTCCCCACGAACCGCCAGAGACGGCCTGGGATACCATCCAAATGGCCAAGCGCTTGCGGGATATGGACCCCGGGTTCGACACGCCGCTGCTGTTCTTCACACCCTATCCCGGCACCGAAGAATACCTGGCGCTGGTTCGAGAGAACGTCCCGCTGCCTGGCACGTTAGAGGAGTGGGCGAGCCGCGAATTCAAGACTTCGCCGGGGAGTTGGGTCTCGCCCGAGCTGCGCCGCGTCATCCAGAATCTGAACTTCTACCTGCCCCTGGCCTATCCCACATACCCGGATGGGACCAACCCGCTGCGGTCGATGGTCCGGCGACTGGCCCGCTGGCGGGTCGAAAACGACATCCACGCCTGGCCGGTGGAGAAATACCTTCACCGCTGGTACCGGCAGATCCGGCCGAAAGGCTTGTCTTGAGCCTGTCGAAAGGCCTGTCTTGAGCTTGGAGATCTCTCGGAAAGTGTTGCTCACACCTGGCGAGCAACGGAGTACGCAGTACGCAATACGAAATATCTGCCTACTGCCTACTGCGTATTGCGTAATTCACCTGATGTCACAGACTTTCCGAGAAAGCTCCTTGCTGAAAGGCCTGTCCTGAGCCTGCCGAAGGGAGGGCATTGGTGAGCACCGAACGGAGGCTCGTCGTCCTGTACCATCCGGAGATCTTCGATGGGTTCTACCGGTTCCCCATCTCGCTGCTGGCCCTGGCTGCGGTGTTGGAAGAGAGCCCGTACGAGGTTATCATCGTGGACGCCAACATCGAGCCAGAGCCGCTGAAGCGCCTGGAGACGCTGGCGCCGGCCGCGCTGTGCATCGGGATGACCACCATGCCTGGCCGGCAGACGATGAATGCCTACAGGGACAGCCAGTACCTCAAGGCGCGTTTCCCCGACTTGCCCATCGTCTGGGGTGGCTACTTCGCCTCGATGTATCCCGACGTGTGCCTGACCAGCCGCGCTGTGGACATCCTGGTCAGAGGCCAGGGCGAGATCACTTTCACCGAGCTGCTGGGGCGCCTGGCAGGCAGTGCATGTGATCCCGATCTGACTGACCTGGCCGGCATCTCCTATTGCAACGGCGACCGAATTGTCCACAATCCCGAGCAGCCCATGGTCAAGGCTTACGATTTCCCGCCTTTTCCCTTCTGGAAATTGCCGGTACAGCGATATATCAATCGCATGTGGTTGGGCGATCGCACAACCTTCTACGTGTCCAGCATCGGTTGTACGTACAACTGCAGCTTCTGCGCCATCCCGGTCACCCTGGGTGAGCGGCGCTGGACCGGCTTTCCGGCCAGGCGGGTGTTGCAAGACATCGACTATCTGCTGAAGACGTGCCATATCGATGGGCTCTATTTCGGTGACACCAATTTCTTCGTAGACGAGCGGCGGGTGCGAGACATCACGCAAGGGCTCATCGAACGCGGCAGTCCCATCAACTGGTGGGCCGAGGGGGTCATCGGGCAGCTCCTGCGTTACGACGACAGCACCTGGGAGATGCTGCGGGAAAGCAGGTGCACCGGCCTTTTCGTCGGCGTAGAATCCGGCTCGGACGAGGTGCTGGCCATGACCGTGGACAACAAGACCAGCCGTGAACAGGCTCGGGAGTTCGCCAGGAAGTGTCGCCGGCACGGGCTCTTCCCTGAGTTCTCCTTCGTCCTGGGGTATCCGCCGGAGCCCGAGAAAGATATCACGGCCTCGGTCGATTTCATGTACGAGCTGAAGGCGATCCATCCTTTCAGTCACCTCATCCCGCATATCTTCACGCCGTTGGCGGGGACCGATGATTACGCGCTGGCACAGCAGTACGGGTTTGCTCATCCGCGCACGATGGAGGAGTGGATCGAGGGACCGTGGCAGGAGTTCAGCAATATGCATGGCACACGCACCCCCTGGCTCAAGCCCTGGACCCGGCGCTACTTGCGGCACCTGGACAAGGTGATCTGGTACAAGAACCTGCTGGAGACCCCCAATCGGCCGCTGGTGCCGGTGCGCCCAATAGGGAAAGAGTTGATCAAGTGCTTCACGCGTCTACGCTGGCGGTTCCGCTTCTTCTGGTTCCCGTATGAACTGGCCGTGTTCCGGCGGGTGGCGAGGTTTGTGTGAAACGGGGAATCCAGGGTACTCAAGGAACTCAGGGGAACTGAAGGGAACTGAGGGGATTGTGGCAGGGCCGGTACCGGGGCCGGTGAGACGCCTTCTCCGAGGCTTGAGATCTCGTTTGAGACTTCCGAAGTCTGGCAGACTTCGGAAGTCTGGAATCGTGGACCCACATACCGGGTACAATCTCTGGGCGTCCACCTACGATGCCGATGAGACCGGCAATCCCGTTCTGGGTGCCGAGCGGGCGGCCATGAGGGATCTCCTGCCGCCGTTGCGAGGTCGGGCCGTGCTGGACCTCGCCTGCGGCACTGGGCACTACGCCCTGCAGGCCGCGCAAGCGGGCGCCCGGCGGGTCGTCGGCGCAGATCTGTCGATGGGCATGCTCCACCAGGCTCGGGACAAGGTCGGCCACTGCTGGCCCCTTGTCCTCCTGGTCCAGGCCGACCAGGCGTGCCTGCCCTTTGGCACCCGTACCTTCGATGTAGTGATCCATGCTGTCGGCATGGGATACGCCCCCGATCTGCGCCCTGTGACCGCCGAACTGGCCCGTGTCTTGCGGCCAGGCGGCGTAGCCTTCGTGTCCGACCTGCACCCCCAGGGCGTGCGCCAGGGCTGGCGGCGCACCTTCGTACACCGGGCTGGCGCTGTACGCCGCCAGGTGGACCTGCGAACCTACGCCCACCGGTTGCAGGATTATCACGCGGCCTTCGAGCAGGCCGGCCTGTCCATCATCCGCATCATCGAGCCGCAGATTGACGAGACGACGCGGCCTTTCTTCGCCGCCGCTGGCGCCCTGGAACGATACGAACGCTACTGGGGTCATCCGTTACTGGTCATCTTCGAATTGCGCCGTGTAGGACGAATTGGCAATTCGTCCCACGGGCAGTTCCCCGAGGGGCCCAATGCTGACTGAACTGCGCTCGCTGTTCAAGCGTATCGCCCTGAATTCCCTGTGGCTGCTCATCGCTCGGGTGTTCAGCCAGGGCTTGATGATCGTCTTTACCGTGCTGGTTGCGCGGTATCTGGGCGAGGTGGGACTGGGGCAGTACGCCTTCATCGCGGCCGTCGTCTTCCTGGGGAACGTCCTGACGACCTTCGGGCTGGATACGCTCCTGATCCGCGAGGTTGCCAGGACGCGGAGCGCCCCTTCGACAACCCTTCCCTTCGACGGGGATCAGGACAGGCGACGGGGCTCAGGCGGCGTCTTGAGTTTATCGAAGGGACAAGGCTCCGGGCGCCGCGCAGCACCTCTTGTGACTGCCACGTTGTGGATCCAACTGGGCTTCTCGGCCTTGCTCATAGGCGGCATCGCCGTTGGGGCCGGGTGGTTGCCGAACAAGACGCCTGAAACGGTCCTGGGGCTAAGGCTGTACAGCCTCTCCCTGATACCCCTGGCCTTCAACACGGCTTTCAGTGCCAGTCTGCGGGCCTACGAGCGGATGGACCTGATCCTGGTGCTGAATCTGCTGTCGGCCGTCGTGCAGACTGGTGGCGCCCTGGGGCTGCTGCAGACCGGTCGGGGACTCGTCGCCCTGGTGGTCTTCCTGCTGGCGGTTCAGACTCTGACTGCGGTAGTGGCCGGCGGGATGTGTTTTCGCTGGCTGCCGGGTTTTGTCCTGACCAGGCGAGTGCCGCGCCGTCTGGTCCGGCGAATGCTCCACCAGAGTTACCCTCTGGCCCTGGTGGCTGTGCTCATGGTGGCCTATCAACGCCTGGGGGTTCTCATGCTCTCCTCACTGGCCGATGATGCCGCCACCGGCTGGTTTGCGGCCGCGGCGCGGATCACCGACGCTCTCAAGATGGTCCACTATGCCTACTTCGGGGCCGTCTTCCCCCTCATGTCCCGCCTCGCCGTTGACTCGCCGCTTCCCGGGGACAGCCAGGACGCCCGGAACATAGAGCGTGGTCTTTATCGGACCTCTTTCGGCCTCCTCTTGGGCTTCGGTTTGCTGACGGCGTTGGCCGTCACCCCTCTAGCGCAACCGGTGATCAGGTTGCTTTACGGATTGAGCTACGCTCCTTCGGTGCCGGCCCTCCAAATACTGGTCTGGACCCTGATCCCCTTCGCTGTGAGCAGCCACGTCTTCTTCTGGTTGATCTCCAATGGCCGGGAAAAGGCGACTTTGAAAGTCATCGCACTGACCCTGGGGAGCACAGCCGTCCTGAACGTCCTGCTGATCCCGGCCTTTGGTCTTGTCGGTGCGTGCCTGGCCGCCCTGGCCGGCGAAGTGCTCCAGGCTGTGCTCTACATGCCCTATGCCTGGCGTGGGATTTCAGATTTCAGATTTCAGCTTTCGGATTTCGAGTTTACGGAGAGGGACGGTCTATGAGGCCCTGGCAGACGCTGGCGAGCAACGTCTCTCGGCTGGTACAGCGGGTCCGTCAGTCGCCCCGGTTGCGACTGAGGGGTGGTCACCTGGTCCTGCCATCCAGCGTGGTTGAGGCCGATCTGGTGATCGACCAGGGACGCATCATCTCCGTGGGTGAGGGGCCGGCGGCCCGGGCCGACGAGCAGATTGTCGATGTGTCGGGGTTGTTGGTCTTCCCCGGCCTGATCAATGCTCACGATCACCTGGAGTTTAACTGCTTCCCCCGCCTGGGTGAGCCCCAGGCGTACGCGAATTCCTACGAGTGGGCTGAGGACATCATGCACCGTCGGCGCCAGCCGGTCATGGACCGCGTGCTGCAGATTCCGCTCAGGGATCGGTTGCTGGCCGGCGGCTACAAGAACCTCCTCTCCGGCGTGACCACCGTCTGTCATCACGACCCTTACCAGCGCCTGTTCGACCGTGGTTTTCCGGTGCGGGTGGTGAAGCGATACCGTTGGTGTCACTCCCTGGGCTTTGGCGACGACGTGATCGGCTCGTATCGCAACACACCGCCCGATGTGCCGTGGATCATTCACCTGGCTGAGGGCGCCGACGAGACGGCCGGCGGCGAGCTCACCCGTCTGGCCGAGCTGGGCTGCGTGGGCTCCAACACCGTCATCGTCCACGGTGTAGCGCTGGGCGAGTCCGACATCGACTTGATGGCCCGGCGCGGCTCCGGGCTCATCTGGTGCCCCGCTTCCAATCTGTTTCTGTTCGGGCGGACGGCGCCCATCGAAAGTCTGAAGAGCCGGGTGACCGTCGCATTGGGCAGCGACTCGCGGCTCAGCGGCAGCCAGGATCTGCTGGCGGAGTTGAAGGTTGCCCGCAGCCTCGGTGTAGCGGACGATGAGGAGCTTTTCGACATGGTCACCCGGGGTGCGGCGCGGCTGCTGCGCATCGACGATGAGGTGGGGACGGTGGAACCCGGCAAGCGGGCGGATTTGCTGGTACTGGCCGGCGATGTGGATGCCCCTTATTGCGCCTTGGTCACCGCGCATGCGAAGGCGATTCGGCTGGTCCTGATTGCCGGTCGGCCGGCCTACGGGACGGCCGAGTTCGCCGAGCTTTTTCAGTCAGATGGGCGACCCTTCACGCAGGTCCTTGTGAGCGACCAACCCTATCTGGTGGTGGGCGGGCCGGCTGACGTAGAGCGCGGCTTACGGGCAGGTTTTTCAGGATCAGTTGCTTGAGCACGAATTCGTCATCCCGCGCTTCGTCTAACAGGTGATGCAGCAGGTGCTCCGTGTAATAACCAACCCCGGTCTGGTAAGGACGCAGCGTCGTCCACAGAGTTGCGGGAGCCGCCGTTTGCTTGTACAATAGCATGGAAGGTAGCCTCCTTTCGCTCTCCGGAGCAAATGTCTGCTGCCGCAATTATACACGCAAGGGCTGCCTTCGCCAATCAATTGTCAAGGTCCGTTTACTTCACTCGTGAACCATGCCAGAAATTCTGTCTGGTCAAGGAGACCTGGAATTCGTCACGCTGCGGGCACGGGGCTACCGCGTCCTGGCCATCAAACCGGCGAATATCGATGAGCGGCTCGAAGAGTTGGCCGGCCGGCTGCAACTATAAACGAGGCAATGGCGAACAAGGAGCGTCTGGACGTGCTGTTGGTCGGGCGCGGTCTGGCCGAGAGCCGAAATCGGGCTCAGCAGTTGATCCGGGCCGGCCAGGTTCTGGTCAATGATCACGTGCATGATAAGCCGGGTATGCAAGTGCCTGCTGATGCTGACATCCGCATCCGCGAGCGACTGCCGTACGTGAGCCGGGGCGGGCTGAAGCTGGAAGCGGCCCTGGATGCGTTCCAGATCAACGTCTCGGGGGCTGTCGGCGCTGACGTGGGAGCATCGACGGGTGGGTTCACCGATTGTTTGCTTCAGCGTGGCGCGGCGCGGATGTTCGCCATCGACGTGGGCTATGGCCAGTTGGCCTGGTCGCTGCGGCAGGATCAGCGCGTGGTGGTGATGGAGCGTACCAACGTCCGCTATCTCGACCAACTCCCGGAGCCGGTGGACCTGGCGACCATCGACGTGTCCTTCATCTCGCTCCGGCTCGTCTTGCCCAAGGTCGCTGGCTGGCTGAAGCCGGCCGGCCAGATCATCGCGCTGATCAAGCCCCAGTTCGAGGCCGGCCCCGAAGATGTTGGCAAAGGTGGCATCGTTCGCGATTCCAAGGTGCATCGACGCGTGCTTCTGGAGATTCTGGGTTTTGCCGAGGAGCAGGGACTGCGCGTGCGTGGCCTGATCCCGTCCCCGGTCACAGGTGCCCAAGGCAACGTCGAGTTCCTGGCGTGGCTCTCACGCGACGTGAACGAGGCGTCGATTGACCTATCGGGTGCCATTGACGAGGTGCTCGCCGACTTGTGGGAGATGGGGTGATACGGTGACATGGGGATCTCTCATTCCGCGCTCGAAACGTGCTATACTTACCTCGCTATGACCCAGGCCCATATCCGCAACTTTTGCATCATCGCGCACATCGACCACGGCAAGTCGACGTTAGCTGATCGCCTGTTGGAGCAGACGGGGACGATCAGTGAGCGGGATATGATGGATCAGGCCCTGGACCAGATGGATCTGGAGCGTGAGAAGGGTGTCACCATCAAGGCGTCCGCTGTGCGGATGGCGTACACCGCGGCCGATGGCGAGGAATACGAGTTGAATCTGATCGACACGCCGGGCCACGTCGATTTCAGCTACGAGGTGAGCCGGGCATTGGCGGCATGTGAGGGCGCGGTGTTGGTCGTTGACGCGGCGCAAGGGATCGAAGCGCAGACGCTGGCCAATCTGTATCTGGCGTTGGAGCATGACCTGGAGATCATCCCAGTTGTTAACAAGATCGACCTGCCGGCCGCGCGTCCCGACGAGGTGACACAGGAGATCGAGGACTTGCTGGGTGTGCCGGCTGAGCACATGATTCGGGTGTCGGCCAAGGAGGGCATAAACACCGACCAGGTGCTGGAGGCCGTTGTCCAGCGCGTACCGTCACCGGCCGGCGACCCCGAGGCGCCACTTGGGGCTCTGATCTTCGATTCGCACTACGACTCGTACAAGGGCGTGGTGGCCTATGTCCGGGTTGTAGATGGCGCCATCGAGGCACGCCGCCGCCTGATGCTTATGGCTGATCAGATTCGGTTCGAGCCTCTGGAGCTGGGGATATTCGGACCGGACATGAAACCGGTGAGCCGCCTGGAGGCCGGCGAGGTTGGTTACGTCGCCACCGGACTGAAGAACGTGCGCGATGTTGCGGTGGGGGATACGCTCACGACGGCCGAAAAGCCGGCTCAGGAGCCGCTGCCCGGCTATCGGCCGGCCAAGCCCATGGTGTTCGCCGGCCTCTATCCGGTGGACAATGAGGACTACGACGACTTACGGGACGCGCTGGAGAAGTTGCGGCTCAACGATGCCTCGTTGGTGTATCAGCCCGAGAACTCGGTGGCGCTGGGGCATGGCTTCCGATGCGGATTCCTGGGTCTGTTTCACATGGAGATCATCCAGGAACGGCTGGAGCGCGAATATGACCTCAATCTGCTGGCCACCGCCCCCAGCGTTGAATACCACGCCCTCACCAGGTCGGGTGAGGTGGTCGAGGTGGACAATCCGGCCGATCTCCCCGATCCTGGCGTGATCGAGGAGATCATGGAGCCGTGGATGCACATCCAGATCTGGACGCCTGATACCTACATCGGCCCGATCATGGAGCTGATGACTGATCGGCGCGGTGAGTTCAAGAACATGGAGTATCTCGATCAGTCGCGGGTGATGTTGTCGTACGACATGCCCCTGGGTGAGCTGATCATGGATTTCTACGATCAGTTGAAATCCAGGACGCGCGGATACGCCTCGCTGGATTATCAGTATGCCGACTACCGGTCCGGCGATCTGGTGAAGCTGGACATTCTGGTTAACGAGGAGCCGGTTGACGCACTGTCCCTCATCGTGCATCGAGATAAGGCCTATCAAAAGGGTGATGCCCTGGTCCGAAAGCTGAAGCAGGTTGTTCCGAGACAGTTGTTCGCCGTGCCCATCCAGGCGGCCATTGGCAGGCGAGTGATTGCTCGCCAGACGGTGAAGGCGTTGCGCAAGGATGTGTTAGCCAGGGTCTACGGAGGGGATGTGACCCGAAAACGGAAGTTGTTGGAGAAGCAGAAGGCCGGCAAAAAGCGCATGAAGCGCCTGGGCAATGTGGAGGTCCCGCAAGAGGCGTTTATGGCCGTGCTGAGCCTGAACGAGGAATGAGAAGGAGGCTATGATGGCTGTGGAAGTTCTCCGCCGAACCTTTACGGTTGAGGAGTATCACCAGATGATTGAGGCCGGCGTGCTAACCGAGGATGATCGCGTTGAGCTTTTGGAGGGGGAGATTGTTAAGATGACGGCACTGGGGAGCCCACATGCGGGTTGTGTGAACCGACTTAACCAGCTCTTTTCGGACCAGGTGCGGAGGAGAGCCATTGTCAGCGTCCAAAATCCGGTTCAGTTGAGCGAGCATTCCGAACCGGAGCCTGACCTTGCTTTGCTTCAACCGAGATCTGATTTCTACGCGGAGTCTCATCCGAAGCCGGAAGAAGTCCTGTTAGTTGTAGAAGTCGCTGAAACCTCTGTAGGGTACGATCGGGAGACCAAGATACCAGCCTATGCCCAGGCCGGCATCGTGGAAGCTTGGCTGGTTGATCTGGTTGCCGAGGTGGTAGAAATCTACTCGGATCCTTCCGCACACGGCTACCGGGAGATACGCCGGCTGTGGCGTGGCGATTCGCTGGCCCCTCAGGCGCTTCCTGACGTAGAACTGGCAGTGGATGATGTGCTTTGGTAGGGCTTTTTATTCGGTCTCGCTTGCGGAAGCTGGAAGTCCTGAGCTCTCCGCCCACATAGGAGGTTGCCTGAGATGAGTACAAACACAAAGGACGACTGGTTCGAACGATGGTGGGCCGCGATGCCCGAACCCAAGCTGGAACTGATTGATGGCAAGCTCATCATCAGCACGTTGGCCGGCAGCCGGCGGATCATGTTTGAACTGCTCAAGGACTATGGCCCAGGTCTCGTTTTGCCGATGGCCTCGACCGAGCTGTGGTGGAGGGCCCTACGAGAAGCGTATAGCCCGCAACCCAGACCAGAAATGCCGGCCGAGTGGCTTGAGTGGGTAGACAGCTTCGACTACGAGCCGGATGTGGCGCCAGCCGGCCCGCGTGGTTCGGCCAAACACCGGCGGATGCAGGATGTTCTCCGTTGGGGATTGCACCACTTTGCTGAGGCGACCCGTCTGGGCCGGTCGTTTGGGCCTGACTTCGTGATCCGCCTGGGCGAGGACGGTCCCACGCCGGATGTGATATTTATCGACCGGGACCGTCTGGCAAATCTGCGCGATCGTTACCTGGAGGGGCCGCCGGCCATTGCGATTGAGATTGTGCTGGAGGGAAGCGAGGACCAGGATCGCATCCTCAAGCGCCGGCTGTACGAGCAGGGCGGCGTCCCCGAGTATTGGCTGGTTCAGCCGGAGGAGCTCAAGATCACTTTCTACCGCCTGCAGTCCGACGGTCGCTACGAGCCGCTGGTCATCGGCCCACAGGAACTACAGCGGATCGTTGACACGAAAGAAGACAGAATCTACGAATCGGTCGCAGTGCCGGGTTTATCGCAGTCCCTGTTGCAACTGTGGACGATGGAAGAACACAGTTGGAAAGACCCCTGGCGACCTTTTCTGCCTGTTGGAGGATACCCCGATGAACTGCCGAGGCTCAGGGATCACGACGAGGGCATCACGTGGGACTCGATCCCCTTCGCACCGCGTGCTGACCTGGAACCGGTGCTGATTCACTTTGCTGAATATATCTCATGGTGTGGCCGGGCGAAGTTCGAGCGTTATGGTGGTGGCCTGAAGATCGATGGCACTGAGGGAACGCGCCGCGTAGCCGGCATGTTACTGATGACGCTCGGGTTAACCGAGGTAGTCAAGCTGGCCCACCCTCGGGAGTGGGTGGTGTTCCTGGATCGGGACAAGCATCAGGCGACTGTACAGCAGCGTGCCGAACCCTTCATGCGCCACGCGAAGTACGATTCCCACGAGTTTCGCAAGGACGAGATCTTTTATCACGGTGAGATCCCCCAACTGCCCGATGTGTCTGGCTATGGCGATACACCTAACGAGTGTGAACAGGACTTGCGAAAGGTGGTTGAGGGCTGGATTCTGCTGAGGATTGCCCGTCGGGAGGAGATTCCCCGCGCGGATTAGCGGGCGGGGCGACGATGAGGGGTTTTCGTCGTTGGGGCCCTTAGGTCTGATAATCCTCTTGCTGTTCTGCGACCGCAGCCGCGGTAAGGGCCGACTCCTGCGTGGCATATAGGTGGGCCGTCATGCCCGCGCGGCGCTCGAGGATGAAGCGCTCGTAGGCCCACTCTAAGACCTGGATGAGTGTTACGTCATGCAGGTCGGCATCAGGGACGTCAAAACGCTGCTCCGGGTCTGGAACGAGCCCCGGCTCGTGCAAGTGTGGAATTAGGTAAGCAAAGTCCCAGGCTTCAAAGCCAACCAGTTCACCGGTCTGCTTATCCTGCCGCTCGAAGAAGTGATGTTCCCCCCCTTCCAAAATAGCCCGGCGCTTCGGCAAGATGTTCACCACGAGGACATCTCGCTCGGGATGGTATCTGACTTCTAAGGTAGGTCTGCGCTCCATAGCAGTTTACCTTACTCCGTTAGCTGCCTTTAACTACCTCAGGTTGTTCAACACTACTGTATCATATGCTGCGCTGCCTGTCAACTCTTGGCCTGCCGCAGGTGATCGAACAACTCCTCCAGCGGCCGGCTGTTAATGACATGCCGGCCTTCGGCCCAGCCGCGCCGGGCCATGGCCACGCCTAGGGGCATGACGCCCAGGCCGTCGGTGCTGTGGGCGTCGGTGCCCAGGCTCAGCAGCACGCCGGCCTCGATGGCCGCCCGCGTGTGCTCGCCGTCCAGGTCCAGCCGGTTCGGTTGGGCGTTGATCTCCAGGATCGTTCCCGTTTCCTGGGCTGCCCGCAGCACGGCGTCGAAGTCCAGGTTCAGGCGATCGCGCTGGTTGATGAGCCGGCCTGTGGGGTGGGCGATGATGTCCACGTGGGGGTGATGCATCGCCGCCACGACGCGTCTGGTCATCGTCTCCCGATCCTGGCGCATGCTGGTGTGGACCGATGCCAGCACGATGTCCAGCTCGGCCAGGACGTCGTCGGGTAGGGCCAGGGTGCCATCGACGCGGATCTCCAGCTCGATGCCGGCCAGCACCCGGAACGGCGCCAGCTCTTCGTTGAGGGCATCGATCAGTTTGCGCTGTTCGCGCACGCGCTCGGGGGATAACCCCTGCACAATCCCCAGCCCCTGGCTGTGATCGGTGATGGCGATGTACTCGTAGCCCCACATGGCTGCGCGAGCCATGTCTGCCAGGCTGTCGATGCCATCGCTCCAGTCGGTGTGCATCTGCAAGTCGCCACGGATCTCTGTGACCTCGATGAGCTGGGGAAGTGAGCCTTCCCGGGCTGCAGCGAGTTCCCCCTGCGCCTCACGCAGCTCGGGTGGAATCCACGGCAGCCCCAGCGTGCCATACACCTCTGCCTCGGTTGCACAGCGGATCAAGGAACCGTCTTCCCGCTTGAACCCATGTTCGCTGAAGCTCAGTCCCTGGCTCAGCGCCAGCTCGCGGAGTTCGATGTTGTGTTGTTTTGAACCGGTGAAGTGCTGCAGAAGCGAGCCGTACTGCTCCGGTGGCAGGACGTACAGGTCGACCTGCAGCCCATTGTGCAAGATGACCGAGGCTTTGGTGTCGCCGTGGGTTTGAACCTGGGCAATCTCCGGCAGTTTTACGAAGAAGTCGGTCACCGCCTGTGGGTCGTCGGAGGCAGCCAGCAGGTCGATGTCGCCTACGGTGGGCTTGAGCCGACGCAGGCTGCCGGCGGCGTCGGCGCGTTGCACAGCCGGGCATTCGTCCAGGCCGGCCAGCAAGCGTTCGGCCACGGGCAGGGCGTCGCCCAGCAGGATGCGCGTGGGCTCGGCCTGCCGTGCGCGGAGCCGCTCAATGCCTTTGAGGATGTTTTGCTCCGTCTTGGGGCCCAGGCCCTTGAGCTGTCGCAGCCGGCCCTCGCGGGCTGCCTCCTCCACCTGATCGATGGTCTCAACACCTAGGGACTCCCAGATCAGCTTGGCAGTCTTGGGTCCGACGTCGGGGATGGCCAGGAGTGCCGTGACGCCGACCGGGATTTCCTCCCGCAGCCGGCGGTGCTGAGTCAGTTGGCCGGTTTCCAGAATTTCCACGATCTTCTGCGCGATGGCCTCGCCGATGCCCGGGATTTCCTGGAGCTTGCCCTCGGCAGCGACGTCGGCCATGCTGCGCACATGGCCGGCGATCTGATCGGCCGCTTTCCGAAACGCCTGCACGCGAAATCGGTTCTCGCCTTTCACTTCCAGCATATCGGCGAGCTCATAGAAAATTTGCGCAATCTCTTGGTTGGTCATGGAGCTACCTCGTTACGGCGTTACTCCGCAACATTTGCGTCATGTGCGTGAATTATCGCCTCG
>JBHIAO010000003.1:0-42862 GCA_046758565.1 Anaerolineae bacterium
TTGGCCGTCACCACCACGATGGGGATCAACCGCCATGCGTCGTGTTTTCGCAACTTCGTTAAGATTTACCTTCGATTCAACAGGCAAGGGCCCCGGACTTCATTCAACAACCACTGCGTGACTCTCCAGTGCAGATATGCTACAATTACGATTACACAGCTACTATGTGATGAAGGAACGAAGATTCTGATGATCAGCGACTTTCTGGAAACATTAGGTCATTTGCAATCCAACGAGCAGCTCAGCATGTCTAAGTTGTACGCTCTTTCGGCACCGACCCGCGAAAACGCGAAAGCGTTCGCACAGATATGGCCCGAGATCCAATCTGAGCGTCGGCGACATATTATCCGCAACCTGGTTGACATTGCCGAGGCTAACTTTCACGTTGATTTTCGGCGGATCTTCCGCTATGCGTTGGACGATCCCGATGCCGAAGTACGTGCGACAGCTATCGATGGCCTATGGGAAGATGAGGGTCACGACCTCATCAAGCGCTACTGCCACACACTGCAGAATGATCTCTCACCAGACGTTCGAGCCAGTGCTGCCCAGGCTCTCGGCAAGTACGTACTTCAAGCCGAACTGGACGAGTTAGACCACGAGCCGGCTGAACGCATTCGCGTCCTCCTCCGGGACGTGTTCTACGATGAATCTGAGGACGTCGAGGTGCGACGCCGGGCCCTGGAGTCCATCGCCTACCATGACCACACTGATACGCGCGAGATCATTCGTGCCGCCTATGAAGAAATACCGCACAAGATGCAGGTGAGTGCGATCTTCGCTATGGGCCGCAGCGTCGATCCGTTTTGGCGTGACACGATTCTGATGGAACTGGACAATCCCAGCCCCGAGATTCGTTTTGAGGCAGCCCGGGCCGGCGGTGAACTGAGAATCAAAGAAGCTGTGCCGGCACTGCTTGATCTGCTGCTTGATCCGGACCGGGAAGTGCAGGACGCTGCCATCTGGGCGCTGGGACAGGTCGGCGGCAACCGCGCCAAGCAGGCCCTCAGCATCTTGATGCAGGGCAATGACCCAGGCCTGGCAGATGCAGCCGAAGAAGCCTTTGGTGAGCTCCTGCTGATGGAAGGGGACGTCGGTCTCCTGCTGTACGAGTTCGATACGACCGAGGACAATGAGATTGACTGGGAGGACTTGGAAGACCTGGACGAACTGAGCGATCTTAAGGACTGGCCGGGAGATCTGGAAAGTGAGGTATAAGTCATGAAACGTAAAACGTGAAACGTGAAGACTTACGCTGTAACAGTACCTTTACGTTTCACGCTTCACGTTTTACGTCGTCAGGTGCTTTCCAACCTCTCCTAACCGGAAGCCGTTTCTCACTCTCGCTCCTGGTTTCATAAAATCGTGAACATCACCGCCGTCCTCATTGACGTTATCCTACCCGTATTTATTGTCATAGGGGTCGGCGTACTCGCTGGACGCCGGCTCGAGCTAAACGTCCAGACGCTCTCCCGAGCTGTGCTATACATCTTCGGGCCGGCGCTGGTCTTTCGATCGCTATTCACAACGGAACTGGGCGCCAGGGACGCGGTCCAGATTGTCGCCTTTGTCCTCGTGACAACCGCCGTCCTCGGTGCGATTGTCTGGAGCATGACGCGGGTGTTTCGCTTCGACGCCGTCCAATCGAGCGCGTTTCTGCTGACTACCTTGCTCACTAACGCCGGCAACTACGGACTGCCTGTCAATCTCTTTGCCTTTGGTAACCCGGGCCTTGAGCGCGCCGTTATCTACTTTGCCACCGCATCCGTGCTGATTAACACGATGGGCATCTACATCGCAGCCCGCGGCCGTGCGGAGCCTCGCGAAGCGCTGCTGAACGTGCTTCGTCTGCCGCTGATCTACGCTGTCGTTCTCGCTCTCACCCTGCGGACAGTCAGCATCACGGCCTTGCCGAACGCTCTGTTCCGCCCCATCGACCTGTTGGCCGATGCCGCTGTGCCGGTGCTGTTGCTGGCACTGGGAATCGAGTTGGCAAAAACCACGTTCGACCGCCAGCTCTGGACCGTCGGACTGGCCACGTTGACACGACTCGGGATTGCAGCGGCGGTGGCCGGCGTGATTGCCACCTTGATGGGATTACAGGGTCTGACGCGACAGGTGTGCATCGTGGAAGCCAGCATGCCGACCGCCGTTATGGCTGTAGTTCTGGCGGTTGAGTTCGACGCGAAACCACGCTTCGTGACCAGCGTCGTGTTCGTATCGACCCTGGTCAGCCTCATCACGCTGACGATCTTGCTGAGCTTGATCGCCTGACGATGCGTAAAACGTAAAACGTGAGAAAGGAACAGGATGGCAAACGAGACTCAGGGCACCAGCTTTGCCGACTTTCTAAGTGACCTGTCCGTGGCTGTCGTTGTCGCCCTACAATCACGCGGCGCGGCGACCACGGAGGAACTGCGTGACCATCTGGCGGAGTTGGTGCAGGCGGCCAACGCTTCCAACGAACCGCAGCTCGCCGCCTACTTCGATGTACTGCACGGCTTGCTGCAAGGCGACGACGTCACCGCCGCGGCTGAAGGCCTGGTGGAACCGTACCGCGCCGGCTACGAGCGCATCCTTCAGGAGCTCGCAGAAGAGCCGTCAGAGATGACCCTCTCGGAGTGGCTAACGCAAATGACGACCATCGTCGTGACCACTGCCAGGTTAGGGAGCCACGAGGACCGGTCCCGGCTGGAGCAGGAACTAGCCGGCTTAGCACGCAAGGTGCCATCTGAAGACACCGGGCTCCAGAACTTTCTCGCCGCGCTGCGGGGAGTGCTCCGAGGTGAGGATACGCGGGAGTTTGCGCTGAGGCAGCGGCCGCCCTATCGGGAAGCCTTCCACAGCCTGCTACAGTTGCTGGCGGCCGACGACGCCAGCGAGTTCACCGTGCATGCCCTCCTTGACCGGATACAGCACAACACGATTGTCGCTCTTACGCAGAGGAACAGGGAGCTGCGCCTCGTCGTTGCCGAGGGACTGGCCGACATCGTGGAGAAACTGCCAGAAGATGGGACGGCGACCGACCATTTCCGCCCTCTGATCGTGGGCGCTCTGGCGCTGCTTCTGGACCGCGAACCACCGGCTGCTGTCAACACGCTGCCAGAGCCTTTTGCCGAAACCTGGCGCAACATCCTCGCAGCATCACAGAAATAGATCGCCTTGCGTGGTGAATGAATTCGTGGCTACCCCTGCGAAGCCGCCCTACGGCGGCTAGTCGGCGTAGGGCTGTCCTGAGCCTACTCGAAGGGCCGGACTTGGCAAGGGTAGCCATCGGTTCGCTTTTCCAGGTGCAATGGGGTACAATAATGTGAGAGTGCCTCCTACATTCCCTTGTCCCAACCGTGAAACGCTCTCGGTGATCCTGGCCTACTTCACCTCGATTACTGGCACCTGAGGCGTGGGTGTTGGATAGCGTCCGCGGTAGGGTCGGGGCGAAGTCTCTCGATAATCCGAGGGCGGCTGCCGGCCTTCATAGCGAAGCTGCTTTGTCAGGGTGTCTTGATAGCGCCGCAGCAAGTCGGCATCCTTGTACATCGCCTCATCGCCCGTCAACGCGGCGACCTCCCTCAGGCTCTGCTCCAGATCGTATGCCAGGCGCCACGCTTCCTCGAAACGCCGCTGGTGGTACAGGCTGTCGATCTCTTTCAACCCCTCCGCAGTGCGCTGGATGGACACATTCCTCAGCAACTCCAGGTTCCATAAGGGGTCGTAGCCTTGCACGGAGCCGGTGGCTGCGGTGACATGCTGCTCGATGCTCTCCGGCCGTTGGGCGAAGACGTCGAAGTAATCGGCTGTAACGGTGGCTATCATGCGATGGGTGCCCCGGCCAGGGTCGACGGCCAGCCGCACCACTACCACCTGGCTGTCGCCGTCACCCATGTCCTGGAGTCGTACCTGCACGGCATCTGCCGGCGGCCGGCCTTCGTAGCCAGTGATCTCCAGCAACTGCACCCCAGGCGCGGTGTGTACCGTCATCGATACATCGCTGGCGACCTTTTCCACCAAGCCGGCCACCTCCTGCCGGAATACCTTGTCCATCTCCTCGGCGGAGTCGATGAAGTGGTAGCCCCCTTTGCCCTGCCGGGCCAGTTGGCTGAGTAAGGCATCGTTGAATTCTAGCCCCAGGCCGATGGTGGAGAGATAGATCCCGCGTTCGTTGTATCTCGCGGCATCGGCCGCAATTCGCGCCGGGTCCGTCACGCCCCGGTTGGCGATCCCATCGGTGAGCAATATCACCCGGTTGTTGCGTCGGATGTCGAAGTGCTTATCCACCTCCTGGAAGCCCAACATTAGACCAGCGTGGAGGTTGGTGGAGCCACCCGGGTGTAGTGCGTCAACCGTGCGTTGGATCCAGCGCCTGTTCCCAACTTTCTGGGCCGGCAGAACGACCTCGGCGTTGTCGGAATAAGCGACCACGGCAACGATATCATCCGGGTCAAGGCTCTCGAAAAACAGCCGCAGGGAACGCTTGAGGTAGGGCATCTTGTCCCGCGTGTCCATAGAGCCGCTCCTGTCGATTACCAGGGCCAGGTTGAGGGGGGTGACTCCTTGTCTTTCCACTTCGCGCGCCTGCAGCCCGATCTGAAGCCAGGCTTCGCCGCCGGATGCGGGTATCCGATCATTGCCGAGCCGCAGATCGAGGCCCAGGGCAGTATCAGTGGGAGCGGGAAAGTGCTGCTCATAGTAGTTAAGGTACTCTGCTACGCGGATCTCGTCGGCGGGCACGATGACCCCCTGATCGATCAGGTAGCGTGCACGAGCCTTGGATGCGTCCTGCGGCGCTGCGCAACCGCTGAGGGCCACCAGCAGACCGGCCAACAAACTGAGCCACACGAATGTCTTCCGGTAAAACATGATTCGAAACTCCTTTCTCTGCGGCGAACTTGCCGCTGTTGATGGTTTGGGTTAGACTTACACTAACTGCCGTTTTCGCCCTCAGCATACCGCAAATCGCGTACACTTCAAGAGCCAAATGTGTTACATTGGCGTGTATTTGCGTGCAACAGATACCGATTTTGACAGCCGAAACCAATCATGCAGACCTTCGCTGAACTTCTGAGGGAATACATGTCCCAGACCGGGATCAGCGATGCCGAGCTGGCTCGGAGCATCGGCGTGCGCCGGCAGACGATCTTTCGTTGGAAGGAGGGTCTGGTCAGCCGGCCCCGCCATCGTGAAGATGTGCTGCGTTGTGCCCGCCGGCTGCGGCTGACGGGCGAGGAACGGGATGCGTTGCTGGTGGCAGCCGGCTTTCCCCCCGAAGATGCTCCGTCCTTCCCGGTTACTGCTCCGCCAGCCCAGCCTGTTCCCGCGTCGCGGGTCCAGATTGTGGAGACGGCTACACCGTGGGTGGGTCAGCCGGTGCGACGCATGTTGCCCGTCAGGTGGATGGCCGTGGTGGTCGTGCTGGTTGCGCTTGGCGGCATTTTGCTCACCGCGGTTCGACAGGGACGTGGTCCCACCTACCCTGTCGCCGGCGAAGGCGAGACCCTCATCGTCGTGGGGCGATTTGTCAACTACGCCGGCGGGCAGCAGGGCTACAACGTGGCCGGCCGGGTCCGCGATGCACTGGAGGGTGAGATCGAGGAAGCGCAGTTAGCCGGCGTGCGAATCGCCGTGTGGCCGGAGGAGATCGGCGACGGGGTGGCAGCCGAAGCAGCGGGCCAGCGGGCCGCTGCCAGGTTGGTGATTTGGGGGGAATACGACATTGGCCGGGTCGTGACCAGGTTCACCAGTGCCGGCGTCGGTCCCGAGCCGGATGAGCACCAGTTCGAAGAGCTGTTGACAACGCCGGCCGATCTGACAGCGACCATCAACAGTGATCTGCCTCGAGACGTGCGTTCTCTGGGGCTGTTGACCCTCGGCCGGCTGTACGTGGGCGACGGAGATCTGGACCAGGCACAGGCGGTGTTGTCGCAGGCACTGGCACAGCCGCCGGCACAGCCCGATACCCGGGCGACGCTGAATTTCCTACTGGGATACGTCCACCAGAAGCGGCAACCCCCAGACCTGAACCAGGCCATAGAATACTACTCGGAGGCGGTAGCACTCCGGCCGGCGGTCGTGTCTGCGTACCGGAATCGGGGACTTGCTTACCTGGACCGTGGTGAGGCTGGCGACCTGGATCGCGCCATCGAAGATCTGACCCAGGTGGTTGCGGTGATATCCGACGACGTGATTGCCTACAACAACCGGGGAACCGCCTACCTGCAACGCGATGGGGCGGGTGACCTGGGGCGCGCGGTGGACGACTTCAGTCAGGCCATTCATCTGGCGCCTGATGCACCCGAGGCCTACTTCAACCGAGGGTTGGCCTATGTCCGACAGGGGAAGGGTGCGCTATGGCGGGAAGACTTTGAACGCGTGCTGGCTTTGGATCCGAATCACGTGGGTGTCCACAATGGTCTGTGCTGGGCCTACGCCCTGGATCGGCAGCCGGCCCTCGCCCTGCCCTACTGCGACCGGGCCGTGGCCCTCGACCTGAGTGGGTTTAGCCACGACAGTCGAGGCGTCGTCCACGCGGAACTGGGGCGCTTTGAGGAGGCGGCCGCTGATTTTGAAACCTTCCTGAAGTGGCTTCGGGAGCAGCCGGAAGGCGAGTATCAGCGCTACGGCCCGAAACGCGAGGGCTGGCTCCAGGATCTGGAGGCAGGGCGAAATCCGTTTGATGCGGAAACGTTGGAGCAGTTGCGTCGAGAGTGAGCCACGCAAACGAACAGGTCTTTGAAAAGCGCAAGAAGCAAACGGCGTTCAGATGAGGGATCAACGCCGAGTAACAGGCCGGACGAAAGCGGAGATTGGTAGATGCGAGGATGGAGAAGGTGGAGGGAGTCTGACGGCTGGATCCGAGGGCTAATTGTCACCGGCGTCCTGATCCTGCCGGCCATCCTGAGCTACGCCGGCCCACAGCCACCGGCCGCCGCAGTGGGGCGCGATTACGCCTACGTTGCCAGGGGGCCGGCTTTGGCTGACTGGACCGAGCAGGCGAAGCTCATCCCAGTCGCAGGCGCGCCGAATGACAATTTCGGCTATAGTGCGTCCATCAACGGAAATTACGCGATTATCGGAGCGATTGGGGACGGCAACCAATCGGGGGCAGCCTATATCTTCGTGCATGACGCAGGAGGCTGGACCGAGCAGGCGAAGCTCACAGCCCGCGGTAGAGCGCCCGGTGACATCTTCGGCCACAGTGTATCTGTCAGCGGGGACACAGCAATCATCGGGGTCCCAGGGGACACCGACAGTGGTGCCAATGCAGGAGCAGCCTATATCTTCGTACGTGATAGGGACACCTGGAGCGAGCAGGCCAAACTCACCGCCAGGGACGGCATTGCTGGCGATCAATTTGGATGGCGTGTATCGATCAGCGGGGACACCGCCATGGTCGGGGCGATCGGGGACGACGACAACGGCACCAGTTCGGGCTCGGTCTACGTGTTCGTACGCGATGAGGGCACCTGGACGGAGCAGCTTAAACTTGCAGCCGGCGACGGTTCGGCCGGCGACCGATTCGGTTGGCGTGTGTCAATCAGCGGCGACACCGCCATCGTTGCAGCACGGGGATTGGAGGACGAGAATGGCGACTATTCCGGGTCCGCCTATGTCTTCGCGCGTGACGCCGGCGGTTGGACTCAGCAAGCAAGGCTGAGCGCCGACGATGGGACGCCGAGCGATCGCTTCGGATACAGCGTCGCCATCGGCGAGGACACCGCTATCATCGGGGCCATCGGAGACGATGACAACGGCAACTTCTCGGGCTCTGCCTATATCTTCGTGCGCAATGGGAGCAACTGGACCCAGCAGGCCAAACTGAGCGCCGGCGACGGAGCGGCATGGGACCGCTTTGGCTACAGTGTATCGATCAACGGGGACACGGCCATCGTCGGAGCGGCGGGTGCCAGTGGCAACGTCATCAATGCAGGCGCAGCCTATGTCTTCGTCCGCAGTGGGGAGACCTGGACGCAGCAGACGAAACTAACCGCCGGCGACGGGGACGAGCTGGATCAATTCGGGTACAGTGTATCGATCAGCGGGGATACCGCCGTCGTCGGGGCCATCAGGGACGATGACAACGGCGACTCTTCGGGCTCAGCCTATGTCTTCCAGAGACCGGCCGCTACACCCACACGGACGCCAAGCCCAATGCCGTCGTCAACCCCGACCCCGACAACAACACCGCCAGCTCCAACAACAACTCCGACAGCAACTTCGACAAGTCCGCCTCGCTTGAACTACCTGCCGCTAATTGCCCACCAATGGCGGCAACCCTCAAGAACTCTGCTCCCTACCACGACGGAAATCCTCATCCCGACCCTTCCGCCGCCGACACGCCTATCCCGTGAGGGAGTCCGGAGAAACTTGCCAAGGTCCGCGTCAAGCGGTCTGTCAAATTGTCGTCTCACGTGCTTGCCAGATTGAGGAGAAGCGCCATATGACGGAAAACAGTGAACTCAACAACGGGCAGCACAACGTAATACACTCCACGCGTGTGCTCATCATCGGCCTGGTGGCGGTGAGCGTGGTGCTCGGGCTGGCCCTGGTGGTGCTGGTCATCGGGCGTCCTGTCGCTCCCCCTACCGTCGAGCGTGTGGACGCCCTGGCGCGCAGCCGCGATGAGTGTGTGGTGTGCCATCGTCGTACCACACCGGGTATCGTAGAGCAGTATGGTCACAGCACGATGGCTGCCGCCGAGGTCACCTGTCGCGACTGCCACGAGATAGAGGCCGACTACCCGGGTGCGGTGGAACACGAAGGGACCTACGTTCTCAACCAGCCCACCACAGCGATGTGTGAGCGTTGTCACACCGCTGAAGTGGCCCAGTTCTATCAGAGCCGGCACGCATTGCCGGCCTACGTCGCCTATGCGGGCACTCAGGATCTGACACCCGCGCTGCTGACCATGTACGAGGCTATCCCAGAAGGCGGTTTTGCACCCGACAAGATGCGCAACGCGCTATTTGCGCTGGAAGGCCCTGCCGTGACGCGCTTTGCCTGCGAGGCGTGCCACAACATCGGCAAGCCACAGGCCGATGGTTCAGTTGGCGAGTGTCAGAAGTGTCACCTGAGGCACGAGTTCAGCCTGGAGCAGGCGCGCAAGCCGGAAACCTGCAACGCCTGCCATATCGGGCCGGACCATCCGCAGTGGGAAATCTACCAGGAGTCACCGCATGGCATCGCGTACATGACGGACGGTCACAACTGGCACTGGGGTGCTGAGCCAGGCACCTTGACCGTTAACGACTTCCCGGCACCCACATGTGCTACCTGCCACATCAGCGGGTTCGGCGCCAGCGGCACCACCCACGACCTAGGTGACCGCCTGACATGGTACCTGTTCGCACCAATCAGTCAGCGGCGTCCTGGCTGGCAGGACAACAAGGTGCGCATGCAGAACGTGTGCCGGGAGTGCCACAACAAGAACTTCATTGAAGCCTTTTACACCGACGCCGACAAGGCGACTGAGGCGGTGAACGCCTGGGTGGCTCAGAGCAACGAGATCGTGGCCCCTCTGAAGGAGCAGGGTCTGATGACCGACGCGCCCTTCGACGAGCCCATTGACTTCACCTACTTCGAGCTGTGGCACCACTGGGGCCGCACCGCCAAGTTCGGCGCGTGGATGCAGGGACCCGATTACACACAGTGGCATGGTGCTTACGAGGTGCTCAGCGACCTGGCCGAACTGCGAGAGTTAGTAGATGCTAAACTGGCCGGAGCGGAAGCAGGCGAGTAGCCATGTATCACCTGGCGACGGTATTCCCGCCTGTGCGGCGCATCCGCAGGCTGCCTCTCTCTCGTGACCAGTTTATGTTGCTGATGGCGGCCATTAACGAGGTATTCCTCGGCATTGACACCTACCTGGCCCACAGCATCAGCGGGACAATCGTGCCCTATGAGTGGATCCCAATCATCTTTGGTTCCGTGGCCGGCGTGTTCCTGTTGCTGACAGGCATTATCGCCAGGCGGCGCCGGCCCCTGGCGACGGTCATCGCCACTGTCGTACTGCTGATCAGCATCGGAGTGGGGGTGTTGGGGGCGTACCTCCACTTTGTGAGGGCCATCTTGCCCAGCGGCCCGCCAGGTCAGCAGGTATCGATCAACTTGCTGGTGTGGGCGCCGCCGATCCTGGGTCCGCTTACCTTCTCTCTGGTTGGATTGCTGGGGATAAGTGCTGCCTGGGTGGAAGACCCACCTGACGGTGGCGTGCTGGTACTTCTTGGTGGGCGGCGTCTCCGGTTGCCATACAGTAAAACGCGGGCCTATTTCTTCATGGTCGGTATGGGAACCCTGGCGACGCTGATTAGCAGCGTGCTAGATCACGCTCGCCTCAACTTCGGC
Organism: Anaerolineae bacterium; assembly: GCA_046758565.1. GTDB lineage: Bacteria > Chloroflexota > Anaerolineae > Epilineales > JAANWY01 > JBHIAO01. The sequence continues at coordinate 10,339 of JBHIAO010000003.1, forward strand.
AACCCCTGGCTGTGGATCCCGACGGCGGCGGGTGTGTTTGGCACCGTGACAGCGGTGACGCTGGGTGCCATTGACAGGCCGACGCGCGCCGACCTGATCACGTACACAGTGGCCATGCTACTGCTGATCCTGGTCGGCCCAATAGGCACGGCGCTGCACGCCAGAGCCAACCTCACCGCGTATGGCACCGTTGTAGTCGAGCGATTCATCCGGGGTGCGCCGTTCCTGGCACCGCTGCTGTATTCCAACATGGGTCTCCTGGGCCTCATCGCCCTACTTGACCCTGCCGAACGAGCGGGCTAGCGGCAGTCAAAGTCGACGACAGCCTGCCGCTTCAACCCCAGCACCCGCTCCGGGGCAGCCGCTGTGCTTGACAGAACGACTTATGGGTACCCACCAGCATACGATGTATTGACAAACGTTTGTATTGATGTTAGAATGACGATGTAAACGTCAGTATTTCATGTGGGTGGCGTGTAGAGGTGATAAAATGAATTCTCGTGAACGAGTCAGGCGGGCATTGGATCACAAAGAACCCGATTGCGTTCCTTTTGATTTGGGCGGGACTGGCGTGTCCCTCATCCACCTGACCGCTTACAAGAATCTACGGAAGTACTTGAATTTGCCCGTTCGCGAGCCCCGAATCGCTTTTATGGTGGAGCAGTTGGCTGTTGTTGAAGAGGACTTAGCGGAACGGCTGGAAACAGACGTTGTTCTAGTTGTTCCACAGCCCCCAATAGACTTTGAATTTGTGTTTCGTGATGAAGGCGACTATGAAGCATTTACGGACGAATGGGGGATTGGTTGGCGAAAACCCAAAGAGGGTGGTTTCTATTACGACATGTACGTCCATCCCCTGGCTACGGTCGAAAAGTTAGACGATTTTAAAACATTCAAACTCCCGGATCCTTTGGATGATCATCGATTTCAGAACCTGCGACGTGACGCAGAGGCAGCGGTCGAGCGAGGTAAAGCACTCGTTCTAGATGGACCATGTTCTGGCATTCTCGAGATGTATGCCTGGACTCGAGGCTTTGAGCAGTTCTATGTTGACCTGGCGCTTAACCACGAATTCTTAGCCTACATGCTTGATCGCCTGGTTGAGTTCAAGAGCGCGTTTTGGCAGCGGGCTCTGGCAGAGATCGGTGACTTGGTTGATGTGGTTCTCGAGGCCGACGATATGGCTGGTCAGCGGGGTCTGTTGTTCTCGCCTGAGACGTACCGAAAGGTCATCAAACCGCGGCATAAGAAGCTCTTTTCCTTCATCAGGCAACAGGCTCCAGTCAAACTGTTCTTCCATTCGTGTGGGGCGATCCGCCCACTTATTGGAGATTTGATTGATGTGGGGATTGATATTCTGAATCCAGTTCAAATCAGTGCTGCTGGTATGGACCCCAAAGAACTCAAACAAGAATTTGGCCGCGATCTCGTCTTTTGGGGAGGTGGTGTCGATACGCAGAGCGTTCTGGGTACGGGCACCCCGGAGGAAGTTACGGAGGACGTGCGGCGCAACATCGAAGCGCTGGCTCCGGGGGGTGGCTTCGTCTTTGCCGCGGTGCACGACATCCAGGCGAATGTACCCCCGGAGAATATCATGGCAATGTGGGAAGCCTGGAAAGCTTATGGCATCTATTAGCTGGAGTTTGAGCAGTGGGCTGGTTTCCTCCGCTGCTAACCGAGCGTTGACGCGACGGCAGGCGGCCTGAACTCCTATACAGCGACCGCTTCGCCGATTGCGGCGGAACGATATGCCGCCTCCAACACCCGTATGGCCCACAGTCCGTCACTGCCGCCGGGCGTCGGTTCTTTGTCATTCAGTACGCAGTCGAGGAAGTGATCCATCTGCGCTTGATACATCGGCATGTCACACTGTTGCTTACGCTCTGGCATCTCAGGGTAGGTTACGCTCCATACCCCCTCAACGTGCGTGTGAAATTCCGATGGCAGGGCGCGGGCGTAACCCTTCGTGCCGTACACCTGAGTGTAGCCCTCCAACCCATCGGCGTAGAGATGATACCAGCCGGCCTCAATCAGTGCGGCAATGTCCTCCTCAAACTCGAGCAGCAGGGTGGCTGTATCGTCTAAGTCGATGTCTTGGAAGTGGGTTCCCACGTTGGCGAAGACTTTCGCCGGGCGGGCATCTCCCAGCACAAAACGGAGCGTATCAATGGAGTGTACGCCCATATCGGCCAGGCTGCCACCGCCGGCAAACTCGCGCTTGACGAACCAGCTTTCGGGCCTTGGGCCTTCATGAAGCCAGATAGCGTGAGACTTCGCTTTGAGGATTTTGCCTAGCCGGCCACTGGCCACCAGGTCACGCAACCAGATGATCTCGCGGTCGAACCGCCACATGTGGGCGATCATCAGCTTGCGACCGGCACGCTGGGCAGCCTCGATCATCTGCTCACCCTCGGCCACGGTCATGGCCATCGGCTTCTCACACAGCACGTGCTTGCCGGCCTCCAGCATCTGGATGGTAGCCGGGGCGTGGAGGTAGTTGGGAAGCCCGATGATCACAGCGTCTATATTCGGATCGCCTGCCATCTCCTCGAAGTCGGTATAGGCCCTGGGGATTCCGAAGTCCCTGGCAAGGCGGTGCAGGGACTCAGCGTGTAGGTTCCCGGCTGCTACAACTTCCCCCTTAGGATTGTCTTGTAGGGCCAGCATGTGATAGTCGCGGATGATAACGCCGGTTCCCAGAACGCCGATCTTCACCTTGTCCACGTTTGACCTCCTCATGGCGATATCTATGCCAGCAACTCGTCCAGATCATTAAACACCTTAAAGAAAGCGTCGACGTAGTATTCCATCAACTCCAGGTCCTGAATGTATATTGGGTGTGGTTCGTCGTTGACGATCAGTGAAGTCTCCAGCAGGCGAATCGCCTCGGGGTAATCCTCCGGGTTGTACTTGATCTCCCTGTCGTACAAGGGGCAATTCCAGGGGCAACCTTTGCCATATCCCTCACCCAGTTTCTGGAAGATAGGGAAGGATGGCAGCGGGGTCACGTGCCAGAGCGTGGCCGCCACACCCTCTGCTTCCAGTGCTGCCAGCAGCCTATCCCGAAATTCGACGGCAGGAATGGCCAGCCCCAGGGCATCGGGGTCAAAGCGGATGCGATACTTGTGATAAATAGTCGTCCGGTCTGGCGGCACGCAAGGAGGAATCAGGCCCTTGATCTTGCCTAACTCCTGACTCAGGTACTGACCGTTCCGCTGGGCAATGCCGTTATAGTGGGAGAGCCGCTTCAACTGACTGCGGGCGAAGGCGGCGGGTAGCTCCTGGGTGCGATAGTTCCAGCCGATGGTGTAGCTATAGTAAGGGCGAATCTTTTCCTTCTCCTTGCCTATCTTCTCACCGAAGGTGCGTAGCATCTTGGCCCGCTCGGCGTATTCCTCATTGTCGGTGATGAGGAATCCACCCTCACCGCCGGATAGGTTCTTGGTCGCGTTCAGGCTGAAACATCCCATATCGCCAATGGTACCCGCCATCTTCCCTCGGAAAGTGGCACCCTGAGCCTGGCAGGCATCCTCGATGACAATCAGTTCATACTTCTCAGCCAGGGCCATAATCCCGTCCATGTCGGCTGGGAGCCCGTGGATGTGGACCGGCATCAGCACTTTGGTGCGGTCGCTGATCTTGGCCTCGATTTGGGTCACATCAATGTTGTAGGTGCGTGGATCAATGTCTACAAAGATGGGGATGGCGTTTTGCTGGAGGATTGGGTGAAAGGTACCCGAGAAGGAAAAAGCGGTGGTGATGACCTCGTCGCCAGGGCCGGCGCCGGCGGCGAAGAGAGCGCAATGCAGAGCCGCCGTGCCGCTATTGAAGCTGAGCACGTGGCGACTGCCGGTGTACTCAGCCCATTCCCGCTCCAGGGCGGTTGCCTCCGGGCCATGAACGCCGGTGAGGATGTTGCGCTCCAGAACGGACAGGACTGCGTCCTTGTCCTCCTGGGTGATCTCGGGCCAGCGTTTCATCAGCCCCTCGGGGACGGTACGCGATCCGCCGTTTATTGCTAATCTGCCTTTCATGCTTGAATGGTCCTCCAGAGTGCTTGCAGGGGCTCGTAGCTGAGGAGCACGATCCCTTCCTTGTTGATTATGTCTCGCGCCACTGGCGAGGTGAAGAAGTCGAAATCGGCCTGGCGTACGTCCCAGTCGGGCGATAAGGCTCGCAACTCCGCGTTGCCGATGCCGGGGTGGATGGCCCACTCGCTGAGGCCGGCCGGCAATTCCCGCAGGAGCCTGGGGTACAGTTCAGGTTTGTCGCGAGTGTCGAATCTGTAGGAGTCGAGAATCTGGTGATCGTCGGTGGGATAGCCCGTCTGCTGTAGTTTCTCGATGAATTCTCTGACGCCGACTCGTAGCGCCAGGCCGTACTCGCAGGCCAGGTCAACCGTCATGTCGAAGATATCCTCGCGACTGGTATGGATGAGGCAGTGGCTGTCTAGGTGCGTGGGCTGCAGTCCCGCTGCCACCACTGCTTCGATCTGCGCCCGGAACTCCTTCTCCAGATCGTCGAGCCTGACCTGCGACAGGAACTCCGGGATGCGCTCCTCGCTGTAGAAATAGCCGGCTTCATCGATCAGCGACGGCACCTCCGCTTTCGGCGTCAGTGGCCCCCAGCGCACCAGCGGCATCTCGCTGATGGCAGTCAGATGGACCCCGAACGGAATATCTGAGTTATCCGTGAGGAGATGCAGGGCATGTAGGCTCCAAGGACATGGCATCATTACCGTGCACGAGGTAGCCAGACCATGTCTGATGGTCCGAATCGTGGCATCGTTGATGGCGTGGCACATGCCGAAGTCGTCGGCGTTGACGATCAGCAGGCGTGCATCAGGGGGAAAGCCCAGCATTTCATTCGTGCTTGGCGTCACTGGCATGCTCAGGGATACCTTGCGTTCGCCCTCACTTGACCGCCCCCGCTGTCAAACCCTGCACGACATAGCGCTGCAGGAAGACGAAAATCGCGACTAGCGGCAGGGTGGCGATGGTATTCAAGGCCATGATCGCAGGCCAGTCGCGGTTGTGCTGGGTGAAGAACCTGGCAATGGCCACGGTTACTGGTGCCAGGTCCAGGCTCTCCCGCAGGACTGAGGCGAATACGAAGTCGTTCCAGGCATACAGGAACGCGAAGGTGGCCGTTCCCACCAGGCCCGGTAACATGAGCGGCATCACGATTCTGTAGAGCACCTGCAATCGGCTGCAGCCATCCACCAGTGCCGCCTCCTCTACGTCGGTTGGGATGCTGTCCACGTACCCCTTGAGCATCCAGACTGAGATTGGCAGGGCGAACACCGTATCCGCCAGGATCATGGTCAGGTAGGTATCGAAGAAGCCCAGCCTAAAGGCCATCTTGAAAAACGGGATGATGACGGATACAGTGGGCAGCATCTGCAGGGCCAGGATGGCCAGCAGGATGAGCTGTCCCCCCAAAATCCGGTAGCGGGAGAAGCCATAGGCGGCCAGCGAGCCCAATCCGACGCTTAACAGGGCCGTCGATAGCGCGACGATGTACGTGTTCAGTTGAAAGCGTACCTGCTGAGGGTCGCTGAGTAGCCTTTCGTAGGCATCCCAGGTGATCTCATGTGGGATCCAGGCGGGCGGGCTGCCGAATGTTTCCGTGACGGGCCGCATCGACCCGAAGATCATCCAGATGATTGGGAAGAGCACCAGGAGCACACCCAATCCCACGAGCACGGCCACCAGGCTCTGGTAAATGGGGATCTTCGCTTGCAGTTGCCTAACCATAGACACTCTCCCTTCTGCCGGCCAACCGCAGGTACAACAGCGTGGCGATGCCCACGGAAACCAGCATCACGACGCTGATAGCGGCACCGTAGCCAAAGTCGACATTTCGAAAACCAACCTGCCACGTGTAATAGCCTAGGGTGATGGTTGACCTGCCAGGCCCGCCGTTGGTCAGGATCCTGACCACGTCGAAGACGCCGAAAGTGGTGATGAGATCGATGGCTGTAGCTGCGATGATGACCGGCCACAGCAGCGGCAGGGTGACGTGCCAGAAACGCCGCAGGCGGGTGGCTCCATCCACTTGCGCAGCATCATACAGCTCAACCGGTATCCCCTGAAGCCCACCCAGGATCATGATCATGTAGAACGGATAGGCCTTCCAGACATTGATGATGATCAATGCCCATAAAGCTGTGTCGCGTCGCCCTAGAAAATCAATCGGCTGGGCGACAAGATTACTGGCTGTGAGCAGGTAGTTCAGCGGACCCAGGGGGTTCAGGAACAGGGCCCAAATGAGCGAAGACGCGGCCAGCGAGAACAGCCAGGGCAGGATCAGGAGTCCCCGAACCATGTTGCGCAGGCGGTTGCTGGGCCAGCGCTGGTTCAGGGCCAGGGCGAAGAGGCCGCCCACCAGCGTGTGCAACACCACCGATGCCACGGTGAAGAGCAGCGTGTTCCTCAGGCTGATCCAGAAGATGCGATCCTGCAGCAGTTCGACGAAGTTTCCCAGACCGACAAAGGTTGCCGTCTGGGATCGCAGGCCGGTGAACTGAAAAAGGCTCAGGCGAAATGTCTCGAAGAGCGGATATCCGATGGCCAACAGCAGGAAGATCACCGCAGGTGCGATCATCAGGTAGCCGGTCGCCTGGCGGGGCAAACGTCCACGCCGCCGAACAGATTCCTGGCGCGGCTGTGGTCCGGCCTGGATGGCTGCTTCTAGTTGCTCGTCAATCATTGGCCGAGTGCTTCTCTAGGCGTGAGAACAGAGGGGCCATCTCACCAGGCAAGTGAGATGGCCCCGGGCACGCGAATGGCCTATTGACACTGCTCGAGCTCCGCGTTCCAGAGCTCGACGATCTCGTCGAGGACCTCCTGGGCCTCGCGATTACCCTGTAGCACATCCTGGAAGCCGGCTACGAAGTCGTTGTGCACGCTGAAGTCAACCGTCGGATCCAGGAAGAGGTTGTGCTCGGGGTCCTGGTTCATCATGTCGAGATACCGTTCCAGGATGGGGTCACCCGAGTCCGCAAAGGAATCGAAGGCTGCTTGCGTTGCGTACCCAACGCTCTCCTGTTCGGCCATCCACTTTGACGTCTCGTCGCTGAGCAGGAACTTGATGAAGCGCCAGGCCTCGTCCTTGTGCTGGGAGTTCGAGGAGATAGCCAGGCCGCTGCCGGCCCACTGATAACCACCGGACCCGGTTTGCGCATCCGTCCATGCTGGCGCAAAGGCCACTTCAATGTCCGGGTTGCCCAGTCGCACCTTCGACCGGACCCAGGGGCCGTTGAACATGGCAGCAATACGGCCTGCCTTCATGAAGTCAACCAGGTCATTCTCGGTGCTGCCGATTGCGCCGGGTGCCAGGAGGCCGCCCTGGAACAGCGCCTTCCAGTCCTCCATGGCCTGTACGCCTTCCGACGAGTTGAACACGGCACAGTTGTTCTCGTCGTAGAGGCGACCGCCCAACTGGGCCAGCCGGGACCCGAAGTTGTAGTACATGGCCTCGACGGGCCCGTTGAAGGCGCCGCCCAGGCCGAACTCGATCGCGTCCGACTCGTTGAGGGCCTTGGTCACCTCGACCATCTCGTCCCAGTTGGTCGGCGGCTCCAGCCCGGCCTCCTCGAAGGCCCCCACGTTGTAGGCATAGGCGTAGGGCATGACGTACCAGTTCAGCATGTACACGTCGTCCAGCCAGGTGACCGGGGACAGCGGCACCAGGTCCTCGGCGAACTCGGGGTCCTGCTCCAGGTAGGGGCCAATGGGCTCGAGGGCGCCCAGCTTGACCAGCGCGCTGAGCCAGCAGCAGGCCTCCATGCCCAGGACATCGTAGGTGGCGGTCTCGGCCTGGGCACTGGTCAGGATGGAGTCGTACATGGAGCCCCAGGGTTGCTCCACTCGCTCGACTTTAATGTCAGGGTTCTCGGCCTCGAAGCGGGCGATCAGCCCATCCATGGTGTCCTCGCCGTACTCGGCGTCCCACCATTCGACCCAGCGGAGCGTGACAACCTCTTCCGCCGGCTCCTCGGCTGCGCCCTCAGGGGCTGCTGGAGCCTCCGTGGGGGCGGCCACTGGGACACACCCACCCAATACCAACAACAGGATTGTCAGCAACAACAGGCGCCGCAGGTTCTTCATAGTCATTTTGTCATCCTCCTGATAGTATCACAAGCAAAAGGTTGATCCAAAAGCGAAAGGTTAATTCGCACACTAGCTTCTGGGAACTGTGGCATCACCTCCTCACCCTAGCCCGCTCCACTGTGGACGAGATCTACCGCTGCTTCCACCAGGATTGCTTCGGCTTCGGGTTTGAAGTGCGATACCCCGACTTCATAGCCCCCTAGCGGGTACTCGGATCCCGGCTCGATATAACCTGCATAGCCGTTGGCGCATGTCACGATCCAGAGATTCTCGATACGAGTGCGCTGGGCTATGGAACGGCCAGTACGATTCGATAGCTCAACCGGAACCAAGAGGATGGCTAGGTCTTCGTCGACAGTCAACAGATACAGTTCGATCTCTTGGTTCTGCCTGTCTCCCGCCTTTTTAAGAGCCCAATCCCGTTCCAGGCGTTCCCCGATCACTGTGTTAAGACGAGCACAGATTTCGCGTTTTCGCTCCAATTGAGCAGGCGTTAGAGATGCTTCGCTCTCCGCCGGTGTGCCTTGGCTATCGTCAATCAGGTCAAGTGCTTTATCGTCGAACCCCAAAGACCTAAGCTCTCGGTGCATTTCTGCGATCTGCTCATCGTAGGCTTCTTTGCTCAGAAACTCCTTGAGGGGAAGACGCACACGGCGCTGCAAGCCCCGAATGTCGGGGTCCGTGACCAATCGGCCATAGGGAGACTCCGTCAGTACCTCGACGCCCCAACGGATGTTTTGTGAGCGGAGCGTGCGTCCAGCAGCCGACAAGTGACCCAGCATAGTCACAACGGCTCCCCCCAACACCTGCCCCGTGCACTTCATGTCATCGAAAGTCTAGCTGAGATACAGGGGATGAACGTCGCCGCTGGCGCCGATCGTAACGAGTACGATCACCTCATCGCCGACAACCCGCTCGACGACTGAGCAGGTGGCCCCTGGCCAGTCTGCCGAGATCATCAAGTTGTCATAGTTGAGGAAGGTGGCATGGCACGGATAGTTTACCAGGACACCTCGCAATCGCCCGCTGTCGTCCTCGACGCACAGCACGCGCAGACGCTGGTCCACTGGTCTCTCTGGGTCGCGGCGATTCAGCGTGATTCCTTCAACTACTGTCGAGCCGGCTTTCAGTCTGGCCTTAAAGGCGCTTTCCTTGGCATGCGCTACAGCCACGGTGATCTGAGATGCCACGAACTCCAGCAGCGCTTGGTCATAGCCACCACCGAAGGAGAGAAGGCCCAAGCCCGAGGGGCCTGAATGGGTATGGGTGGCAGCAATGTTGACATGATCGCCAGGCAGGCCCGTCGCCTGCTCGACCTGGGCTCTGGCCATGGACACCAACTTCTGGTCCAGCAGACAGGTATCCAGAACCACCAGTGCCGCCTGGGTCTCGCCGCTGTTCAGATACAGCGCCTTGGCGAAAAGCGAGTCGTTGATTCCCTGCGACACCTGCTTCCGCCGGATGTACCCGGCCATCTTAGTGCCCACCGGCGGCGTGATGTCGGCCCTAGCCAAGCCAGCTCTTAGCGATTGCATCCGTCCGCACCTCGCGATAGCAGGGCATGAGAAAACTAATCTCTCAACTCATCTATGTGCCTTATCACCTTCTGCACGGCCGCCACAATGTCATCCATGTCTGCGCGATCACCGAGGAGCAGGCGGTGTTCCAGCCAGATGGCCTCTTCATTGCAGGCTCTCTCGGCCACTGGACATTTCTCCGCGAAGGTCGCATAGTCAACCGGCGTGAAGTCACGATAGGGGCACTGAACGGGACAGCCGTGACTGTAGAACACCTGATCCAAGAACATACGATTGGCATACACGGGATGGGTGTAGCCATAAAAGGCTGGTATTCCCTCCGCATTCAGGGCTTCAACGAACCGCTGGCGGGGAACACGCTCGAACACCTCTGGATCGTATTTGACAATGTAGATGTGGAAACTGTTCTTGGTGGTTCTGGGATCCCATTTCAAGGGCGTCAAGCCCTCGATCTCGGCCAACCGCTCGTTCAGATAGTGGGCATTCTCCATGCGGCGCTCGTTCTGTGCCTCCAATCGACTGAGCTGGACCAACAAAAGGGCAGCTTGAAATTCGGTGATCCGGTAGTTCCATCCCAAGCGATGGAACTCGTACCACGGGCGCCCCTTCTCACGGCCAGCCCACAGCAGAGAGTCGCAGCGTTCAGCCAGCTCATGGTGATTGGTGAGGATGATGCCACCCTCGCCGGCAGTCATGTTTTTGGATGCCTGGAAGCTGAAGGAGCCTGCGTTGCCCAAGGCCCCCACTTTGCGACCGTTCCATTCGGTGCCATGGGCATGAGCAGCATCTTCCACCACGAATAGTCCGTGTTTTTCGCCGATCTCCAGGATCTTGTCCAGATCTGCCGGCTGACCACCAAAATGCACGACCTCAATGGCCTTTGTCCGGGGTGTGATGGCGTCCTCGATGCGATCAGGGTTGATGTTGTAGGTTTCTGGGTCAACGTCGACGAATATCGGGACGGCGTTGACCTGCAATACGGCAGTGGCGCTGGCGACGTATGTATAAGCCGGAACAATCACTTCATCACCGGGTCCAATGCCAAGCGCCTTGAATATCATCTCCAGAGTGCCGGTGCCATTGGCGGCCGCAATGCCGTACCGCGCTTGGTGATGGCGGGCGAACGCACGCGAGAAGTCAACAACTTTCGAGATCTCTCTCGCGTCCTTGTCCTCACTCATCTCAGCTCCTGTGGCATAGGCAAATCGCCACCACTTACCGCTCTGCACCACCTCTGTAACAGCGTCGATCTCCCGATGATCGTGCACGGGCCACGTCGGGAAGGGCTTAGTGCGCCGGGGAGATCCTCCATTGATTGCTAGGACACCCATGATTAACTCCCTCTAGCTAGCAAGATGGACGACTCGTCCGCTCGACAACGCTTCCTGTACCGCCATCACGATGTCCAGTACGTCGAGAGCCTCCGCCATTGTAGCTACAGTAGGTCGCCGGCCTCGGTTGAGGCAGTCGACAAAGTACCTTAGCTCAGCCAGGTATCCATCTGTATCGGGTGTGTCCACCTCGTAAGCCGGCTGACCGGGTCGATACACCATCAGTTCCGATCGCTCTGGATGTCGTTCCCCATCCATCCTTATCACGCGGGATCGGTATTCCACCGAGCCCTTTGTACACACCAGGCGGAATCCAACGGAGAACGGATACCCAACAGGCATCAAGTAGCTTGCTTCTGCACTTCCCTTGACCGCAGCGAAGTCAAGACTAGTGACGACATGGTCCCAGGCGCCCGTGTCTGACTGTACACCGACAGCGCAAACTGCTTGCGGCATGCCGAAGATGGAATAGAGGAAATCTAAATCGTGGACATGCAGATCTAGAACAGCCCCACCACTCAGGGCGGGGTCTTTGATCCATTCCATCGCCCGGGGTTCCTCCAGGCGATAGGCAACGGTCATCAATGGTCTGCCTAAGGACTGATCCTGCACCAGATTCTTGATGGCTACATACTCGGGCGAGAAACGCAGCACCTGTGCCACCATGAAGTGCACGCCGGCGGAATCCACCGCGGCTGCCATGCGTTCCGCTTCCGCTTTGGTCAAGGCCAAAGGCTTCTCACATATGATGTGTTTGCCTTCTGCGGCTGCCCGCGAAACAGAGTATTCATGCAAGAAAGTTGGCAAACAAACGTCAACGACCTCAATGTCGGGGGCTTGAATCAGATCCTCGACAGTCTCGTAGGCGCGGGCGTGATAAGCTCTCGCCAGGTCGTCGGCTGCCTGTGCATTGGAATCGGCAATGGCCACTAACTGCACACCATCGATCTGATCAAGGGCGGCGGCGTGAATCCGCCCTATGAAGCCCGCTCCCAGTAGACCAAGCTTTAGCACAGGTCACTTCTCCATATGGAGATCCAAGAGTCGACATAAGGTCATCCTAAGGTCCCTCGATATCTCTTCGCAGCCTAGGATCCGCTACCAGCTGGCTGTACGAGCTCTGTCGCTTTCTGAGCTAAATGCCTGTTTAGAGCAAAGAAGGCGGCTCCCTGCGGCACAGCATGAGCTGGCAACGATGAGATACTGATGATGGGGTCGACCAGCGGTAGGACATTTAACTTGGCAGATCTCCTGACCGCATCCACGAAAACGGTAGACATCGTCGGCAGTGTGCCGTACACCACAATTCGATTGATGTTAAGGACTTTGCTCAACGTTCCGATGCCGATCCCGATCAGCTCACCTGCTCTATTGAGAGCCTGATAACATAGCTGGTCCCCTTCCTCCCCTGCCTTGGCGATCGTCTCCATATCAAGCGGGCGGTCATCCAAAGTGATGCTGGTCAAGGCATTACGTTCCAGGCTATCCGCCACGGAATCAATGATTGCCTGGCACGACGCTACCATCTCTACACAACCTCGAGCACCGCAAACACACCGGGGGGCCGTGGTATCGACGCTTATGTGAGCTAGATGACCAGCCATGCTAGTTTCACCGATGTAGAGCTGATGGTTGACCACAATGCCCGTCCCAATGCTCTTGCCTATGGTAACAGTGATGAAATTCGGGATGTCGCGCATGGAACCTAGGCGGGATTCGATAAAAGCGACTGATCTGCCTTCTTCCAGAACGATTGTTGGGAGGCCAAAGCGATTCTCCATCCAGGGTCCGACAGGGATGTTTCGGGGACCTGGCATGGTCGCACAATAGACGCAGCTCGCGCTCTCGTGATCTATGAAGCCATGTAGGGCAACTCCAATACAGGATATCCGATCACGAGGGACGTTTGACTCGTCGAGGGCAAGGGAAACGACGTGTTCAAGCTGATCGAGGAATTCCGCATTCGTGACTGGCAGCCTAGTGGGATATTCTCCCTGTTTCAGGATGTGGCCGATGGCGTTGATTAGTGTCCAGCGCGTGGCGGTCTTGCCCAGTTCGACTCCCACTGCATAGGCAAGAGAATCATTCAAGCGGAACACTTGCACCGGCCGACCAGGGCCACGAGCTTGACTGTCGGATACCTGCACCAATCTAGCATCGATCATGTTTTTTATCAACCTGGAGACCGAGCTTTCGCTCAACTCCAGCATCTCGCCAAGAGATTGGATGGTGGCAGTGCCATTCTCACAGAGAAAGCGAACAACCTTATCTGCGTGTTTTGTGCCGGCAATCATGAACCTCAAAATGAACCCTAAGATCAGCAAACTGCAACCCGTTTGATCTTCAATCTACACCACAGAGCAGAGCGTGCTTCAAGTCACAATTAATTATTGGGTAAAACGGCGATTGTACGCATGATAAATCCCATTATGCAAGAAATTTTACCACGAACGGTACTCCTTGTCAAGCCTCCGCGTTCCGTTCCGCCTCGGTGAGGCGCAACTGCCAGTTCTCGCCGGCACCCAGCGGCGGGGAGAAAGCGATGATGTCCGAATCCAATTCACGTTTCGTCAGTACGTCTATTGTCATTAGTGATACTCCTGGAGAAAGGGGGAACGATAGGTGCTAAGACTTCCCCAGCCTGGTCAGGGCGTAGAAGGAGGTCGTCAGGATGGTCACGGAGCCCAGAAGCAGGATGGTGGCCAGGGCATTGACCTTGGGCGTCACGCCGAACTTGACCTGGGAGAAGATATACATCGGTAGTGTCGTCTTCGCACCGATGGTGAACAGCGTGATGACGAACTCGTCCAGGGACAGGGTGAACGCGAAGAGGGCGCCGGCCAGAACGCCAGGCAGGATCAACGGGAAAGTTACGTGCCGGAAAGTCTCCCACGGGTTGGCCCCCAGGTCGGCCGCGGCCCACTCCAGGCTGCGGTCAAAATCCACCAGGCGAGCGGCTACCACCAGGACAACGAAAGGAGTGGTCAATACTGCATGGCCGGCAACCACTGTCCCGAGAGAAAGAGAGATATCGAGGAGGGCCGCGAAAAATACTAGCAGCGCGATACCAATGAGCAGCCCTGGTATCATGATCGGCAGGATAAAGGTGATGCGCAGATACTCTTTGAAGCGGAACGAGGATCGTACCAGGGGGAAAGCAGCCGATGTGCCGATGAGGGTCGCCAACAACGAGGTGATACCACCCACCAGCAGGCTGTTCTTGAACGCATCGATCACCAGATAGTCGCGAAACAGGGCAGCATACCACTTAAGTGTGATGCCAGTGACAGGCAGGCTGCCGGCTGACGACTCATTGAACGAGAAGAAGGCCAGCAGCAGGACCGGCAGGTACAGGAACATATACCCCAGAATTCCATAGGTGACGAATAACCGGCGCGTCAATTGAGAACGGCTTGCGGTTTCCACGGGCTAGTACAGCTCCTCAATGCGAATGTAGTTGCGGAACAGAACGAGGATGGCCACGATCAGCGCAGCGATGCTAAGAGCCACGGCAGATCCCTCCGGGAATTGGAACCCCCGAAACAGATTCACGATCAGGTTGGCCATCATGGTGCCTTCAGTTCCGCCGACCAGCTTGGGGGTAATGTATTCACCAAGCATGGGAATGAAGACGAACAGGGAGGCTGTGATCACCCCCTGCTTGGTCTGAGGGAGCATGATCTCAACGAAGGCTCGCCAGGGCGTGGCGCCCAGGTCCATGGCCGCATTGATCTGGGTAAAGTCGAACTTCTCCAGCGAGGCGTAGAGTGTGATAATCGCAAAAGGAAGATAGAGATAAAGGAAGACGACAGTGACGCTGAACGTGTTATACAGCAGGAACTGAAGCGGCTCATCGATCAGCCCCAGGCCCATCAGCAGTTGGTTGATCAGCCCCTTGCGGCCCAGAATGCCCATCCAAGCGTAGACCCGCAGCAGGTAGCTGGTCCAGAAGGGAATGATAACCAGAACAAGCAACAGCATGCGCCATTTTCGGCTGACGTAGCGGACAAGCAAATAGGCAAAAGGATAGCCGCACAGGAGAGCCACGACCGTTACCAGCAGCGAAATGCCAAAAGTCTTGAGCAGGATCCTGGTGTACGTGCCGGCGGTAAAGAAGCGCACGTAGTTCTCCAACGTCCAATCCGAGACGACGCGAAACCCCTCCATCCTCCAGAGACTGTAAAGAACCATGACGATCAAGGGAACCAGAAAGAAGCCCAGCAAAAGAATGCTTATGGGTACAAACCCCAGCAGGAGTTGGCGTGATGACCGACCGTCGGCCAGCTCATCGACGGGTCGTGCTACGCCGCCTGGAACTTTCGGGCCAGGCTGCACCCCCTTGAAAGTGGTTGAGGTATCGATAGAGGTCAACTGTGCTTCTCCTTCTACGAGATATGCTCAGGCAAGACCGGGCAGGTGGTGTTACCACCTACCCGGTGTACCTGTCGCTCATCCGGCCAGCGCTTCGTTGAAGGCATTGATGTAGAGGTCCAGGTCGGGAGACGGGCCTTTCAGAGTCATAGTCAAGGCGATCTCCGGCCTGTCGAACAGGTAGCGCTTGGCGCGCTCCTCGTGACCCTGCTTCACCAGGATGTCGTAGGCGGTCTTGTTGAACAGCGGTCGCCCGTACTCCAGGAAGTTCTTGGCTATCCATTCGGGCGTCTCCATCTTGTCCAACCACGCCATGGCGGCGTCGGGATTGGCGGCGTCCTTGACGATCATCTCGCCGTCTAGCCAGCCGATCACGCCCTCCTTGGGCGCGAAGGTCTTGATCTCCGGGCCACCAGCATCCTTGACCCGGTCCTCCATTCCCAGGTTGACCGCTGCCATCCAGATCGATTCGTCAGTCAACAGGGTGACGTGTTCAACTTCCTGCTCGGTGAACTTGAGGAGGTTGGGCTTGAGCTGGATTAGCAGGTCTTTGGCCTGGGCCACCTGCTCCTCATTCATGTTGTAGGAGTCCTGGATACCCAGGGCCTTGCCCATCATAGCCATCACGTCGAATGGCTGAAGTGGTAAGGCGACCTTGCCCTTGTACTTGGGGTCCCACAACACCTCCCAGGAGTCAGGCTCTGGTGTGACGTGCTCGGGGTTGTAGGCAATTACGACGGGGGACCAGCCGAAGGGGAAGGCCAAGTACCCTTCATCCGTCGTCCAGAAGTCGAAAGCTTTGGCTTCGTCGAAGAGATGTTTGGCCGTCTCCAGAGCCTCCAGATCGAATGCTTGAATCAGCCCCTCCTCGTAGAACGCAGGCACCCACAGGGCGTCGCCAGAGACCATGTCGATCTGTTTGCCACCAACTTGCTGCACTTTCAGGAAGGCCTCAGAGTTGTCGGTGAACAGCGTGGGGTTGGCCTTGATGCCGTACTTGGATGCAGCTTCTTCCAGTTGCTCGGGGAAGTAGTGGTCGCTCCAGGTCAGCCAGTTGAAGTCACCCGCCTTGGCCACCGCCGGGGCTTTGGCCGCCTTTGGGGCCTCGACAGGGGGGGGTACGGCACACCCCGCCAGTGCAGAAGCGCCCAGGAAGCCCAGGCCGGTCCCGGCCGTCAGGTGCAAAAACCTTCGTCTGGACATTCTATTGTCGCTCATTACAAGTTCTCCTCTCCTTAGGAGGTGTCCAGAAATAACTTCAGACTTTCTCTGGGCAAAAAGGGGCTCAAACTGTGAAGTTGTTCTTGGACAACTCCTTACTCGATTGAAGATGGCTTAGCTGATTCCAACAGGGTCGTATGTGTAGGTCCAAGGTGTTTCCTCTCCGCAAATCACCTCCTTCCTGACACTGGCGCAATTCTGAAACGGGATGTGCGCGACGCAGGCGAATGCTCACTATCAACCTTCGCCCCACGGTCTAATTAATCAAGACCTGACCATCCTGAGTTTTCCACCCAATAAATATACGCTGGCCAATCAGCTCCTGCGAGGGGTAGTCTGTTCCTCTCTCGCTAGTCTGGTGCAGCATGCCCAGGGACCCATCTGCGAGTTCAACCACAATTTGAGTGTACATACCCAAGAAAGCAACCTTACGGACCACCACTTCGGTGATATTGTCCAGGCAATCGTCCGTCGTCGTGCGCCAGGCCATTTGCTCCGGCCGCACCATCACCGTCACCGTCTCCCCTTTGCTAACTGGCTGCTCCATAGGAGCACGAACAGGCCTGGCGAACCCCGGGACATCCACCACTATCTGATCTGGGGCCACGTCACATACTTTGCCCTGGAAGAAGTTCGACTCTCCGATGAAATTGGCGACAAATTCATCGGCCGGATGGTAATACACCTCTGTTGGAGTGCCTTCCTGGACCACTTTACCGTTGTTCATCACGGCGATGTGGTCAGATAAGGCCATGGCCTCTTCCTGATCGTGGGTCACATAAACAAAGGTGATGCCAACTTTGCGCTGGATGTTGAGGAGTTCTATCTGGAGTTGTTTGCGGATTTTGAGGTCAAGCGCACCCAGCGGCTCATCCAGGAGGAGGACATCCGGTTCGTTGATTAGGGCACGAGCCAAGGCAATGCGCTGCTGTTGGCCGCCAGAGAGCTGAGCAGGGCGTCGCTCGCCAAAACCTTCCAGGGAAATCAGGCTGAGCATCTCTTCCACCCGCCTCTCAATCTCTGCCTGAGGGACCTTCCTCATTTTTGGACCAAAGCCGATGTTTTGCGCAACCGTCATGTGGGGGAAGAGGGCGTAGTTTTGAAAGACGGTATTGACGTTACGGCGGTACGGGGGGGCGTTTTGCACCAACTTGCCGTTGATATAGACCTGACCCTGCGTGACTGGGATGAAGCCGCCAATAATGTTCAAAGTGGTAGTCTTGCCACATCCCGAAGGTCCCAGCAGAGTGTAGAACTTGCCCTGACGGATCTGTAAAGACACGTTATCCAGAGCGACAACGCTTCCGAAGTATTTGGAAACACCTTTCAATTCCACTGCATAGGGAGGTGTTCCTCTGACAACCGCCATAGTGCTCACACTCCACAGATATTGTTGATGAAGGCTAACGCCAGGGGAAACAAACGCCTTTGGCGCCACGACCTGCGGCCAGCTCCGCGATCCCTGCCGGGAGTTCCTCTAGTGACAGGCGATGAGTGATCAGGTCGCTCAGTTCCACTGCTCCACTTTCTAACATCTGGATTGCCTTGGGGAAGACGTGGATGCCAATAAAGCTCCCCAATATCCTCAGTTCCTGGCCTTGAATATCGTACGGGCGGATGATGCATTCAGCTTTGTGATTTTCGCCAAAGACGATGATCCGTCCTGCCTTGCGGGCTACGGAGATCGCTGCGGTGACCTCTGAGCCCACTGCGTCAATCACGACGTGAGCCCCACCGTCGGTCACAGCCCTCACTGCTTCGCGCAGATTTTCCTCCCTGGGGTTAACAACCAGGTCGGCCCCGGCTCTACGAGCGAAATCAACCCGCCAGGGGGAGATCTCCGCCATGATCACCTTACCAGCGCCGGCGACTTTGAAAACTTTCATATAGACGAGTCCGGCGGGACCAGCACCGATTACAACGACATCCTCTCCCGGCAACAGTGCGGCCTTCTGTACTCCCCCCATGACGCAGGAGAGCAGTTCGACGAAAGTCCCCTCTTCTAGTGGCAGGTCAGGGCTGATCTTGTGAAGTCCCCTGGCCGGTACCAGGGCGTAGCGAGCGAACCCACCGTCCACGTCACCACCGATACTCACCATGTTTTCGCACAAGTTGGGCCGCCCCTCAGCGCAGAAACGACAACGGCCACACGGCAGGTCCGGGATAACTGCCACCCGGTCACCGCGTTGAAACTGCGCGACATCTTCCCCTACCTCAACGATCTCGCCGATGTATTCATGCCCTAAGATGACCCCTTTCCTGGCCCGCATGACTGGAGGAACCGCCAGGAAGCGGATGTCTGTTCCGCAGACGCCACAGACTTCCACCTTGATCAGAACGTCCTGAGGGGATCTGACGGTTGGGACAGATACTTCGCGCACAACCAGCCTACCCTCATCCTCGAAGACGGCTGCTAACATACTCTTATCTGGCATGAGTTGTGTCTTTCCTCGGATGATACGTCGTATTCAAACCCAGACGACTGCCACAGTATCACTGTGGAGGCATAGTAGATCCGCGGACTATCAGTCGGCTAGGCAGTATACAATCTTCAACCGGTTTGTCGCCTTCCAGCAGGTCCAGAACCATCTGCACGGCTCTTTCGCCCATCTCTCGCTTGGATTGGGCCACTGTTGTCAGAGGCGGTTCAAGGTAGGGAGCAAGTTCAATGTCATCGAAACCAACAACCGACAGGTCCTGGGGGATGCGCACACCGGCGATGTGGGCGGCTCGCAGGGCGCCGACCGCTGAAGCATCGTTGTAGCAGAAAACGCCAGTGGGAGGGGATGGCAGGCCAAGGAGTTGGTGCATAGCCTCCATTCCTCCTCTAGGCCGACCGTCGTTCTGCACTATCAGAGCGGGATCCACGGGCACGCCGTAAGCCTGCAATGTCTGTTCGTAGCCGCTTTGCCGTTCTACGCTATCCCATTCTGCGGCCGGGCCGGCGATATATGCGATACGCCGGTGTCCCAGGTTCAGCAGATGTCGAGTTGCTTCTCTGCCGCCGCCCACATTGTCAGTTTCTATTGAATAGCCAATGTGTTCTTCATGAACGTTGTTGATGGTGACGACCGGTATCCCCATATCTTCTGGCTTAGGGAGGAGCTCCTTACCAGCGCATGCGGCAACCAGGATAATCCCGTCCACACGTCTTTCTCGCAAAGTCCGAACTGCCGCCAACTCGCGTTGGGGCTCGGCACCTGAGTTGGCAAGGATAACGCTGTAGTTGTAGTTCAGGGCTGTTTCCTCAATGGCCTGAATAACTTCAGCGAAAAAGAGGTCGGTGATCGTCGTCACAACGACCCCTATGGTGTTGGTGCGGTGGGTGACCAAGCTACGGGCGACGGCACTAGGCGTATACCCCATCTCCTCGGCAATTCGCTGAATCCGCTCCCTCGTCTCAGGTTTGACGCGGGGGCTGTTGTTCAAGGCGCGGGAGACGGTGCTAAAGGAAACACCGGCGGCTTTGGCAATGTCTTTGATAGAAACGATCATGACAACATGTCTCTTCTGGTCTAATGCGTGCCCGACAGTGATGGAACTAATTTGGAACGGGTCTCGCGTAAATGGAGTACAAACGTTTACATTGTCATTATACCATCAATACAAACGTTTGTCAATGTCCATTCCTCTTCCGGTGTTGATTACGAGACCGGAGTGGATGCCGTCGAGCAGTTACGTCCCTTGGTGCCCGAAGGTGCGACCATGGCCCAGTTTGCCCTGCGCTGGATCCTCATGTTCGACGCGGTAAGTACCGTCATCCCCGGTGCCAAGAATCGCCATCAGGCCACTGACAACGCTCGGGCGGCCGGCCTGCCGCGCTTGAGCGACGAAGTGATGGACAAGCTTCGGGTGATCTACGATGACATCATCCGCGAGCAGGTACACCAACGCTGGTAGTCTGTGCGGGGAGCTGAGGGGCAGGGGGACAAGGTGAGGGGGTAACAGGGAGCGGGGAAGATCCTCTCCTTGTCCCCCCATCTCCTTTGTCCCCTTATCACAGGTAAAACCCCTGCACACGTGCGTAGTTCACGGGATTAGCAACAGCTTCCCCTTCGTCTTGCGTCCTTCCATGTATCGATGAGCGTCTGCGGCTTCGGTGAGCGGGAAGGTTTTGTCGATCCGCACGTCGAGTTCGCCGGCGGTGATCCAGTTGAAAAGATCATTAGCCCGCTGCAACACCTCTGTCCGGTCTGCTGCGTGGTGTCCAAGACTGGGGCGCGTCAGAAAGAGTGAACCTTTGGCATTCAGAATCTGTGGGTCCAAGGGCGGTACAGGTCCGCTAGACTGACCGTAGAGGACCAGGTAACCGCGCCGTTTCAGGCAATTCAGGCTCTTGTCGAATGTCGTCTTGCCAACGGACTCGTAGACAACATTGACTCCCTCGCCTTCGGTGAGGCGCTTTGTCTCTTCCTCGAAGTCAGCCTGAGTGTAGAGGACTACCTCGTCCGCGCCGGCTTCCCTGGCCAGGCGTGCCTTTTCCTCAGTTGACACGGTACCGATGACCCACGCCCCTCGCTGCTTGGCCATCTGGACCAGTAGCAGGCCAACACCGCCCGCCGCTGCGTGAACCAGTGCTGTATCGCCCGACTGGAGCGGATAAGTGTCGTGGCTGAGATAGTGCGCCGTCATCCCCTGGAGCATCACCGCGGCCGCCTGCTGGATGTCCAGGCCGGTCGGCACGGGTACCAACTTCCAGTCCTGGACGATGGCATACTCAGCGTAGGAACCCGGCTGCATAGCGTAGGCGACGCGGTCTCCCTCCTTGACGTGCGAAACCCCAGGACCGACGGCGTCAACGATGCCGGCCCCTTCCACGCCAGGCGTGATTGGCGGCTCGCCCGGGTACTGACCCGTGCGGTGGTAGATGTCGATGAAGTTGACGCCTGCCGCCTCGATCTTCACGCGGGCTTCGCCGGCACCTGGTTCGGGTGTTGGAACTTCCTCATAGCGAAGAGCTTCTGGATCGCCAAATTGGTGAACACGAATCGCATGCATAGTTTGTCTCCTTTCCATTGTGTGGAGCAATCAATCAAACCTTGGTCAAATTGACGAAGTTCGTCACCTTAGTCCACTGACAATGACCAATGACGAAGGACGAAAATCCTTAGAAGAACCCAATGAGCCCCACGATCAGCACGCCAGTGAGGGCGACGATAAGCAGGCCGTAGATCAGATTTTGTCGCAGCACGTCCCCTTCCTGGCCGGCCAGGCCGGCGGTGCTGCACCCCACAATCACCTTGGCCGGCGCGAACATGCTCCCAATGGCCCCACCTACGTTTTGGGCTCCCAGGATGATGAGTACGTCTGATAGGTTTAACCCAAGGGCCTGCGCTGTGGTCTGCTGAAGCTGAGCGAAAACGACATTCGAGTTGGTGTTGCTGCCTGTCATGAACGCTCCCAGGGCACCGATGAAGGGTACGATGAACGGGAAAGCACTGCCAACAGTGCGGCTGAGGCCCTGGGCCAGCGTGAAGGTCATCCCGCTGTCGGCCATGAATAGTGCCATTCCCACCAGGGACACGATCCCAGTCGTCGATTTTACCGATCCCTGAACTGTCTTGACCGCGATGCGACGCGGAGCCCCTGGTGTGTGGTGGCCCAGCCGGCGATAGATGAAGTACGAAATGATACATGTATAGATGAGCACCGCACCGGCGTGCCCGAACACGCTGATGGTGCGGTAGGTGCCGGCCTCGTTCACCCACCCCAACGCGGTCTGCGTCTGCGGGAAGTTAACCACGATCTTGATGCGATTCAGAAGGTCGTGGACGGGTGGGACAAGTTGGGCGATCACGATCAGGACCAGGAGCACCAGGTAGGCCGAAAGCGCCACGGGCAGGCTCATCGGGCTGGCGGGGTTATTCGCCTGTCGGCGGTTGGCAGTACGCTCGTCCAGCGTGCCCTGGTACATGGGCAGGCGGGCCAGGCCGGCCACGACGATGAGTCCGATCAGGCCGGCCACGAAGGAAGCCAGGTTCCACAGGCCGTTGGTCGCCATCAGATACTGGACCACTGCCATGACGATGCCCACGCTGAGGACGGCCGGCAAGCTGTGGCGAAGCGACGACCACCCCTGATGAAGATAGGCCGGTACGAGTCCGCAGGGGAAGCAAGCGATACCCAGCATGATCGCCGACCACGGTGCCAGCGTCGGGCCATCCAGCCCCGTAACCGCCAGCATGGCGTAGAACGACGACGCCACGCTGCCGAACGTCACTGCCCAGGAATGACCTACGCTGGCCGCGACGACACTGGTCACGGCTGGAAAGCCCAGGCTGATGAGCAGCGGTGCGACAACGGCGATGGGAACGCCAAAGCCAGTGACGCCCTGGAGGAAGGACGCGAAGACCCAACTGAGAATTAGCAGTTGCATGGTGCGGTCAGCGGTCAAGCGGGCGACACCCGCGCTGATGACCTCCAGTGCGCCGGCCTCGTCCACCACGTGGTACAGGGCCAGGGCGAACCAGACGATGTAGAGGACGAACAGAGCGAGGAGCAGGCCCTTGATCTGGCTGTAGAACAGCAGCCGCGGGCCGGCGCCGAAGAGGAAGCCAGCCACGACCAGGGCGACCAGCCAGCCGACGGGGCCGGCCTTCGCTCCGCCCCAGCGGAAGCCGACCATTAGCGCGAGGACGACGAGAATGGGTGAGAGGGCGAGGAACCACGTGGCGGGACTGATGGACACGTTGGGCTGATTCAGTGCCTAAGCCAGCCGACGCATGAATTCGCCGCCTGATACACAAAGTGCGTTGCAAACGCACTGGTTCGCTGCCTGATCAACCTGTTTCAACAGGTTTATGGTAGCAGGCGGGCAATTCATTGCTCGCCAGGGGCGGGGCGCTTTTCGCCTCATTTCTCACCCGAAGCCACGAATATGCTGATGCTGGCATACTCACCCCCACGACTTGATTGCGCACAGCAATCCTCACCCACACAGTCTACCACGATATTTTTGAGCCCTGCTTCGAGAAACCATTCTTCGATTTTCTCTCGCTTGAATCCCATCCAACGATCGTGGTGTTCGTCTCGCAGGAAATCAAAGTGGTGCTCGTCCAGATCCGTGATAACCAGTCTGCCGCCCGGCTTTACAGTGCGCACCATCTCCTTGATCGCTTGCGGTGGAAACTGGACGTGGTGCAGGTACATATTGGCAAAGGCGTAGTCAACGGCTTCGTCGGGAATAGGCAGTCTGTCAGCTTCTCCGACGCGATAATCGATCCCCTCAACGCCGGCGAACTTGCTTCGCATCTCTGCCAGCATCGCTTCGGACTGGTCCACAGCGATCACTCGCAGGCCGTTTTGAACCAGCCCTTCGGCCACGAATCCAGTGCCCGCTCCGATATCGGCAGCAAGCTGGCCGGCCTGTATGCCGGCCACGGTAAAAGCCTTGTCCCTCACCGCCTCTGAGAAGAAGCTTTCCCGCATCTCGTCCCATTCATGGGCGACCCGGTCGAAATAGTCTCTGCTGCTCATGAGTTCCCCTTAGTTCCCCTGTAGTTCCCTTTCGTTCCCCTTACTCGAAGATTTTCCCCGGGTTGAGGATGCCGTTGGGGTCCAGCAATTGTTTTATCGCCCGCATGACAGCCAGGCTGTCGCCGTGTTCCGCGAGCATGAACTTCCGCTTGCCAACGCCCACCCCATGCTCACCCGTCGCCGTGCCCCCCAGTTCCAGGGCGTAATGGACCAACGCTGCGTTGAACTCCTGGGTGCGCGCAATCGATGCTGGGTCGTCCGGATCATAGGCCGGCGTGACGTGCAGGTTCCCGTCGCCGGCGTGCCCCAGGGTGTAGGACAGCAGGCCGTACGCCTCCACCAGTTCCCGAACACGAGTGACCATCTCCGGGAACTGGGAGATAGGTACGGCCACATCGGCGATGAGAAAATCATACTCCGGGTTGGCACGCACCAAAGTTTCGTAGGCGCGGTGTCGTGCATGCCATAACTGCCGGCGCGCATCGTGTCCGAAGCCGGCCTGGAAGCTGGTGCAGCCGTTGTCGATACAAATCTCCTCGACCAGCTTGAGCTCCTCCTCTAAGGTGGCCTGTGTTGCAGCATGGAATTCCATGAACAGGATCGGGCTTTCAGGCAGGCCGACGCCTTCTTCTACGTTGAGCAACTGCACCATGTTGGTGTCCAGGAGTTCCAGGGCCGCCGGCGACAGGCCGCTGCCCATGATCTCGTACACTGCCTGAGCCGCTGCGTCTACGGTGTCGAAGGCCGCCACGCCGGCACTAAATTGGTCCGGCAACGGTGCCAGCTTCAGCGTCGCCTCGGTCACGATGCCCAGGGTACCCTCCGAACCGGTGAAAAGGTGTACCAGGTCATAGCCCGACGCGCTCTTGTGGGCATGGGTACCGCAGCGAATGACCCGGCCGTCGGCCAGGACCACTTCCAGCGCCAGCACGTTCTCGCGGGTGGCGCCGTACTTCACCGTTCGGATGCCGGCAGCGTTGTTGGCCACCATCCCCCCGATGCTGGCGTTGGCACCGGGATCGGGCGGGAAGAACAGGCCATAGCGCGCCAGTTCCTCGTTCATGTCCTTGTAGAGGACGCCGGGCTGCACGTCCACCTGAAAGTCAGCGGCGTGGACGGCTACGATGTTGTCCATCCGGCGAAAGTCGAGGACGATGCCGCCGAACATGGGGATGGGGTGGCCTTCCAGGCTGGTGCCGGCACCCCAGGCAGTGACGGGGATGCGCCTCTCGTTGGCATGTCGCAGGATGCGGCTCACCTCGGCTGTCGTTTCAGGCCAGACCACGGCTTCCGGCAGATGGGGTTCGTGAAACCCCTGATCGCGCGCGTGCTGCTCTCGATCGGCGTGAGCAGTCGAGACCCAGCCCGTGCCAACCGTGTCGCGCAGGAAGGCAAGACCGTCGTCTGTTAGGTGATTGTAGGTCACAAGATAGCTCCTCCGTGAAACGTGAAACGTGATGATCATGCTCATCCTTATCCCTCACGCATCCCGCATCGCGCATCCCGCATCACGTACGGGGGTCAGGGCTCGCCACCAGCAAGGCCGTCGATTGCCGGCCACGCTTGTCGCCACCGGCCTGCTGGCCAGCCTCGAGCGCTCTCAGTAGCCGTTCGCTTAGTTCCAGGTCTTCGTTTGACGCCGCTTCGAAGGATTCCGCCATTGCTCCAATCACTTCGGGGCCTACGAGCATGTTCCCGGCCACAGTCTAAATCGGTTTCCAGGAGCGCACCCAACGCAATCTCGATCTCGACGCCTGCGCGGAGCAGGGCCAATCCTTGGCGGCCCAAATCGGTGTTCACGCGAGCTTGCGTGGCGATAGCGCCTTCCAGATCGACGAACGGCACAAGACTCCCGACATTGGGCCGGGCAGTCGATACAGCCACCCCGAAACTCCCGTCGTTCGGGCAGCGAGCTACGATGGAAAATGTGTGAAGTTCCATCAGCGTCACACCTCCCAACCCCTGGCGCGGTCTGAGACCGGCCAGAGCAGTTGGTTGATCAGCGTTACACCTCTCCCTGATATTCCCGCACATCAAGGATGTCACGGAGGGCGTCACCGAAAAAGTTGATGCTGAGAACCGTGATTGTGATCGCAAGGCCAGGGAAGACCGCCAGCCACCAGGCGCGAGAGATAAAAGTCCGAGAGTCGCTCAGGATTAACCCCCAGGTCGGCGTCGCGGGCTTGACACCCAGCCCGAGGAACGATAGCCCTGCCTCGGCGAGAATGGCATACGAGACACTGACTGTGGCCTGGACGATGACGGGAGCGCTTGCGTTGGGCAAGATGTGCCGCAGTAGAATGCGGCCATCAGACACACCTATGGAGCGTGCGGCCGTGACATACTCCTCCTCGCGGATTGAGAGCACCATACCGCGCACGATGCGGGCAAAGTCATCCAGGAAGGCGAGCGTAATTGCCACGATCACGTTTGCCAAACCAGTGCCAAACACGGCGACCAAGTAGACGGCGATGATGAAGTTCGGAAAAGCCCACTGGAGATCGATATAGCGCATGATCAGGTTGTCGATCCAGCCGCCATAGTAGCCGGCCAGGAGCCCCATCACCACGCCGATCACTGACGCGAGCAACACCGTCGAAAGGCCGACAAAGATCGAGATACGCGCGCCATAGACGATGCGGCTGAACAAATCTCGCCCCAGGTCGTCTGTGCCCAACCAGTGTACTATAGACGGAGGTTCGAGAAATCCAAAGTCCTGAGCGTTCGGGTCGTAGGGGGCGACGTAAGAGGCGGCGAGAGCACTTATAGCCAGGGCCAACAGAATGATCAGTCCAATGGCCGCTTTCTTGTCTCGCCATAGGTAGCGCATCCGAAGCCACTGACGCCGGGGGGCGACTGGCTCGGGGATATGATCGTGCTCGATTCCTGGAATCGTCTCGAGACGGGCCATGGTTGGCTACTCGTAACGGATGCGAGGATCGATCACTGTGTAGAGCACATCAACCAACAGATTTATGAAGACAAAGATGATTGAAACCACCAGGATAGCCCCCTGGACAACCGGATAATCGCGGTTAAGAATGCCCTGGATGAGCACGCGACCTAGCCCCTTAATCGCAAAAACGTTCTCGACGATCACCGCACCGGACATCAAAAGTGCAAAGGCGATCCCCATCACAGTGACAACCGGGATGAGTGCGTTTCTAAGCGCGTGTGTGAAGATGACTGTTCTCTCATGTAACCCCTTGGCGCGAGCAACCTTGATATAATCGGACTGCAGGACTTCGAGCATCGCTGATCGGGTCATTCGAGCGATAATCGCAGAGAAAGGCGTCCCAATGGCGATGGCCGGCAGGATCAGGTGCGAGAGCCATGGCCAGAAGCCTTTCGACAGCGCCGCATAGCCGATGGCCGGCAGCCAGTGTAGTTTCACAGCGAAGACAATGATCAACAGGATACCCAGCCAGAAGTCTGGCATGCTGAGTCCCAGGAAGGCTGCGAAGGTGAAGGAGTGATCCAGGAAAGAATGTTTCTTGACGGCTGAGGTGATGCCGGCTGAGATGGCCAGGAGCAAGGAGATCAAGAACGCGAGGCTGGCCAGCGCAATCGTTCGTGGAAAGGCCTCACGGATGATGCGACTCACCGCCACATTGCTCCCGTAGATGGAGTTGCCCAGATCACCCTGAAGAAGCCGCCCAAACCAGAGGAAGTATTGGACGTAGATCGGCTGGTCCATGCCGAATTTTCGGCGCAGTGCTTCCGCAGCCGCCGGATCCACGTCGGCCAGCATTGCACGAAACGGGTCCCCGGGGACCGCGCGCAGCATAAAGAAGACCAGCGTCGCCACTGCCCACGTTACGACCAGCGCGTAAAACGTCCGATTGGCGATGTAGCGGCTCATCTTACTTCATGCCTGTTTGAGATGTAAGAAACTGAATTCGGCAGTGACAAGCTGGCAGTAGAGCAGCCGGGCCGTGATGCGTGAAACGTGATGCGTGACTTGTGGAATAGCCTTATCACGCATCACGCATCACGTTTCACGCAGCCCAGTCGTCCAACATCAGCTAGCGATTGTGACTCGGTCGAGGTCTACCAAACCTGGGATGCGGCTCTCATCTGGGAAGTTCACTTCCTTCCGGTAGACGAGAATGTCCAGCGGATGGAAGAGGAACGCCGCCGCCACCTTGTCCGAGGTGATCTTGTTCGCCCGCTGCACCAGCTCTTTTCGCTTGTCGAGGTCGGTCTCAACGCGCTCTGCTTCGATCAGTTCATCGACCTCCTGGTCCGAGAAGAAGCCGAAGGCCATCTCCTCTGTGTCACGGTCGGGGCCGTTGAACTTCGAGGTGGTCTGCATCCAGTCGACCACTGCGTCGTCGGGGTCGTAGTCGCCGCCGCTGCCAATACGTAGCAGGTCGTAGTCCATCGTGTCGAAGTGGTCGATCAGGACCGGGAAGTCCTTGATATCCAGCTCGACGTCGATGTTGAGGTTCTTCTTGAGGATGTCGACGATGATCTCGCCTTCGCGCTTGCCGGCCGGCGTGACCATCAACTTGAGAGTTGGGAAGCCTTCGCCGTCCGGGAAGCCGGCGTCGGCCAGCAGGCGCTGCGCCTCGGCGGCGTCAAAGCGCTGCTCACTGGTTTCGTTGATCGCGGTGTCGAAGAAGAAGCGCATGGCCGGGTTGATGCTACCGAAGGCCGGCCGGCCCCGTCCAAAGAGCGCCCGCTTAATCAGGTCTTCGCGATCAAGGGCCTTCGCAATAGCCAGCCGCACCTTGAAGCCATCCTCTTGCTTCAGCTCCTCGACCGGCTTGTTGAAGTCCGGCACCACCATTGGTTCGCGCCAGGGGTTGAGGAATATCGCCTGGAAGCCCGGCCCGGTGATCTCTGAAACCACCAAATCAGGGTTGGCCACGAAGCGGTCGATAAGCTCCGGAGCGGGCGGGTTCCCGCCGATCAGTTGAATGTCGCCGGCCTCAATCGCTGCTGCCAGCGGTTCTGGCTCTGGGATTGGAATGAACGTGACCTTGTCGAGCTTGGGACGTTCGGGATCGTAGTACTTGTCAAACCGCTCGATCACGACGCCCTGCCCCAACTGGTGTTCAGTCACCTGGAACGGGCCAGTCCCCACCGGGGTCAACCCGTACTGCTCCGGACCCAGCTCCTCCAAAGCACGCCGGTTGACGATGGTCATGGCCCGCCCGCTGGAGCGTTCCAACGTTTTGACCAACAGGGACGCCTGCGGCTTTTTCAGGATGAGCTTGACCGTGAAGTCATCGACCTTCTGGACGTCGGTGAAGTTGGCCACTACGCGCGAGTGGATCGAGATGTCCGGATCCTTCGAGCGGTTGTAGACGAAGACGACGTCGTCGGCCGTGAAGGGGTCGCCGTTGTGGAAGGTTACGCCCTCACGCAAGTTGAAGGTCCATTCTAAGCCATCATCAGTGACCTGCCAATCGACAGCCAGGTCGCCTTGAGCGGTCAGATCGGGGTTGATGTGGGTCAGCCCACCGAGCACATTCGAGGCGATCTGGAACTGCAGGACCTGGTTGATCTGGGCCGGATCGAGCGTGCGAATCTCGCCGGTGCCGGCCCAACCAGCGGTCAACTCTCCACCTGGCTTCCGAGGGGTCGCGGTCGGGATGGGGGCTGGTGCTTTTTCCTTGGGGGGGGCATACGGCTGCCCGGCAGGAGCGGCGGGTGCACACGCGGCCAGAATGTCCCCCATGGATAGCAGGCCGGCTGCGGCCAGAAGCCGCAAGACTGTGCGCCGACTCATCTTTGGCCCCCGTAAGTCGGACTTGCTCAGGCCGAACAACGGATCTCGGGGATCGAAATCGTAGGCCCGCTCGAGCTCTTCACGGATTCGCGCTTTTTGTCTCTCGTCGAGTTTGTCAAACACCTTTCTCCTCCTTTCTTTCGATGCGACTTCCTGGTTGACCGACAATGTCCCATTGTATACTACGTTTTCCCGCGTCTGTCAACCAACACCAGTACGTGGTCAACTTGCCGAAAAACCTGGTCTCGCTCCTACTTAATGTCGAAGCCGGCCGGCGCTAGGCGGGCACGCCGCCCTTTTCTTGCTCATGATGCCGGTGGATGTGGCGAAGTTTGCGGCCCTCTCGTGTGAACATCGGCTGGCTGCACGTCGGGCAGACGTCGAGCTCCGATGCGCGGTCCAGGTACTCCAGCACCGTCGCCGCGACGGTGGCGTGGCTCCAGGTCAGTGGGCTGACGGATAGGGGTGCGTTGGAGTAGGGATGCACCTGCTCAGCCAGGACGCCGCTCGTCAGCGCCCGATCAGCGACCCAGTTCAGCAGATCCAGGACCGGCGCCAGATCGTCCGCGCTCCGTGCCTTGGCGATGTGCCACTGGGCATGCCACAGCGTGCAGATGAACCAGGGGTTGCCCGGCACGCGCTCGATGTCCTGGCTGACCTGATGATAGTAGTCGTTCTCGTAGCGTGCCAACCCTCCGACGTCGGTCTTCACCCACAATCGATTGTAGATTGCTTCCATGGTGGCCCTGATGCGGGGGTGATCGGGGGGATACATGCCAAAGTAGAACAGACCGTACATACTGGACTCAATAGTCCAATCGATGTCCAGCGTGCCATCTTCGCGGAAGTTGACCATGCGAACGAAGCGGCCGGCCTCTTTGCTCCATAGGTACTCATCGGCCGCCGCTTTGATCTCCTGAGCCGCGGTTTCGTACTTGTCGGCCAAATGATCTTCTCCAAAAGCCGTAGCGAAGTTATGCGCGGCCATGAGGCCGGCGTACGTGGCCGCCACGGAAAAGGCGTGGATGCCCCATCGTTCCTCCCATAGATCGTACGACGGCTTTGGAAGTCCGTTCGCCAGCCGATAATCGACCATGAAGTTCGCGGCGGCGGTGATGAGGTGCCGGTACAGGGGCTTGATAAACTCGATATCGCGGAACTTATCGAAGTGATGCCAGAGTGCCCACAGAACCAGCCCAGTTTCATCTTCTTGAATTGGCAGTTGCTTCTCTCCGTTGGCGTACCAAGGGTGCCACGAACTGGCCAGCGAGCCATCTGGATTGTACTTGTGCAGGAAGTAGCCTTCTTGGGTGATCACGTCGGCGCAGAAGTTGTAGAAGCGCCGAGTCACTTCGCTGTAGCCGGCCAGGTCCAACGCATGGGCCACCAACGCGCCATCACGGGGCCACATGTAGCTGTAGGTGTCGCGGGCAAACTGAGTGATATCGTGGTCATTGGCGGCGATAATGGCACCGTGGTTATCGATCTGGGTCCGAACCAGCAACAGGCTGCGTTTGTGCAGATCGACAATGTGCTCCGGCAGATCGTGGAAGTCCGTCATCTCCTTGTTGACCCATAGCCGCCAGTAGCTCTCGGTTCGACCGATGAAAAACTCAGGGCCTCGCTTGCGCACCAGCCTGTTGATCCGGGCCACTTCCTCGAAGGTCTCGCCGACGGCCATCCAGTAATGCGTCGTTGCCTCGCCGCCGGCCGGCACCGTCACGTACAGGGCGATGGTGGAATCCACCGACCCCTGGGCGATGGGGTTGCCGCCCAGTTCGCCATCCTCGGCGTCGCGGAAGGTGCCTTCCTGGCCATGGAGCTCCTTTGTACCGGTCGCCCAGTTGTCGATCCCTTCCTGCTCTGCGTCGGCCCTCCTCCCGTTGATCATGAACCAGCGATTCGCTTTGTAGTGTAGCACCGCCCGCCGCTCCGGCTCGTAGTACGCCGTGTCGCCGACTTCGGATTCGTGGATGTGGAGGTCGTGATGCAAGAAGAGACGAACCTGCCGCTCGTTGCCCCACTCGTCCTGGATCGTGACACGGCGCAGGTACAGGTTCTCGTGGAAGTCCACGGCGTCGCAACACTGCAGCGTCAGACCCAGGTCGGGGTGCCGCAGCCGCACGCGCGTAACCAGGGTGTTGGGCTCGTACCGGAGTTCGCGTTCCCAGCCTGCGTCGTGCACCCAGCGGAAATCCCCGTCGGCCCACACCCCGAAGTGAAAGGCATGGCCGGCGGTGTGGTTCTCCTTGCCGACGTACGGGTAGTAGAGATCACGCAACTGGTACTCTTTGTCGAAATTGATCAGCAGGGTTCCGTTACCGACAGGAATATCACGCGGCATGTATTGGCCTCCATGCAATCAGAATGATCGCTGCTTTCGGTGATGCCGTGAAGCGACGTATTGCGTACTGCGTATTGCGTAATTCCCCGTGCATGCGAAACGCAGTACGCAATACGCAATACGCAACACGCATCACGTTTCTTTCAGATACTCCCGCACCAACAGTGCCGCCGTCGCTCCTTCGCCGGCCGCCGAGGCCACCTGCTTGGTGCTGCCCGCGCGGACGTCGCCGGCGGCGAATACGCCCGGCACGTTGGTCTCCAGTAAGGCCGGTGGCGCGGTCGGGAGACCGGCCACAGCCGCGCTGACCGCTTCCGCGTGCTCCAGGTCGTGGCCGGTCAGGATGTAGCCCCACTCGTTCAGCGCCAGGGTCCCCCGCACGAATTCGGTGT
>JBHIAO010000004.1:0-40535 GCA_046758565.1 Anaerolineae bacterium
GTTTGGGACTATTGAGCGGCGCACCACCTGGTTGCTGGTAATCCCATGCCGGCTGGCCGGCTGGCCAGTGTGAAGCGTTTCGTACAGCGGCCGTGATTTGGTGGGCAACCCAGCGATCACCGTGTAGCGACTGGCCAGCTTTGCCTCGACCAGATGCTCCAGGTAACCCATCTGCTGCCTGGCAGTGTCATCGCGCAGCGCGTCGCATACGATCAATATGACTTTGGTTGGAATCAAGAGAGCCACCCTCCGTTTGATCCTGACCCTTGCGCGTCACGTCCAGCAGGCACATCACCATCATCTCATCGCCCTTGGTCATCGTTTGGGCCAGATAAGCGTAATAATGTAGGGCAAGTTGGCAACTTGCCAGGCGCAATTTACCAAATTGCGCTACAACTGGCCGGAACGATGACTAACGCCACCTCATCACCGGCAATCAGCGAATAGACCGGGTCGCGGTCACCATGTTGGTCAGCTTGGCCAGGACCGTGGCACGGTCGAGCATGCCCAGGCCACAGTCTGGTGCCGCGATCAGCCGATCAGCATCGATGTGGTTTAGCGCTTCGGTCAGGCGGCCGGCGATTTCTTCCATCGGCTCAACCCGGGTCCTGGCGATAGCGACCACACCGAGGATGATTTTGGTCGTCGGGAAGTGCTCCAACAGAGTCAGGTCGTTGTGCCGGTGGGCATCTTCGATAGAGACCGCATCAATGCTAGAGGTCTCAATCGCATCGGCCAGTTGAAAGTACGCGACCGGGTCCGCCTTGGGATAATCCTCGTTGTCCACCTTGTCGGGATAGCCGCAGCACATGTGGGTGACGCGCACGACGTGGGCCGGCACGCCGTGGAAGCAGCGCTCGAGGTTCCCAATCCCGAACGCTAACGCCTTCTCCGGTTCGCGAGCGAACACCGGCTCGTCGATCTGAATCCAGGTGCAGCCGGCCTCAACGAGGGCGCGGATCTCCGTATTGATAGCGTCGGCCAAGGCGGCGCCCAGGCGTTTTTCGTCACCGTAGTAGGCGTCGGCCGTAGAATCGGTGATAGTCAGCGGGCCTGGAATCGTGATCTTGACCGGCCTATCGGTTGCCGACTGGGCGATTCGGTAGTCGTGGGGGAGGAAGTACTCACGGGCTTTGATCGGGCCCACAACCGTTGGTACCTCGCCTTCCCACGTTCCTGCCCGCATTACCTTGTGGGATAGGCGCGAGAAGTCGATGCCATCAAGGTGGCGGCAGTGGTAGTGGATGTAGTTCTCCCGTCGGACCTCGCCATCGGTCGGTACGTCGATGCCGGCGTTCACCTGGTCAAGGACCACTTCATGGGTACCCCGAACGAGGAGAGCTTCCACATCATCCACCTGGGTGCGACAGAACTGCTCGTAGGCCTTGGTCGGATCAGGAATGCTCAAACTCTCGGCTCGGAACCAGTCTGGTGTCGGTACGTAATCTGGCTTGGGATAGGCCCCGATGGTAGTTGTGAGCAGAGTCATTATATCCTCCGACTTGGTCCCTCTCCATTACGGGCGTTCACCACGCGCCAGCCGGACGTTGATGTCGTCAATGACCGGCACGATGTCCGCAATCGTATCTACCACGTAGTGCGCGCCCATCTTGGCCAGCTCAAGTCGCGCGTTTGCTACTTTACGCGCCAGTGCCTCCTCGTCCAGCGCGTTGATCTCGTCGAGGTTCAAACCAACCTCGTTGCCGGTCTGCGCCAGGCCAATGGTCCACGTGCCGGCGTTCAAGCCTTCCGGAATCCCAGGTTTCGTGTCGTCAACTTTCACCACCGCTTCGGGCGGGTAGACGCCAGTGTTGAACATATTCTGCAGCATCATCCACGGGTGTGGCCGGCCGGCCGGCACCTGGGTGGCGCACACGCTGCTGTCGGGCACGTAGCCCCGCTGGGCGGCCTCCTTTTTCAGCAGCTCCATCGCCTCCGTGAAATAGCCGGTCGTCGAGCCGATGATAATGCCACGCTTACGCAAGGCGGCAACCGTCTCCAGCGTGCCCGGAATCAGGTCGGCATAATCGGCCAGGCATTGCAACTGTAGCGGCTGGAAGTCGGCAAACATGTCGTCAATGTCCTGTTCTGTGACTGGCCGGCCGTGTACGTCCTGCCACTTGTCCGCCACTTCCTCGATCCGGCTGATGGCTTTGATGTGCTCACGTTTGTGCAGACCCATCGGGCGGCGCGCCTGCTCCATGGTGATGTCCACCCCTTTCCGCCTGTACACTTCGATGAACACCACCGCCGGCGCGTAACACCCGTAATCCAGTGTCGTGCCGGCCCAGTCGAGAACGACGAGTTTGACAGGCCCTCGGTACGACCGGCGATATACGAACTCCACTGGTGATCTCCTCACAGTTCGACCTCCATCTCGGCCAGCGTTTCGCGGATCGCAGCCAGCAAATCGCGCACGTCAGATTCGAAAATCCGGCCGATACTGCCGATGCGGAAACAGTCTGCCTCGCTGACTTTGCCAGGATAGATCACGTAACCCTTCTCGTTCAGCCGCTCGTAAAATCCGTCGAAGTTGAAGTTGGGATGGCATGGGTAGCGGAATGACGTAATGATGTAGCCCTGGTCTTCGGGCTTGAGGTATTCCTGGAATCCCATCGCCCGCATGCCGGTCACCAGTGTTTCGTAATTGGCGCGATAGCGAGCGGCCCGCGCCTCCACACCGCCTTCTTCCTCCAGTTCGACCAAAGCTTGATGGAAGGCCAGTAGGACATGGGTAGGCGGTGTGAAGCGG
This sequence comes from Anaerolineae bacterium, assembly GCA_046758565.1. GTDB lineage: Bacteria > Chloroflexota > Anaerolineae > Epilineales > JAANWY01 > JBHIAO01. The sequence continues at coordinate 2,753 of JBHIAO010000004.1, forward strand.
AACTGCCCGTTGGCCTCCAGGCCCTTCCACTGGGCCAACAGGTCCAGACTCAGGCTGCGGGCATAGCCCGCTGTTGCCAGCAGCGAGTTCCGCTTGGCCAGCACAAAGGAGAAGCCAGGCGCCCCTTCGATGCATTTGTTGGCCGAAGAGACCAGATAATCAATCCCACACTCGGCCAGATTTAGCGGCACCGCACCGAAACTGCTCATGGCGTCCACAAAGTAACGCTGGCCGAGCTTTTTCACAATCGCCCCGATCTCTTGGACGGGATTGATGATGCCGGTGGTAGTTTCGCAGTGTACCACTGCCACGTCGGTGATGCCCTCGTCTGCCGACAGTGTGGCGGTGATTTCCTGTAAATTGGGCTTGCTGTCCTCGGCGTAGGTCAACGTGGCGATATCGATCTTCAGCACTGAGGCGATCTGAGCGATGCGCCGGCCATAGGCGCCGTTGACGATCACCAGCAGTTTGCCATCCGGTGGTATGGTGGAGGAGATGACCGATTCGAGGCCGAACGTGCCGCTTCCCTGCATGATGACGGCTTCGTACCCCCTGTCCGCAACTCCGCCCAGTCGCAGCAGCCGGCGACGGATCTCCCTCACCAGTTCAATAAATTCAAAGTCGCGCGAACCCACGTCGCGCAGCATGGCCTGTTTCACCGTCCGGCTCGTGGTCAATGGGCCGGGGGTAAACAGTATTTTATCTTTCCAACCAAGATCGATCGCAAGTAAGGGAACCAGTTGACCCGCTTGCCGTTCGATCTTGGGTTCGGCGACGTAGGTGCCATTCCCCTGCCGGCGGATGAGTAACCCTTGCATTTCAAGCATGCGGAGCGCTCGCCGCACCGTCATTCGGTTGACGGCAAGCATCTCGCTCAATTCCCGCTCTGAGGGCAAACGATCGCCCGGCGCCAGCTCGCCCGACTCAATCCGATCGAGCAAGCCCTCGGCAATTTGGATGTACAGTGGCACAGTCGTTGTGAGACGGCTTGTCGGATGCTCAATAGCTACCATGGTTGATGGTTCGCAATGAAGGATCGCTCTCAGGAGGGACAGTGTACTAATGGCCTATTGGTGTATACCATTTGTCGCCAAATTATAACGCGCATGGGCAAGGTTGTCAAACAGGCACGCTTACGAAATCCCCACCGGCACTACCTCGATGCACTTATCTGCTGGCTAAGGGGGGAGCGCGTTCAGGGCATTACCGACGCTAGTATCGTTTGCTCAGGTATCTTGCTGTTGCCCTGTTCGTCGGCCAGATGGCAGGCCACAAAGTGTCCAGGGCGCACTTCGCGATACTCCGGTACTACCTCGACGCATTCATCTATCGCCAATGGGCAGCGGGTATGGAATACGCAGCCTGAGGGCGGGTTGGCCGGGCTGGGCGGCTCTCCCTCTAGAATGAACCGCCGCCGCCGCCGTTCGAGCTTGGGGACGGGTATAGGCACCGCCGAGTTAAGCGATTGGGTATAGGGGTGCAGAGGGTCGTCGAAAAGGGCGTTGCGGTCGGCCAGTTCCATGATCTTGCCCAGGTACATGACCGCCACCCGGCTGGAGATGTGCCGCACCATACTCAGGTCGTGGGCGATGAACAGGTAGGTCAGGCCGAGCTGTTCCTGCAGGTCCTGGAGAAGGTTGACCACCTGGGCCTGGATAGAGACGTCGAGGGCTGAGATCGGCTCGTCACATACGATAAAACTCGGATTGAGCGCCAGCGCCCGGGCGATGTTGATGCGCTGTCGCTGGCCGCCCGAGAACTCGTGGGGGAACCACCTGGCGTGTGCTGGGTGGAGGCCCACCAGTTCGAGCAGGTGTGTCACCCGCTGTCTCACTTGCCTTTCACTGGTCACGCCATGGATGCGCATAGGGTCGCCGATGATCTTGCCCACCGAGTGGCGCGGATTGAGGGAGGCGTACGAGTCCTGGAAGATCATTTGCATTTTCGGGCGCAACTGGCGCAGCTCTTCGGTGTTCAGCGCGGTCAACTCCGCATCCTCGAAGAACACCCGGCCCCCGGTCGGCTTTTGCAATTGCAGGATCGCCCGACCGGTGGTGGATTTGCCGCAGCCGCTCTCACCGACCAGGCCCAGCGTCTCACCCTCCTCGATTTCAAACGACACGCCGTCTACGGCCTTGACGGCGCCGACCTGCCGGCTAATGATCACGCCGCGGATGATCGGGAAGTGCTTTTTCAGATTCTCGACGCGGACCAGAACCTTGCGCTTGTCCTGAGCCCCGTCGAAGAGCCTGCCCTGAGCCTGCCGAAGGGGCTGTCGAAGGGATCGTTTGGATTCAACGGACATCTCTGCGCCTTCCGTTGTCTACGTCGTAGAAGCAGGCTGCCTGGTGTCGCTCTCCAACCGGGGTTAAAGGCGGGACTTCTTGCCAGCAGCGTTCAAAAGCATGGGGGCAGCGCGACGCGAACGGGCAGTGACGGAGCTCCTGCAACAGATCCGGGGGCATGCCTTCGATGCTCACCAGCCGCCGGTCCCCGGTCTCATCCAGGCGCGGCAGCGCGCCTAACAAGCCCAGTGTGTAGGGATGCTGGGGGCGTTCGTACAGATCGTCCACGCGGGCGCGTTCGACGATGGTGCCCCCATACATCACCAAGACCCGATCGGCCAACCCGGCTACGACGCCCAGATCATGGGTGATCCAGATCACGGCCACGCCAAGTTCATCTCTCAGGCGTCCTATTAAGTCAATGATTTGTGCCTGAACAGTGACGTCCAGCGCGGTCGTGGGCTCATCGGCGATCACGATCTTGGGCATGCAAGCAATGGCGATGGCGATCATCACCCGTTGACGCATCCCGCCAGAGAATTGGTGGGGATAATTGTTATAGCGCTCTTTGGCGCCTGGGATGCCCACGTGCTCAAGCAATTCGATCGTGCGCTTGAGCGCCTCTCCGTGGCTTACCCCCAAATGCTCGACGATGGACTCGGCGATCTGCTGACCGATCGTCATCACCGGGTTGAGGGAAGTCAAGGGGTCCTGGAAGATAAACCCAATTTGGCCGCCGCGAACCTGGCGGATTTCTGCCTCAGTCAATTTGAGCAAATCCCGCTCGACCAAACCGTCAAAGAAAATCGCCTCGCCGGCCTCCACCTTACCCGGCGGCCGGGGAATGAGGCTCAGCAGCGACATCATGGTTACGCTCTTGCCACTCCCGCTTTCGCCCACAATGGCCAGCGTTTCGCCCTCCTCAAGGTCGAAGCTGACACCGTTGACCGCGTGGACAATGCCATCCAGCGTATGGAAGCGCGTTACAAGGTCCCTGACCCGCAAGATGGGTTGCATTCGGAACTCCCTAAGACTTCCGAAGTCTTAGAGACTTCGGAAGTCTTGACTGTCTACTTTCTGGCTCGTCGCAGACGCGGGTCGAGCACGTCGCGCAGCCAATCGCCCAGCAGATTCATCCCCAAAGAGGTGAACATGATGGCCAGGCCAGGCCAGGTGGCGATCCAGGGGTAGCTTGTCAGGTATTTACGACCACTGGCCAGCATATTCCCCCAACTGGGCACACTGGGCGGCACGCTCAGACCGAGAAAGCCCAGCCCGGCTTCGTAAAAGATCATGGCTGACATCTCGAAGGTCGCCAGGGTGATCAAAGGGCCGATCAGGTTGGGCATGATGTGATCGAAGAGGATGCGCCGTGTGCGAAAGCCGACGCTGATCGCCGATTCGACGAAACCGGATTCCCGCATGCGCAGCACCTCGCCCCGCGTAACGCGCGCGAAGACCGGCGAGTCGGTGATGCCAAAAATCAGGATCACGTTGATCAGACTCCGTCCCAGGATGGCGGCGATAAACACGACAAACAGCAGATAGGGCAGCGCCAGCACGAGATTGACGATGCCCATAATGGTGTTGTCCACCCGGCCGCCGGTATAGCCAGAGACCAACCCGATTGCAAGGCCAAGGCTACCGGCAATCAGCACACCGAAAAAGCCTACGGTCAGGGAGACTCGGGTGCCAAACACGATGCGGCTAAACAGGTCCCGACCGAGGTTATCGGTCCCCAAAGGGTAATCCCAACTTCCATCCTCTGCCCAGACAGGGGGTCGTTTGGCAAGGCGCAAGTTCTGTTCAAGAGGATCGTGCGGTGCGATCCAGGGGGCGAAGACAGCTGCGATGACCACCAGCATGAACAATGTCAAGCCCAGCATGCCCGATCGATCGCGCCCGAGCAACCTGCCCACATAGCGGAGCTGATGCCGGAAACCACGCTCCTCGACGTCCTCCCATACTGCGGCAGCTTGCTCATCACTCAGATCTGCGACTTGGGCCATTGTCCTAGCTCCCGTATCTGATGCGCGGATCGATCACCGCATAGGCCACATCGGTCAACAAATTCAGCGCCACGACGACCACACTGGTGAAAAAGGCGATAGCCTGCACCATCGGAAAATCGCGAACGCCGATAGAATCGGCCAGCAGGCGGCCCAGGCCAGGCCAGGAAAAGATGGTCTCGATGTAGATGGAACCGCTCAGCAGGTAGCCGAACTGGACACCGAGCACACTCACCAAAGGGATGGCTGCATTCCTGAGTACATGCCGGACGTAGATCCTCCTGGGAGCCAAGCCCTTACTGTTAGCTGTGCGAATGTAATCCTCACCCCGGATTTCCAGCACGGCGGAGCGGGTCAAGCGGACCAATTGGCCCATGGTGAACACACTGAGCGCAAACGCGGGCAGGATCACCGACTTCGGCTCGTCCCGGCCAAAGGAAGGGAACCAACCCAGGTTCACAGCAAAGAGGATGATAAGCAGCAGTGCCAGCCAGAAATTGGGGGTGCTCTGACCCAAGAGACCGAAGACGCGTCCAATCGAATCCCAAGCACTGCCTGGATTGGAACCCGCAATCACGCCTAATGGGATGCCGACAACCACCGCCATCAACAGCGCTACGCTGGCCAAGTGTATCGTCGCCGGCAGCCGTTCCAGAATCAGGGGCATCGCCGGCAGTCGATAGTGCAGCGAGTTACCGAAATCACCGGTAAGTGCCCCGGCGGCGAAGTCAACAAACTGGACGATCAACGGGCGATCGAATCCCATCGCCTTACGCAATTCTTCGATTTGCTCTGGGGGGGCCTCGCGCGATACCATCAGCGACGCCGGGTCGCCGGTGAGACGGAGCATCATGAAGACCAGGACCAGTACCCCGAACAGAACCAAGAGGGACTGGGCTAAACGTGAAAGCAGGTAGCGTTGCATCGGTACCGCCTTTCAGATGCTTACACGCAGTGATAACGGGAGGGCGCCGGGAGCGCCCTCCCTGCCGTCTTCCAGGAGGGCTGTCGGATGTATGTATATGCTGGGGGAGCGAGCCCTTCGACTGGGCTCAGGACAAGCGCCGGTTTAGTAGCGAAGCGTATCGAAATCCTTGGATTGAGCTCGTCGAAATCAAGCGAGCAGCTCTGTGGGCAACCCGCTTAGTCTCGATACGTCGCTTCGCTCACTTCGGCGAGCTCAGCACTTGTATTGAGCTTGTCGAAATGCTCTCCCAACTTCTACATGCACCCAGGGCTGTCTGGGGGTCAAATGGGGCCACGCTACTCCTCGAGAACCCACGTATCAAATAGGAAGTAGGTCTCGGCCGGTCGCGGCTTGTAGTTCTGCACCCGAGTGCTGATCGCCTCGAAGGTAAATGGTTCATAGAGGTAGATGAAGGGCGGGTTCTCACGCATGTACACTTGCAACTCTCCGTACAGCGCCGCCCGCTTTTCGTCATCCACGGTTACCTTGATCGCATCGAGCAACCGGTCGATTTCCGGATCGGACCAGGCGGAGAAGCTGGCGTCAAAGCCACCTAGCGCGCCTGCCAGTCGCGGGTAAGCCTCCCCGGCCGCTGAGGACCAACTGTCGCCGAAGAGAGGCGGCAGCTCTTTGTTGGCCTCCAGGTCCCAGTAGTGGCCAGATTCCATGATCTCGAGGCTGACATCGATCCCCACGTCACCCAGGTAGCCCGCGATGGCCTCACACACCTCCTCAAAGTGGGTGTAGGCGCCGGCCGGGCAGGCCATGTCCATCGTGAAGCCATCCGGGTAGCCGGCCTCGGCCAGCAACTCGCGGGCCTTGTCCGGATCGTAGCCAAAGGGCTCGGCATTGTCATAGCCCAACTCGCCCGTCGCGACGTAGCCTATGGCCGGCTTGGCAAAGCCGTCGAACAGCGCATCTACGATGGCATCAATGTCAACGGCATAGTTCATGGCCTGCCGAACTAGAGGGTCCTCGGTCGGCTGGCCCAGGCCGGTGGTCAGGTTGTTAAAGGCGACGTAGTAGATGCGGGCAACCGGGTACTTGATGACCTTGACGCCTTCCATGCCCAGCAGACTCTTGGCCTCTTCCGCACTCAGGCGGGTGACGATGTCTACCTCGCCCGTCTGGATGGCGGCCACGCGCGTGGCGGACTCGGGGATGGGCCGGAAGATCACCGTCTCAATCTTGGGCGCACCCCGCCAATAGTTCGGGTTGGCCTTCATGACGATGCGGTCCCCTTTGACCCACTCGACGAACACATAGGGCCCGGTGCCGACCGGGTGTTCGGCAAAGCCCTCCTCGCCCACCTCAGCGAGATACCCGGGGGGCACCATGGCCCAACTGTCGGCCATTTGCCTCAAAAAGAGCGCGTCGGGCTCCTCCGTCGTGATCTTAACGGTGAAGTCGTCAATCTTTTCCACCGAGTTGGCCCGCTGCCAGTGATAGTTGTATTGAAAATCGGAAGTGCTCGCGCGCTCCCAGGAAAAGACGACCGCATCGGCGTTGAACGGCTCGCCGTTGTGGAAGGTGACGTCCTGGCGCAGATGGAAGGTGTACTCGGTACCGTCCTCGGAGACTTCCCAGCGCTCGGCCAGCGCGGGCACGACGTTGCCCTCATCGTCAAGCCAAACCAGCGTGTCGAACAACTGCCAGCCGGTAGTAGAGGCCTGCCGTTCCGCAGCTATCGGCAAGTCTAGTGAGTTGGGGAAGGTCGAGATGGCTCTCACCAGGGTGCCCTGCGGTCCGGCTTCAACCTCGACCGGGACTTCAACAATCTTCTCAACCTCTTTCTCTACGACGCGCGTGACCTCGACCTCGACCGGCTCCGCCGCCGGCTGCGCGCAGGCCGCGAGTGTCATCGAGGCAACTACCAGCAGACCCAACATGATCCAGCTTCTCTTGGCGGATAGCATGGCGTTCTCTCCTTTCCTCCTTTACCTTAGGTCGGGCGTACAACGGTCTCAAACTTCCAGGGTTTCTCCCAAGGCATCACCTCCTTGTCAGGCAACCATGTTGCTCACTTTGTCTCGACTCTGGCCATTCTTTATGATCAATCTGATTTTTCGCCTAAAATCGATCCGAATAATCGCTATTCTCTCTAAAAACCTTGCATATTTGATGGTTGATTGAGCTTGTCTTGAGCTTTGCCCGCTCCGCCCTGAGCTTGTCGAAAGACCTACGCACGCTGCTAGTGGTGCAGCCAAGAGGTCGGGCGAGGGGAAACCTAGCGCGGGCCAGGTCGAGTGTTTCCCGCCTCTGCGTCCTATTATGGCATAAATCGGACAACAAGTCAAAATTGGCGTTAGTCATCGTTTCGGCCACTTGTAGCGCAATTTGGTAAATTGCGCCTGGCAAGTTGCCAACTTGCCCTACATTTTACGCTTATCTGGGCCAAACGATGATCAAGGCCTCAAGATTCATCTACTTAAGTGCTATCAAGATTGGCGTTGCCTGCACCCCCAGCCAATAGAGGCCGGCAGCGACCAGCGCTGTGGCTGGGATGGTCAGCAGCCAGGCGACTGCGATGTTGCCGGCCACACCCCAGCGCACCTTACTCAATCGCTCGGCCGAGCCGACTCCGAGAATGGCCGAGCTGACCACCTGGGTGGTGCTGACCGGCCCGCCCAGCAGCGCCGCCCCCAGGATAACTGTCGCCGATGTCACCTGAGCGCTGAAGCCATGGACGGGCCGGATTTTGTAGAATTTGCCTCCCAGGGTTCTAATCAGTCGCCAGCCGCCGAGGGCGGTACCCAGGGCGATAGCGCCGGCACTGATGGCAATCACCCAGGTGAGGACCTGGAACTGGGTCAGGTAGCCGGTGGTTACCAGCCCCAGGGTGATGATGCCCATCGTCTTCTGGGCATCGTTGGTGCCGTGACTGAGGGCCAGCGCCACGGCAGTGAATATCTGAGAGCGCTTGAAAAACCAGTTGATGCGGGGCGACGCGCCCCGGGCCAGGAAGAAAACCAGCTTGGTGAAGAGGTAGCCAGCGATAAGGCCGATGATGGGGGATGTGAAAAGGGCGATAAGCACTTTCTCCAACCCGCTCATCTGGATGGTGCGCAGGCCGGCCCCCGCTCCCACGCCGCCTATAATCCCGCCGATGAGGGCGTGCGATGAACTGCTAGGAATGCCGAAGAACCAGGTGAAGATGTTCCATGCGATGGCGCTCAGCAGCGCGGCGAAGATCACCCCAACGGTGATCGTTCCCGGCGCGACGACGTCGTGTCCGATGGTCTTGGCCACCGCCACGCCAAAGATGAAGGGACTGCAGAACTCTGCTATGGCTATGAGGCCCAGCGCCATTCGGGACGGCAGCGCTCGCGACGAGATCATCGTGGCCACGATGTTGCTGGAGTCATGAAATCCGTTCAGGAAGTCGAAGATGAGGGCAATGGCTATCAGTACGATTAGTGTGAGGGTCATCCGCTGCTCCTCGCACTCAGGTCATCTTGACGACGATATCGGCAATGATGTTGGCCGCTTCATCACCTCGGTCGGCAGCGTTGCTGAGGTGGCGATAAACCTCCCGCAGTTTCAACATCTCCACCACATGCTCCACATCCTCAGGACCGCTGAACAGATCTGCCAGGGCTTCGCGGTAAACATCTTCCACCTGGTTTTCCAGTGCCTTGGCCCGTTGAGCGTGGTCGCTGGCCACACCCGGGTGATCCTCAAGACGCTGCACTCCCAGGTGAATTTCAAACGCGGCGTCGCGCAGCAGTGAAGCCATACGGCGCGTGTAAGGAGTGGGCACTACATTTAGAATCTCCATCTCATCCACGGTGGTATTGGCATAGTCCAGCACGTCGTCAATGTCTCGTGAGAGGGCAAAGATGTCTTCGCGATCAATGGGGGTGATAAAGGTGCGAAGCAACTCATCAATGAGGATACGCCGGACTTCGTCGGCCTCTTCCTCGGTGGCCATGATTTGCTTAGCGACCGAGGGGCTATGATCGTTCATGTATTCCTCGAGAAGCTCCATGCCCTGAAGCGTGAGAGAGGCCTGTTCCAGCAGCAGCTTGAGAAACCTGTTCTGTCGAGGCCTGAAAAAGTCACGGATGTTCATCGGCCACTCTTGATCTTGGATTGGTCGTATACTCTGATATCAGTTTTAGTGGTCCAGGTATTGTACCAACGATGGGTGGATTCAACAAGTGTGGGCGTCACGGGCCTGCGCAGCGGAACCAGTCCTTCCGCTCACAGGCCTGTCCCGGGCCGTCAAGTTCCTCTTGGCAGCCGTCACACACGGCCCGGGACGGGCCTGCTAGCATTCGCTGCGCAAGCCCGCCACACTCCGGACAAGTCTTAATACATGATTCTGCTGAAAAAACACCCCCACGGATGGCCGAGGTTCCAGATATCGGGTCAGGGGACCCGAGCTCACCACAACATATGGACAGCACGGGTCCCCCGACCCGTTTTTTCAGTGGAGTCAATACATAAAACCGGAACTGGCGCTGGAAAAGTAGCTTCCGGTGGGACAGGCCCTCAGTCTGCGCGACGGCTGCCCGCCAGCACTGCCGCCACGTCGGCCAGGGTGCCGCGCCAGGGTCCGGGTTGCTCTTGCTTGAGTGTGGTGACGGCAGCAGCCAGGCGCGTCGCCTCTCCCGGCGAGTCGGTGAGTCGCCGGCCCAGGTAGGTGGCAAAGCATGTGTCGCCCCGCCCGGTGCGGCCGGCCAGGGAACGTGGGGTGAAGGGGGCCTGATAAATTCGCCCGTCGGCGAAGACGGTGACCCCCGGCGATTGAGTGAGGACAACCTCACGCGGGCCGTAGTCGGCCAGGTGGCGGGCGGCCGCGACCATGTCGGTGAGGCCGGTGAGTAGCTCGGCCTCGGCACGGTCCACCTTGAGGTAAGTCACGTGCGACAGACCCTCCTCCATCAGCGGCCACTGACGGGAGATCAGTTCGTCCCCTTCACGCACGCGCACGAAGCCCTGCACGTCTAACGCCACCGGCCCGCGCGCCGCCAGCGTTCTGAGAAGGATCAGGTCCACTTCGCCGGCCATGATGGGGATGACAGCGTAGATGCGGGCCGCCACGTCAGGGATATCGGTGATCTGGAAAGGGCCGGCGAAGCCTAGAGGCTTGGTTATGCGCCGCTCCATGTCGGATGAGTCGTAGATGTTCTCGATGCCCGATGTCTGCGATGCTGGGCTGGCGTACACTTGCACGCTGGCTGCTGTCAACTCATCCAGGCGGCAAAAGTCGCCGGGGTGCAGGCGAGTGACGACAGCCACGCGCACGCCCAGGTGGCGCAGAGCTACGCTACCGTAGTAGACGGCGCCCCCAGAGGCAATTTCGCCGTGGCCATCAACCACCAGTCGGTCTTTGGCGAAGTGGCCGATCATCATGATGTCGATGTGGGTTGGGGAAGACATGATAGGGAGCCTCCTGTGCTTCGGCGTAAGTCCTGTCAATGATACCTGCCGGCCGCCCGAGCCGTTTCGTACAATGCCACGATGTTCTCAACAGGCGTCTCCGGCATGACGTTGTTGGTGGGAGCTAGGATATAGCCGCCCCCCGGCCCCAAGACGTCACACAGCCGTTCGACCTCGGCACGTACCTGGTCGGGTGTACCCTGCGAGAGAACCGTTTGGATGTCGAGCGCCCCGTGGAAGCAGAGGTCACCGCCGAAATCACGCTTCAGACCAGGGGGCTCCATGCCTTTAGCCGATACCTGAATGGGATTGAGAATGTCCACGCCCATCTCGATAAAATCTGGGACCAAATCACGGACAGCGCCACAGGTGTGATACATGACCTTTTGTCCGTACGATTTGCCCTGGGCCATCAGCCGGCTCAAACTGGGCTTGATGAAATCACGGAATGTCTGGGGGCTGATCAACAATCCTTGCTGCATGCCCACATCGTCGGCTATGAAGTATATGTCAGTCAGATCGCCGGCGGTCTCGAAAATGCGGCGGTCAAACTCCAGATAGAACCGTTCCACCCGCTCGATGACTGCCCGCGCCAGGTCGGTATTCAACGCCAGGTCTAGCATGAAGTGATCCATGCCGCGCAAGAACATTGCCACGCGCAGTACACAGGTCGCGTTCTGCCCTGGATCACGGATGACGAGAGCATAGTCACCCAGCTCCTGGCAGATCGGGCGCATCCCCTCGTAGTCGAACCAGTCAGGGTCGGGCCAGGCATGGGCCTCGACGTCTGCGACGGTCTGGGCATCCGCCAACGGCGGTGCGATCACTTCTTCAAACGGGCCGATCATTTTCCTGTGCAGACCCCACCAGTCCATCCAACTGCCGTCATCGAAGGTCTCCAGGGGCGGACCGACATAGGAAGGCCAGACGGAGCGCAGGTCGATGCCCAGCGCCCGCCAGACTCCCTCATCGTCATCTACGCCAAAGTGAGCCCGCAAGCTGTCGGTGACCGGGGGCAAGGCCCACATGTCCGCCGGCACATGATCGGGTTCAACGTGGTCGATGGCAGCCAGGACTCGTTGTTTGCTATTCATTCAACTCTCTCGCGGCGGCAGCAATCCTGGCCAGCTTCTCTCTTGCTGCAGCACGCGACAGTTGCAGCATCCCACAGTCAGGGGCTAAAATCAACTGTTCCCTGGGCAAATATTGCAACGCCTCACGTCCTCGCCTCACGACATATTCCAGACTTTCAACTATGTTGGACCCGACGTCAAGCACTCCCAACATCATTGTTTTCTTGCCAATGGCCGGCAATACCGATAAATCCAACTTGCTCTGAGCACCCTCGATTGACACTACGTCGACGGTAGACTCGCTGAGCCAACTCAGAACGTCTGCGTAATAGTCTGTGTTCGCTTTGTACTCGATGCCCTGTCTCTCCAGAGGCTTATCGGGGTAGCCGGCACAGATATGAACGATGAACAACGCCTGCTCCTCCAAGCCCTCAAAACAAGCTTGCAGTGCCTTTAAGCCCCACTTCTTGGCCCGCTCTGGGTAGCGAAGCAGCACCGGGTCATCAAATTGAATCGCCTGACAGCCGGCCTCCACAAGATTCTCGACCTCGTGGCGTATGGCGGCAGCATAATCCATCGCCATCTGCTCCAGGTCACCCCCGTAGTAGTCATCGGCTACAGAATCGACGACGGTCGATGGCCCGGGCAGGCCAATCTTGGCAATGCCCTCAGCATGTTCCCTGGTGAACTGATAATCGCCCACCAAGATTGGGCGCTCGTAGGCAATTTTCCCGACCACAACCGGAAGGTCACGAACGTACATGCCTTCGCGGATTGACTGTGCCCTCAAGTTCTCAAAGTCGAACCCGCCCAGCTTCCGCAAAACATACAGCACATAATGCCCTCTGCGTTCCTCCCCGTCAGTGATAAAATCAATGCCGGCAGCGTTCTGATCCTCGATCGCCATGAGCGCAGCCCGATCCATTCGTTGCTGGAATTCCTGGGCGCCAATCTTCTTCTCCAAGTCGTAGAAGCTCATGCCGACCGCATCGAGCAACTCCCGGCCGCTGCCAGGAAACAGATACTTCGGCTTCGGATAACTGCCTACAATGGCCGTCATCACTCGATCCTGTTTAATCTTCCCTGCCTGCTTGTCCATGCTCTTGTGCCGCGCACCTCCGTGTAATCTCCAATCTCCAATCCTAACTTGACCTTGTTACATTCGCCGAAACACTACACCGGATTGGGAAAGGAACGGATTATTCGCTCACAATCCGTTTTATTCTCAATCCGTTGTGGTGTTGTTTGCCGGCCACATCTGCAACTCGGCAACCTCAGCGGGAATCTAACAATGTCGAGCTAATCTCCGCTCAGGAAACCCGTGATCCGAAGAATCTCTCCGACGATCTTCGTCAGTCCGTCCGGACCAAGAATAGGCCGGCCCGGCGTGCCCTGTCCGGTGGAAACGTACAGCGCACCATCTGGCCCCAGGGTAATGTTGGTAGGCATATCGAGCCCGCCGGCCAACACCCGTGGCGGGCCGCCATCAGCCGGGTAAAGAATGACCCGGCCGCTAAAGCGTTGGTAGCCGCCGTGAAGGGGGGGTGCATCGGGATCGAAGAGGTCAAACATCGCGGGAAGCAAGTCAGCATATGTGGAGGCCATCTCGACGACGAAAACATTCCCCGATTCGTCGATTGTCACGTCAACCGCCGTGGTCAGGCCAGTGATCTCGTCAGCCATCTGGCCGGTTTCGGGGTCCACGCGCACCACTTTGGCGTCACCCGGGACGAAGGGGATGACCTTGCCGGTCTGGTCGTCCACAGCCGCCCCAGAGAACAGGGCGACGAGCACCCCACCGGTTTGAAGGTCAACTGTCAGGCCGGCCGGCACTGCTTGCTGACCGCTGTCCAGCAGAGGAAAGCGCACAATCTCACGCAGCTCACCCTCGAGTGTGACCTCAATGAGTCCGTTGGCCATGCTCTCGACCGCGTAGATGCTCTCCTGGCCGGGATTGAAGACGATGCCGTTCATATTGCTGCGGTTGGCCAAATTGCGGCCAACGCGCCCTTCCGGGCTGATCTCGAACAGCGCGAGGTCGTCGAATCCGCCATCCACGGAGAGGAAGAGTCGCCCGTCGCGGTGCAGCAACACGTCACCCGGGCCGTTGACTTCGTCGCGGTGGGTCTTGAATAACTGGAGGGCGTTATAGGTAGGCAGGTGACTGAACCAGCGCTCGGCCTCGCCCTCATCGTTAAAATCGCCGTCGCCGCTGCGGTCTGTGAATTTTGTCAACTTGCCCGTCATTTCGGTGGGATCGACCGCGTCGTAGCCCGTGCCGGCCTCGGCGACAAACAACTCGCCGGCCGGCCCCACGGCCACCCCTCGGGGGTTTTCCAGGCCGCTGAGGATAACCTCCACAGTAGGCACTCCGGCTGTGGCAGTCGGCGTACCCTTTGAAGGGGACGTCCCACAAGCAGCCAGAGCACCGAGACCCACGACGAGTGCGACAATGGTAGCGACGAGGCTTCTCACGCCGGCTTCACTATTGCCAGAGCAGGGACTGTTCGGTCTGCGAATCGAAGAACTGCACCTTGTTGGTGTTGAAGTTGAGCGCGACGTGTTCGCCCATTTTCAGCCCCAGCGCGGGGTCGGCCAGGACGCGGATTTCGGCTCCGCCGACGCGCACGTCAAGCAGGTCGTCCCGGCCGAGTGGTTCGACCACGTAGATCTCACCGCGCACGCCCTCATCGGCACCTGCACTGAGCCCGGCGCTGTCCTGAGGTCCCTCCCGAGCCCGTCGAGGGGCTTGTCGAAGGGTCGAAGTGACGGTGACATCTTCCGGGCGAATACCCATGATAACCTCACCTCTACCCACTGCTTTCTCCCCCCGGTCAGGATGTACGACCAGGTCAATACCCTCACTACGGGCATGATAGGTGCCATTTTCTCGAGTGACTTCCACGTTCACGAAGTTCATGGGCGGGTTGCCCACAAAGCCGGCGATGAAAAGCGTGCGCGGCTGGTCATACAGTTCGTCGGAGGTACCATACGCCTGCAGCTTGCCGTCCCTCATCACGGCGATGCGGTCAGCCATGGTCATGGCCTCCACCTGGTCGTGGGTGACGTAGATCGAGGTAATGCCCAGGTCCAGTTGCAGGCGTTTGATCTCACCGCGCATCGACAGACGCAGGCGCGCATCCAGGTTGGAGAGCGGCTCGTCGAATAGCAGCAACTGGGGCTCTTTGACCAGCGCCCGACCCAGGGCAACGCGCTGTTGCTGGCCGCCGGAGAGTTGGGCCGGTTTCCGATCCATCAGGTGGCCAATGCCCATCATGTCAGCCACTCGCTGTGTCTTCTTCTGCATCTCCTCCTTCGGGACTTTCTTGAGCTTGAGGGGGTAGCTGATGTTCTGGAAGACGGTCATGTGGGGGTAGAGCGCATAGCTCTGGAAGACCATGCCGACGTTGCGATCCTTGGGCGCGACCTGGTTGACGACGCGTCCGTCGAAGCGGATGGTGCCCTCCGTCGGCTTGTAGATGCCAGCCACCATCAGCAGCGTGGTGGTTTTCCCACAGCCGGACGGGCCCAGGAAGGCCACGAACTCGGCATCCTCAATCTCCAGATCGATCGAGTCCGCCCCCACAACATTACCCCATCGCTTGGTGAGGTTTTCAAGTTCTACTTTCATGATTCTCTCCTCTCACACGCCGCCTTTAGCCCCGCCGCTATAAATGTTGAGCAGCGCCTCTTGGGTGAAGATGAAGAAGACCAACACCGGGAGGAGGCTGAAAAGGCCTACGGCGGCGACCTGACTCCAACTGACCAGCGAGGTGTCCCCCGAAAATTGGTTCAGGTAGACCGGCAGGTTGGATACCTTCGCGCCAATCGTAAAGGTGAACGGGATCAAATAGGCGTTCCAACCGGTGATGAAGTTGAAGATGGCCAGAGCTGCGAGGCCGGGCTTGATCTGGGGGATGATGATCTCCCACCAGACCCGGAAGCGCGAGGCACCGTCAATGAGGGCAGCGCGCTCCATATCCCAGGAAAGGTTGTCGAAGAAGCCCTTCATCAACCAGACACCCAATGGTAGATCCAGGCTGATCATTACCATAGCCACCCCGCCGATGGTGTTGAAGCCAAAGTACTGGCCGATTACTGGAATTTGTTTGATGAGCAGCAACACCAGAAAGATGCCAATGAGTAACATCTCAGGGCGGAAAGCGTGCAGAATGAGCGTCATCCCCAGGAAGCCCTTGCGCCCGGCGAAGTTCATGCGCGATAGCGCGTAGCCGGTCAGCGAGGCGACAAACCCGACCCCGATAACCATTCCGATTGCGATGAGGAACGAGTTCAGGGTCACCTGCCAGATTTCGGAGTCAAGGACAAAAGTCCAGTTCTGCAGCGTCAACCCCCCGACGTTGCCCTGTCTATCTATCGGCAGCAGGCCCTCCGTGCGAGTCGAAAAGGTGGCAACGATCACCCAGGTATAGCCGATAATGATAGGCAAAATGCTGATGACGAGGAAAACGTAGGGAAGGGTCTGGCCGAGGACGCGCCGCACGCCATAGACACGATCGGTTTCGAAGGCGGTGTCCTGAGCTTGTCGAAGAGCCTGCCCTGAGCCTGTCGAAGGGGTTGTGGTAGCCATGTCCTCTACCTCCTACAGCACGTCAATCTTGGGTTCCTGCACCAGTTCGTTGAAGCGGAACACGCGCAGGTAGACGGCGGCCAGCACGATACCAATGATCACCAGGATGAATCCCCAGGCCGCGCCATAGCCCCATTGATGGGAACCGAAATAGGTCTGCAAGGCACGATGGTACGCGGTGAGCGCCCAGACTTCTGTTTTGTACAGGCCCGGCCCGCCGTTGGTCAACAGCAGGATGTATTCAAATGAAACGAGAAGCGAGAGAGTCTGGTAGCTGGTCACGAAGAGCAGCGGCCACTTAAGCTGGGGGAGGGTGATATCGCGTACAATCTGCCAGGCCGAGGCGCCATCTACTTTGGCCGCTGTGAAGAGGTCTTTGGGAATCGCTTCGATGGCCGAACTGAAAATAATCAAGCCGAAGGAAGCCCCGACGAAGCCGTTCACCAGGATGACGAACAGCCAGGGCGCTTCCGTGAGCCAATAGGGCTGGTGTTCGCCGCCGAAAAGCCCGATGAACCAGTTGATGATGCCGTAGGGAGGCGTCTGGACAAAGCGCTGCCACATCACAATGTAGACCACCGAGGGCGTGATGCGCGGCAGCAGCCACAGCAGGCGAAAGAAAAACCCCGCCCGTCGACTGATGTGGGAGGTCAGCAGCGCCAGTACAAGAGCCAGCCCCACGTTGAAGAAACCCAGTGTGAAAACTACATAGCGGAAGGTGTTGCCTATTATTTTGCGCAAGAATGTGTCTTTGAACAATGTGCGGTAGTTTCCCAGTCTGATGAAATTCCATTCAAAGGGATTGGCACTGAAGTTTGCACTGGCCAGGTCCGTCAGGCTGAGGTAGAGCAGGATGACTGCGGGGAGAAAGAAGAACACCGCCACGAGAATAGTAGCTGGGCTCATGAAGCCCCACGCACCCAACGTGGCTTGGAAGGATGGTTTACGCTCCCCGACGGCGCGTACGTTCAACACGCCCGCGACGATCAGCGCCAATAGAGCAAGATAGACCCCCATCATCCCATATTGAAACTGCAAGACGACGCCCTCTCCCGCTGCGTGTTGGCGTGCTATTGCGAACTGCCCCCAAATGATGAGCAGCGCAATCACACTGAGACCAGTTGTGCCGAGCGCGTCCAACTCGTTCACGTATCCACGCCGGAGGGCGAAAAGGAGCAGCACAAGGACGACAACCCCAGCAATCGGTACGATGTAATCTATCGTTAAGCCGTGGAAGAGTTCTACCCCCTCACTCGTGTGAATCACCTGACCAGAAGCGATTTGCAACCCGGTCAATGATGCAAAGCGCGCGCCATCAACATCGAAGACAATCCACGGTAGAAAGAAGCAGATGATGGCCAACACAGCGCCTGGTATCGCGAACCAGTGGCCCGATATCCTTGATCTATAGGAGGGGAGTGCAGCGGTCACTGATTGACTTGCTGATGACACATTTGCCTCCTCTAAAGACCTGACAGAGCCTGCCTTGAGCCTGTCGAAGGGTTTCCGAAAGCACCTTTGGGCATCAGATTGCGTTGCTTACTTGGCTGATTTTACCCAAAAAACATCCCTCAAGAACCTGTCAGGTCTAGCCTGCTAAGGAGAGGGAGGGATCCTCCCTCCCTCTCCGGTCTGCTTTGCCTGCCGTCAGTCGCCGACGATCACCACGTTGTCGCCAAGCTCGTTCTGGAGCCGATCCACAACGACTTCCACTGCCTCCTCTGGAGTCAGGTCGCCGGTCTCCACGGCCTGGATGCCGAGGTAATAGGCTTCTGACCACGCGCTCCAGTAGGGGCTGTTGGGCAGGAAGGTGGTGTAGTCGAGCAGCGGCAGCGTCGCGCTCAGGAACTTGGCGGTTGTGTACGGTGCATAGTCAGCCTGGGACTTCAAGACGCCCAGGTGACCACTGTCCACGGCGTAGGTGGTGTTGAGTTCCTTGACCGTGGCCTTGGAAATCAACAGCAGCGCCAGGTCGGGGTGCTTGGACCCCGAGCTGACCATGTACGCCAGCGGGTGAGTCAGTGTGATGGGGTCACCTGTGCCCCTTTCGTTGGCCGGGATCGGGGCAAAGCCCACGTTCGCGAACAGGTAGTCCTCGCCGCCACGGTCCTGGAGGTAGTTGACGTGCCAACTGGCCCAGCGCCACGTTCCCTCGTACACGAAGAGCACATTCTCGAATGAGCTGGTGTATTCCTTGTGGAAGTCCCAGTCGCCATCCAGCTTGTTGGGCCGGAGAATGCCGCGCTCTTGTGCAGCTTCATGCAGCAACTCGTAGACGATCAGGGCGGCAGCCTTGTCAAATTGCAGTGCGTCGCCCTCGGTCAGGATCTCGCCCCCGGCGCCGTAGTAGTAGTACAGGAAGTCGGGACCGTTGGCGGGGCGATGCCACCAGCCATCACCTGGCTCCACGAGGCCCTTGTTGACGGCCTCTTCGGCAACGTCATACATGTCTTGCCAGGTGAACTCGCCTGCGGCGACGCGCTCGTCCAGGCTTTCAATATCCTCTTCGCTCCAACCCAGTTTGCGCAGGATGATCTTGCTGTAGTAGAATGGGCGCGCCTCGGCATCCTGGGGGACGCCCCAGATTCGGCCACCCATTGAAACCGAGTTCCACAGCGAGTCGATCACGTCGTCGAATTCGGGGTAGTCACTGATCTTGTCGGTGATGTCGAGGATATAGCCAGCCGTGGCCCAGTCGCCGATGTGCTCGTGGCCGGAGCAGATGATGTCGGGCGCTTCACCCGCCTCGGAGGCCAGTTCGAACTCGGTCTTGTAGTCGCCCCAGCCGGCGTCATCCTGGATGGTCTCAAGCTCGATGCGGCGGTCGTCACCTATCGCAGCCAGGTGGGCGTTGGCAGCTCCCACTGCGGCCACCAGGTTGTCGCAGCGCCCATTCTCGTAAGGCGGGCTGGCCTTGCAGCGGGCGACGAGCTTGACCACCTGGGCACCGACCGGGACCTCGACTTCTTTGATCACCTCCACTTCCTTCTCGACGACAACCGTCTCCTTGACGACCTTCTCAACTTCAACGACCTGCGGGGCCGGCTGACCGCACGCAGCGACAGCCGCCAGCAGGATAAACAGACCAATCAAGATCCACCATTTACGCATTTTTCTTCTCCTCCTCTACATTGATGAGTGTCAGGTACGTATGGTTGAACGACATGCTTGAACGACAAACTCTGTTCACAGACGAATCTCCGGCATCACCCCTTTCAGCTTCGAAAGTCTGAACTCTGTCCCCCCACGTGAACGCTTACAAATCAGCCTCTACATAATACCGGCCAACTTTACAGCGGCCGGCACGACTGACGCACGATCAACTCGCCCTTCAGCACGACATCGGTTACCTGCTGCCCATTCGCCATCAAGGCCAACACCATCTCCATTGCCCGACGTCCCAGCTCGTATGCGGGTTGCCGAATCGTGGTGAGGGGGGGGTGGAAATAGGTAGCTAGCTCGATGTCATCGAAACCGACCAGGGATATGTCGCCAGGCACTTGCAGGCCGGCTTGCCTAACAGCCAGCGCTGCACCGATGGCTGTGAGGTCGTTGTAGCAGAAGACAGCCGTAGGAGGCGCCGGCAGCGCCAACAGCTTCCTCATGGCCTCTCTGCCACCGTCCGCATACCCATCTCCCATGGCGACAAGAGCAGGGTCAAAAGTGATTCCTCGCTCCTGCAAGACCCCTTTGTAAGCTTCCAGGCGGTCCAGGTTGGTACGCGCCCCCCTCTCGGCTGCGATATACCCAATTCGCGAATGCCCCAGATCGAGCAGGTATTCGGTAGCCAGCCGCCCGCCGTGCGAGTTATCTGTGGACACTGAGTAGATGTGTTCGGGGCGATTAACGAGGACTAGTGGCAAGCCAAAATCGGCAAGGGGCAGCTCATAATCCGTGACGAGGCTAGAGGATTTGACGATTACGCCATCAACACGCCTTTCCCGGAATGCCGTGAGTACCTCTCTTTCCCGGCGGGGCTCGTCATAGAAACTACTCAGAAAGACAGTGTATCCATGCATCACGGCGGTGTCTTCAGCCCCGCGCACCAACTGAGCCAGGAAGGGGTCAGAAACCCACGCCACGGCGAGGCCGATGATGTGGGTGCGTTTGGTGACCAGGCTCCGCGCCACCGCACTGGGCGAGTAGCCCATTTCAGTGGCCAGGCGTTGGATACGCTCTTTTGTTTCTTGACTGATGCGGGGATGATCGCTGAGAGCTCGCGACACCGTCGAAGGGGAGACTCCTGCTTTCTCAGCGATGTCCTTGATAGATATCGCCACCCGTTGTTATCTCCTAAGAAGAGAGAAACCCGGACCACCTTCGCTTGTGCAAACGTGTGCACAAATTCATTGTATCATACTTCTCTGCAGTTGTCAAGGCCCGGTCGCCCACAATCGAGGATTCGAAGCAGCCGTCATGAACTGATCACTGACTCACCCCGTCCCGGCGACCCGCCGAACGCACACCCGCGCCTTGGCAGCCACGTTCTCCGGCGTAAGGCCATATTTCTCGAATATGACCTTGTACGGAGCGGAGGCGCCGAAGCGCTCCACGCTCACCACGGCCCCCTCGTCGCCCACGTAGCGGCGCCAGCCCAGCCCCACGGCCGCCTCGACTGCGACACGAGCCTGAATCGTCGGAGGCAGGACAGTATCCTTGTACTCCTGAGGCTGGGCGTCGAACAGTTCCCAACTGGGCATACTCACCACCCGCGCCGCAATGCCCTCCTCAGCCAGCAGCGTCTGGGCCTCCAGGGCCAGCCAGACCTCCGAGCCACTGGCGATGAGGATGACGTCTGCATTGGGGACGTCGGAGAGCACGTAGGCACCCCGGCCCAGCCCCTTTGCTGGGGCCAGCTTCGTTTGGTCTAGTATGGGGAGCTTCTGTCGGGTAAGGAGCAGGGCCTTTGGTCCATCCCGCTGCGTCAGCGCCACGCGCCAGGCCTCGACTGTTTCGTTGGCATCGGCCGGCCGGATGAGGGTCAGGTGGGGCATGGCCCGCAGCGAGGGGATGTGCTCCACTGGCTGGTGGGTCGGGCCATCTTCGCCAATGCCGATGCTCTCGTGCGTGAAGACGTAAACGATGGGCAGCTCCATCATGGCCGCCAGCCGCAGGCTGGGCCGCATATAGTCGGAAAACACCAGGAAAGTGCCCCCATATGGGAACAGCCCACCGTGCAAGGCCAGCCCGTTGAGGATGCCGGCCATGGTGTGCTCCCGGACGCCGAAGTGGATGTTGCGCCCGCTGAAGTCGCCGGGCTGCAGAGCCACGTACTTTGTCAGGTAGGTCTTGTTGGATGGGTGCAAATCTGCTGAACCGCCAATGAGCGTCGGGATGTGGTCCGCGATAGCGTTCAGTACCTTGCCCGAGGCGACGCGCGTCGCCATTGGACCGTCTTCGGGGGCGAATGTGGGCAGCTTCTCCTCCCAATCATCAGGCAACTGGCCGGCCATGACCTGCCGCCACGTCTCAGCCAGGTCAGGATATTGCTCGTCATAGCGGTCGAACAGGGCCCGCCACTCAGCCTCGCGGGTTGCCCCCTCATCCAACGCTCGCCGGAAAACAGTCAGCACCTCGTCGGGGATGAGGAAGTGCGCGTCGGGCGGCCAGCCCATGACCTCTTTGGTCAACTGAACCTCTTCTTCCCCCAGAGGCTCGCCGTGTGCTGCTGCGGTGTCCTGCTTGCTGGGGCTACCATAGGCGATGTGCGTGTGAGCGATGATCAGCGATGGTCGTTCCGTCTCGGCTCGCGCCTCCTCGATCGCCTGTGCCACGCCAGCCCGGTCATGTCCGTTGATCTCGACGGTGTGCCAATTGTAGGCTTCAAAACGCATTCGGACGTTCTCGGTGAAAGTCAGATCGGTGCTCCCCTCGATGGAGATCTCGTTGTCGTCGTACAGGTAAATCAACTTGCCCAGCCCGAGGTGGCCGGCGAATGACGCTGCTTCGTGGGAGATGCCTTCCATCAGGTCACCATCACTCACGATGGCGTAGGTGTAGTGATCGACGATGGGAAAGCCCGGCCGGTTGAAGTACGCCGCCAGGATGCGCTCGGCCAGCGCCATGCCGACACCGTTGGCGAACCCCTGACCCAGGGGACCGGTCGTGGTCTCGACGCCAGGTGCCGCGTGATTTTCCGGATGGCCCGGAGTGGGGCTGCCCCACTGGCGGAAGTTCCTCAAGTCCTCCAGCGATAGATCGTAGCCGGTGAGGTGGAGTAGGCTGTAGAGCAGCATCGAGCCATGGCCGGCCGAGAGCACGAAGCGGTCCCTATCCGGCCAATCCGGATTGGCTGGATTATGTCTGAGATAACGGGTCCACAGCACGTAGGCCGCGTCGGCCATACCCATGGGCATGCCAGGATGGCCGGAGTTGGCCTTTTGCACGGCGTCCATGGCCAGGGTGCGGATGGTGTTAACGCACAGTTGGTCGAGGTCGGTGTTCATCGTTATTCTTCTCCTGTCCAGCTCGTGACACGTAAAACGTGAAGCGTGAAACGTGATGACCTGTCTTGCTCCTAACTCATCACGTTTCACGTTTCACGCATCACGTTTCACGCATCATTACTCCACCGGCTGTGGAAGACGCCCTCTTTATCCACTCGCTGGTAGGTATGGGCGCCAAAGTAGTCCCGCTGGGCCTGGATGAGGTTGGCCGGCAGGCGAGCGCTGCGGTAGGCGTCAAAGTAAGCCAGGGACGCGCTCATGGCCGGCGTCGGGAGGCCCAACTGGATGGCTGTTTCAAGCACGTGGCGCCAGGCCGGCTGACGGCTGGCGACGGCCTCACGGAAGAACGGCGCCAGCAGCAAGTTGGGCAGATCCGGCTCGTCGGCATAGGCGGCGCGGACGTCATCCAGGAAGCGGGCACGGATGATGCAGCCGCCGCGCCAGATGCGAGCAATCTCGCCGTAGTTCAGGTTGTACTCGTACTCGTGACCGGCGGCGCGCAGCAGGGCAAACCCCTGGGCATACGAGCAGATCTTCGATGCGTAGAGCGCGTCGCCTACGGCATCGATGAAGGCGTGGCGGTCACCCGAATATGTGCCGTCAGGTCCTGCCAGAACCTCTGCTGCCGCCTGGCGCTCGGCTTTGTAGGCCGAGATAATGCGCCCTTCAACGGCGGCATTGATGGTCGGGGTCGCGACCCCCAGGTCCAGCGCGTTCTGGCTGGTCCACCGGCCGGTGCCTTTCTGGCCGGCCTGATCCAGGATTACGTCGACCAGTGGCCGGCCGGTCCCCTCGTCGATGTGCGTAAAAATATCGGCGGTAATCTCGATAAGATACGACGACAGCATCCCCTCGTTCCACCGGGCAAAGACCTCATGCAGCTCATCGGTGGTCAGCCCCAGCCCTCGATGCAGGATGTCGTACGCCTCGGCGATGAGTTGCATGTCGCCGTATTCGATGCCGTTGTGCACCATCTTGACGTAGTGCCCCGACCCTCGCGGGCCGATATAAGTCACGCACGGCTCATCTTCTACCCTGGCAGCAATGGCGGTGTAGATGGGCTCCACGAGGGCGTACGCCTCCCGCTGCCCGCCAGGCATGATGCTGGGACCCCAGAGAGCGCCTTCCTCACCGCCGGAGATTCCCACACCCAGGTATTGGATCTCTTCCTCATCCAGTTCCCGCGAGCGTCGCTCGGTGTCTGGGAAGAAGGAGTTACCGCCGTCGATAATCAGATCGCCGTGCTCCAGGTGTGGTGTCAACTGGCCGATGACGGCATCCACCGGTGTGCCTGCCTGCACCATGATCATCACTACACGTGGCTTCTTCAGTGCAGCCACCAGATCTTCTACGGCATAGGTAGCCGTGATATTCTTGCCGGCGGCTGGGCCTTCGATAAAATCCGTCGTCTTCGAGCCGGTCCGGTTGTATACCGCCACTCCGAAGCCGTTGCGCTCCATGTTGAGCACCAGGTTCTGGCCCATCACGGCCAAGCCGATCAAACCGATGTCACGTTCATTCATATCTCGGATCTCCAGTTGATTGAATCTGTGTTGACAAAAGGAGAGCCGACCATACGCACGGCCGGCTACTGGCGTCTCAATGCAAGCCCCTACAGACCGACGCTACAACTTCAGCTCTTATTACGTCGGAATTACCGTCACCTGATGTGGAGAGAAGACGACGAAGATGTCATCGTCAGACTTTAACACCTCATCCGTGCTTGAGTGTGCCCTCAAGGTCCAATCGCCAACCTGGATGCGATAGTCTACGATGTCCCCCAGGTAGGCGGCCCGAACCACTTTCCCCTTGAGCACATTGAATTTCTGTGTCGGGACTGTGCTGCTGTCTCGGCACAGGCGTATGTGTTCAGGTCTGACGGACAGGGTCACTCGTTGTCCCACACCAAGATCGCAATCGCTTACCCTGATGGTGAGATGGTCTGTCGTCGCAATGAGAGCATGGCCTGTTGCCTCATCAAATTCCGAGACACTCCCTTCGATGAAGCTGGTCAAACCGATAAAGCCGGCCACAAACCGGTTGCCGGGCCGGCCATAGATCTCTTCTGGCGTTCCCACCTGCACCAGCTCTCCCTGATGCATGACAGCAATCCGATCAGAAAGAACCAAAGCCTCAGCCTGGTCGTGGGTCACGTAAACGCTGGTAATGCCCAACTGTTTTTGGAGCTCACGAACCTCAAATCGCATTTCCTCCCTCAGTTGAGCATCCAGGTTGCTGAGGGGCTCGTCAAGCAAGAGCACACTGGGCTGAATGACCAACGCGCGGGCCAGGGCCACGCGCTGTTGCTGACCGCCGGACAGTTGCCGTGGGAATCGGTCCTCAAAGCCCGACAAACGCACCAAGGCTAATACCTCGTCAATCCGGCGCCGAATCTCGTGTTTGGGCATCCGACGCAGCTCCAGCCCAAATGCCAGGTTCTGATAAACCGTCATGTGAGGCCAGAGAGCATAGTTCTGGAAGACAAAGCCGATGTCTCGACGATCTGGTGGCAACTGTGTCACGTGCTGCTCGCCCAGATAGATGTCCCCCGCATCTGGCATGACAAAGCCGGCAATACAGCGCAGGGTGGTGGTCTTGCCACAACCGCTGGGGCCGAGCAAGGTCATGATCTCGCCGTCCCTGATTTCCAGGTTGAGATCGCGAACGGCCACTGTGTTGCCAAACCGCTTCGACAGATTCGCTAGACGCAGACCAGGCATTTAGACGTCCTCACTGACAAAGAGAAATCGGGAACTTTGGGGAACTTGGAGGAACTCATCGAGTTCTTAGTTCCCTTCTAGTTCCGTCTAGTTCCTCCAAGTTCCCCTTTCCCACAGACAGACTATATCCCAATTCCACCAATGTACTCGGCCTTCAAGAAGCGTTCGATGATGACCATGAACAGAATACTGGGCACGAGGAGCACGATGGCGATGACGGAAGCAAACTGCAGGTTGTACCCACTGGAGGAGTACAGCATCATGGGTAACGTTGTGACGAATGGTAGGCCGATGAAAAAGGTTCCGGTGAATTCGTCCAGGGACGTAAGAAAGACAAACACCGCACTGGCCAGCAGTCCCGGCGCGGCCAGCGGCAACGTAACCTTGAAAAAAGCCCTCAGTCTTGAGGCGCCCACACTCCGGGCGGCTTCTTCCAGCTCGGGCGGTATGGACTTAAACGTGGCACTGGATATCCAGACAGCGAAAACCAGGCCAACCATCAGATGCACCAAGATTACACCCCGAATGGTGCTTGTCAGCCCCATTCGGTTGAAGGTCAGCAAGAGGTTTACAAAAATGGGTTGTTGGGGGAATGCCTGGGGCATGAGGAACAGTAAGAGCACTGCTCCTTTCAGGGGAATGCTGTACTTGGCCAATGCGTAGCCGGCCGGTATGGCGATAAGCATCGCCAGGAATACGACAACCACTGCAATAATGATGCTCGTTGTGAAAGAATCAACGATGCTGACCCCGCCGATCGCCAGACTCTTCTGGAGCCCAAGCGCTTGTAGCCAATAATCGGCCCCAATCTCCTGAGGGAACACGTGGGGCCAATACCACCTAAGAGCTATGGACCACAGAACAAGCCCGGTGATGGGCCCGAAAACAATGAATCCAATCACCAGGACAAGGAGAGTTTCTCCAGCTCTAATCAGCAGCCGTCCGACAGTCACGCTCATCCCCCCTCAAGACTCGTAGATACTCGTTCTCACGGTGTAGCGCAGATAGTACACCGCCATGAACAGCACCATCAGGTAAGACAGGACACCCAGAGCATTAGCCACCCCATAATCCCCAAAGTAGGTCACCCGATGGGCAATATCCACCGTCACCGTTGTCGGCACCTTGCCACCGATCAACATGAAGGGAAGCGTAAAGGTGCTAATGATGGATGTAAAAGCCAGGATGACCGCCACGGAGAGGGTAGCTCGGCTCATGGGCACCAGGATTCGGAGGATGACCTGTGGCAACCGGGCACCGACACCCCGGGCCGCTTCGATGTACGTGTCGTCCACCATCTGAAAACCACCCAGGATGATCAAGGTCATGAAGGGAGCTTGCTTCCACACGAACCCAAAGGTTAACCCTTGCAGATTGAATAGTTGCAGGGGCGCTTCCAGGTCGATCAGTCCGAACTGGGCCAGGAAAATGTTGAGCAGGCCGTGAGGTGCCAGGAAGGTGCGCATCATCTGGGCCACCACGACGAAGGGGATGAAAATCGGGAAGCGATACAAGGCGTTGACGAGTGCGTTGATCCGGCCACTCCCTAGCCGCAGATAGGCCGCCAGGACAATGCTCAGGACAGCCGCGATCACCGTGCTTAGGACAGCCACCTCCAGGGTAAAGATGACGTCTCGCAGGTAGAGTTCCGCAGACTTCTCGTAGTTGGCGAGGGTTAGCCCCCCTCCCTTATCCAGGAAACTGCGATAGATGGACGCCAGGAAAGGCAGAGCATACAGCGCCAACATCAGCCCGACTGCCGGCACGAGGAGGAAGAGGGGGAAGACCCACTCCAGGCTTCCCCCTCTCCTGCGTGCAGCCGTGCTGGCCTCAGTCACCAACGGCCCACCGCTCATAGGCTTCCAGCATCTGTTCAAAGTAGGCCGCCAACGGGAAGGCACGTCCATACTTGGCCAGATCCTCAGGCGAGACGTCCGCGTACAACCGGTCGAAGGCTTCGGGCGGGGCTACGTCCTTGACGAATTTGCCGTCAATGCCCGGGTACCAGTTGTAGCGATCAATGATCACCTCTCCCTGGGTCTTTGGGTTGGTGGCGAACTCGATGAACTTCCTGGCCCACTCGGGGTTCCTCGCCTTCTTGGGGACAACGAAGTACATGGGTTGGCCAGGCATACCAGGGCTCAAGATCGTCAGCTTCAAATTGGGATCCAGCTTACCTTCTTGCATGAAGGTGTAGAACATATCTACCCACACTGGTCCCGCCCAGATCTCACCTCGGTTGAGAGCATCCAGTGTGCCCACGTTGCCGGCGGTGAAGGTAACGAACTGGTTGAAGTCCTTCATGTCCTTGAAAGCCGACTCCCAGGTGGCCACCTCGGCCTCATCAAAGGGGCCGGTGACGGCGTATTTGTCGTAGTTGCCGGTCTTCCAGTAGACCCAACCGGTGGTGAAGGCGACACCAGACATACCACCCTTAATACCATTGTAACCGAACTTCCCAGGATTCGCCTGCACCCACTCCACCAGTTCTTCATAGCTCTGCGGTGGCTCAGGGACGAACTCCGGGTTGTAGGCCAGCGCTGTCTGGCTGTGGAACATCGGGATCACATAGCCATCCACGTCCGCTCCCAGAGCGTTCTTGGCATGGGGCGACGTGACGTACTTCCACGTCTCAGCATCGTGTGCATACTGCAGCAGTATGTCCTCCTCCATCGCCCAGGTCAAGAAGATCTGGTGGACCATGGCCACGTCAACGTCCCAGGCCTCCTTGCCGGCTTCCTTCTCGGCCATGAGCTTCTCGAAGATGATCCGAGAACCTGCTTCTCCAGGACCGGTGTGGACGGTTCGGACGTCAACATTGGGGTTTTCTGCGTTGAACTCGGGGGCGAAGACATTCTGCCCCAATGCCAACATATTCACGTCGCCGGCTGTCATGTACACCAGCGACACAGGCTCCGGCTTCTCTTCGACCGGAACTCCAGGTGTGGGTGCTACACAGGCCGCCAGGGCCACAAGGGCCGTGGCAAGCACACCCGCGATAAACAGATACCGCTTCATACCACTCATTTCTCTCCTCCTTCAAAATATGGGGGCTGAGTTGACCGTTACTCTCCGCGCTCTTTCGCCCACGTTGAATATGACTAAGAGCGGGAGAACTTGGGAAGGACAACGAACTTCAGGGGATCCGCTCCGGCTGTCACCTCCTTCAGGCATTTCCACAAAGGGCCAGGGTCCGTGAGGGGAAGCATGCACACCTGGTTGCACACGTTTGTAATCTTATTGTATCACACGACCTGCGGGCGGTCAAGCAGAATCCTCACTTAATCAGCTTCTGGTATAGGGCTTGCTGGCGCTCGATTGCCTTGCTGTAGTGGGCGTGCCGATCCATATCCGGCTGGTGGACCGCGCCGACAAAGTCCGGGGCTTCCTCGACATCGGTCATTATGCCCAGGGCTTCCAGGGCCAGCAGAGCGACACCCCGTTCTGAAGCCTCGTGAACCTCCGAGACGGCCACCGGCCGGCCCAGCACGTCGGTCATGATTTGCAGCCAGGTAGGAGAACTGAGCAGCGCCCCACCGCTGGCCACGATCTGCGGGTCAGCCGGCAGCAACGGCCGGACCAGATCGAACACCAGGCCGATGCGGTAAGCCACGGCCTCCAGCCCGGCGCGCAAGATGTCCAGGGGAGTAGTCGCCAGCGACAGGCCGTGGATTGTGGCCCGCGCGTGACCCGCCCAGCCCGGGCTGCGCTCGCCAGCCAAGAAGGGGAGCACGGTCAGACCATGGGCGTCGGGTTCCATGGCTGCCAGGGCTGGCTCCAGCTCCGCCACATTCCCCACTTGCAGCGTCTCCGTCATCCACTCGAAGACACTGCCCCCCTCGGTCAGGGCGCCACCAGGTAGCGAGCGTCGCCCATCCACCCGATAGCACCACAGCCCGTCGGGGACGTGGGGTACGGGAGCGTCCACGACAGCACGCATGGCACTCGACGTCCCTACCGTCAACGCCACCCGTGCAGGCGAGACGCAGCCACTGCCGATGTTGGCGGTTGCGCCGTCGCCCACCGCAGGAAACCAGGGTGCGTCCCGCAGGGCCGGCCAGCGGGCGACAAACTCAGGGCGCAGACCACGTCGAGGGACGTTCACGTCCGTGAGCGGCGACAGTTGCTCGATCCCCACCGGGAGCCCTGCCAGCAGCGGTTCATCCCATACCAGCCGATGTCGGTCCAGCAGACCTGTCCACGAGGCC
Organism: Anaerolineae bacterium; assembly: GCA_046758565.1. Lineage (GTDB taxonomy): Bacteria > Chloroflexota > Anaerolineae > Epilineales > JAANWY01 > JBHIAO01. The sequence continues at coordinate 32,437 of JBHIAO010000004.1, forward strand.
ACCGAGTAACTCACCCCTGCTTCCCCGAATAGTTTCAACTCCAGATACTCACCAATTGACACCCAACGTGTGACCTGACGGAAGCGGTCTGGTTGGGCATGGGCGAGCCAGCGGAACCGGGCCGGCAAGTAGCTGGGATGAAAGAGACAACCCGTGCGGTCATGAACCACCGCCTCGTCAAAGTCGGCGCGCAGGCCGGCCACCTCGCCGGCGGCTCGAGTGTCCGCGTAGGTGGTGAGGGGCGTGACTGCCTGGCTGGCGTCGTCCACCCCCAGCACGTTGCTCACGAAAGTGCACGTGGCCACGCCACCGATCTGCGCGGCAAGGGGGCCGGCCCGCTCCAGCACGCCGTCGATGCACTGCCAGACAAGTTCCAGCAGAGCGTCGGCGTCGGTCTCGGCTGCCCCATCAGCGGTCGTTCGGATCTCATGCGACCGGTGCGCATCAGCACCCTCCACAGCTCGTCCCAGCCGGTCGAAGAGAGCTGCCCGCACCGACGAGGTACCGATGTCGATGGCCAGGATGAGAGGCGATTCGGCTTGCTTAGGTGTGACGGTAGACAAGGTGGAGTTTCTCCCACGAAGGACAGTGATCAGTGAGAAACGGTGGCCGTTGGCTGATAACTGAATACTGATAGCTGATTATTGGTCACTGATTACTGTTTCAGCCGGTACAGCATCTCGCCGGCATGCGGCACGAGCAAGATGCCTTCGCGCTCGCGGCCGGCCCACTCGTCGGGATCAATGGTGTTCGGGTCCCGATAGCCCAGGTTCACGCGCTCACAGCGCTCGCGCGGAATCCCCGTGGCCAGCGTCACGCCGATACGCGGCTGTTCCAGGCTGTCCTCGTAGGCGCCAATGCCACGCAGGTGGGTGGAGTGGGCCAGCACGCCCCACGGATAGTCCTTGAAACGATCCCATTGCTTCACGAAGTAATCCCGCACGTGGTAGCCAACCTCGTCGATGATGTGGCCGTGAGTGTAAGAGATCTCCGTGATGTGCGGCGCGTAGATGATCACCTCGCCACCGTCGGCGATCACCGGTTCCATCTTGTACATGCCTTTGGCCGCTGTCCAGATATCGTCGTACATCTCCGGCATCACCGATAAGACCTGGCGATAAGGTTTTTCCACATAGATGATGTGCACCTGTGCTGACAGGTCAGCCGCCCGCGACCAGGCTTCCTCTGGCGGACCAATGTATAGACCGGCCAGGCCTTCACCTTTAGCTACCGGGCAGAAACAGAGCTTCGGTACATCGACAAACGCCGCAGCACGGTCGATGACGGCTCGCACCGGCGTGTGCTTGGTGCCGATGATCTCGTAACTGGTGATCACGGCCCCCAGCCAGTGGGTGAAATCGATGACCTCCTGACCTGAGATGCCGGGGAAGAAGTACTTGTTGCCACCGGAAAAGCCCACTACCTCGTGAGGAAAAACTGGTCCGCAGACGAAGAGTTGATCGTAATCGAAGATCATCTTGTTGAGGGCCACCGGAACCGTTTGGGAGAAGAGCCCGCCGCTCAGTCCTTCGATCTCGCCGGCAGAGATCACTCCCAGTGTTCGGAAGGTCTCAGGCTTCTCCCAGTGGTGGTTAAAGACCCGCACGCCGGCATAGCGCCCCGACATCTCCTCCGCGCTGACCCCCAGCCGGCGATGGATCGCCTCCTCCGGCATCGTCTGGTGGGTGCCCAGGGCGATCAGGTAATCCAGGGCTGCCACCTCATCCCACAGCAGCTCGTGGAAGAGGCGGAAGAACAGGTCGATCGGACCACTGCGGGTCCCGTCGGGGATGATTATCAGCACTCGCTTGCCAGCCAGGTCGACCTGTGCCAGTGCCTCAGCCATCAAGTCACGGACTTCGTGCTCCATTAGGAGTCTATCTGCAAAGCCATTTCCTATAAGCATTACTACCCTCCGGGAGACTAGAGTTTGGAGATTGGAGATTGACGGACGAATCCAATCTCCAAGCTCCAATCTCTAATCTCCAATCTCCACCTACACGCCGCTAAACGCCGAAAAACCTCCATCGACGGGCACTACAACGCCGGTAACGAAGGCCGATGCCGGCGAGAGCAGCCACAGCACGGTCCCCAGCAAGTCCTCCGGATCGCCAAAGCGACCCATGGGAGTGTGATCAATGATAGTCTTCCCGCGAGGTGTGAGCTCGTCTGTTTCCTCGTCCATGAGCAGAAATCGATTCTGGTGAGTCAGGAAGAAGCCTGGTGCAATGGCGTTGACGCGGATGTCGGGCGAGTGCTCCTGGGCCATGTGGACAGCCAGCCACTGGGTGAAGTTGCTCACCGCCGCCTTGGCCGCAGAATAGGCCGGAATCCTGGTCAGGGGCCGGAAGGCATTCATCGAAGAGACGTTGAGGATCACGCCCTCACCCTGCTGAGCCATCGCCTTACCGAAGACCTGGCTGGGAATGAGGGTGCCGATGAAGTTGAGGTCAAAAACCCACTGGAAGGCATCTTGCGGCAGATCGAAAAACGAGAGATCAGGCGACGTCGTGGCCTGTGCCTTGTTACCGCCGGCACCATTGATGAGGATGTCCACATCTCCGAACCTGTCGAGAACTGTCCCGAGGGCCTCCTCCACGCTAGCCTTGTCCAGCACGTCCATTTTGAGCCCAATAGCCTGACCGTCGGCCGAGACAATCTCATCTGCCACGTGTTGGGCGGCCTCTTCGATGATGTCCAGCACAGCCACCCGCGCACCGACTTTGGCCAGGCCCCGGGACATCTCCCCGACCAGTACGCCACCACCGCCAGTGGCAGCCACGACTTTGTTCTTGAGATCGAACAACTCTTGAAAGTAGCTCTTGCTCATATGCCACCTCCTCCAACCAGTAATCATTGACAGGACCTACGCGGTGCCCGCGAAACTAACCGCAGAGAACGCCAGGATCGCAGAGACAAAAGTAAAAAGCTCTGCGTTCTCAGCGTGCTCAGCGGTAAATCCGCTCCTCGCAGCCTCAACCGCGTAACTCCTGTAACTGATTACTGGTCACTGACAATTGGCTCCTCTTCCACGCCGGCGGCAATGACCACCGGCCCCACGTCGTCACCCTGTTCGGCGTTGACCTTGCGGTGGGTGCCATCGCAATAGGGAAACTTGTCGGACTGCCAACACCGACAGAAAGCGACTCGCTTGCCGGCGGGGATGGTCTCATTGTGACGATCTGGACGGTTCCTTGTGTTGATCATGTCGTTTGGCTCCTTGCCGACCTTGATGTAATCTTCTTGCCCTGCCACCCAGAAAGTATACCAGATAGCCGGCCACCGGGCAAAGATCAGCGAAAGGGGGCTTGCAGGCGGGTTCTGTCCCTTTGCTCAAAGGCCGAGATGCTTGCCAGAATGGCTGTGGAAGCTACGCGGGGGCTTGCGCAGCGAATGCTCCAAGGCCCGTCCTCGGGCCGGCATGACCTGCCAGGAGCATACAGAGACGGCCCGGGGACGGGCCTTGGAGCGGCAAAATCGGATTCGCTGCGCAAGCCCCGTGGCCGGTTGTATTGACAGACGCACGAGTATCTGGTATTATCCCCCCATCGCTTGCACGAAGGAAGTCGAGGTAATGATGGATGTGAATTGGTCGGGGCGCCTGACACTGGCTCTCATTCCTGCGATCACGGCCGCCGGCTTCGTTTTGTGGATCGGGTTCCTAGTTCAATGATGAGGTAGGCTTGCATGTTATCGGAACCACAGTTTGAGACCGATGTCGCAGGCCGGCTCCGTGACGCGGTGAAGGACGTCTTCGCCGTTCAGGACATCACGGCGGGGACGGCTCAATCGGGGGTCATAGTCGGGCAGCGAGAGCCGAAACAAGCCGTTCGCCTCAGGGGCGATCTGCTGATGTCAGCCGAAGAAGCCTACAACATCGTGTCGTCCCGCTTCCGCAACCTGGGGTACACGACGCTCTTCCGGCGCGATAGGGGCACCGACGTGATCCTCGCGATGCCCGGTGAACTCCCGACCAGCGAGGCGCGCCCGCTACTGGCCGGCGGTCTTTTCATCGCAACCGTACTGTCTGCCCTGTACGCCGGTATGCAGATGGCTGGTCCAGAGGTGATAGCGGACGGGCTGCAGTTCTGGGACATCCTGCACGGCTGGCCGTTCGCCCTAGGTCTGTTGAGCGTCCTGGTCGCTCACGAGTTGGGTCACTATTTTGTCGCCCGCTACTCCGGCGCGGCCGTCAGTCTTCCGTATTTTATCCCTATGCCGGTCGGTCCTTTTGGCACCCTGGGGGCTGTCATCAATATGAAGGCACCGCCAGCCAACCGCCGGCAACTGCTGGCAATCGCTGCCGCTGGCCCCATCGCCGGCTTCGTCTTGGCCGTTCCCATTCTCATCATTGGCCTGTCCCTCTCCGAAGTTGGTCCGATGCCACCAGGCGGGTATTACCTGGAGGGCAACTCGCTACTCTACGCCGCACTCAAGTTCATCATGTTCGGTCGCTTCCTGCCGAGCGGTGGCATCGACGTGAGCCTCCATCAGATGGCTTTCGCCGGCTGGGCTGGCCTGCTGGTAACGGGCCTCAACCTGCTGCCCGTTGGCACCCTGGACGGCGGACACATCATGTACGCGCTCGCCGGCGACAAAGCCAGGCGTCTCACCTGGCCCATCATTGGCTTGATGCTTGCTCTAAGCCTCATATGGAACGGCTGGCTGCTGTGGGCAGCGTTACTGTTCTTCTTCGGCCGCTACCATGCCGTGCCGCTCAACGACATCACGCAGCTTCAGGGCGCCGGCCGTGCCATCGCCATCGCGGTTATCATCATCTTTATCCTGACCTTCGTCCCTATCCCCCTGACTGTCGTACAGTAGTCGATTGTTCGAAACGAATACCCAGCCCCTTTAACCTACCAACGACGAACGACCAACGGCCATCTGCTTGTCGTTCGTCGGCGGGCGGAGCGAGCCTGCTGAGACTTTCCGGGCCAGCCCGCGTAGAGTCATATTGACATGCTTTTGCCGACCCGGATTTGAGCAGAGGAGCCAGAGAGACCAGGGGAGCAGAGGGGCGAGGAAGACCGCCAGTACTCCTCAGCAGAAACGCTGTCCGGACTGCCAGGCGGCGAATCGGCCAAGGGCGCGCTTCTGTCGCAGGTGCGGGCGGTCGTTCGTTGGTGTGTTGCCAGCGAGATTGGGGAAGATCATCCTGCAATTCGCGTCCGAAAACCCGCTCACGGCACACCACAGTCCGCCGCTGGACTGTTGTCCAGCGTGAGCGTTGGGGTTCTCCGACAAGCTCTGCAAGGAAACATAGCGATATGAAATGCCCAAGTTGTCAAGCTAAGAACCGGGGCACTGCCCGATTCTGCGTAGCGTGTGGAAGCCCGTTGTCTGAGATCGGGTCCGTCATACCTCCGGAACCGGAAGCAACGCACGAACCGCCGGCAGTTGCAGAGACGACGAAACCTGGTGAGCCATCCGAACAAGCCGGCTATTCCGACGAGGCCGGCGAAGCAGTGGACGAGGGCTTGACACCGTTGCCGGCCGGCACGCTGCTAGCAGATCGATACGAAATTGTCGAGCTCATGTCCAGCGACTCCGATGGGAACGTGTACACTGCGCTGGATTTGGCCTGCTGCTCGGTCTGCGGCTTCGAGGAGAATGCGCCGGCCGATGAGTACTGTGCCGATTGCGGTGCCGCTCTGAGCTCACCGCCGACGTGCCAAATCCGGGAGCGGCCGGAGCTGACGGAACCTGAAACAGTCGCCCGGTTCAATGCCGACGGGCGAGCGTACCTCGTGCTGGTCCAGGAATTGGCTGCTGAAGCCGAGGCCACTGAGCCGGCCCCGCCCCAGCAGATTCGACTTCGCTGGGGCGCGCGAACACACCCGGGCCTGGTGCGAGCACTGAACGAGGACTACCTGGGTGCCCACGTCTACGCGGCGCAGGGCGGCCCCACGCTGGGGCTCTTGATTGTGGCCGACGGCGTGGGCGGGCAGGCAGCCGGCGAGGTGGCCAGCCAACTGGCGACCCAGGTGATCTGGGAGAAGATCCGCGAGACGGTGTGGCTGCCGGAGCTCCACGGTGAGTCTGTGCTGCCTGAGACCATGGAAACGCGGATCGAGGAAGCGGTCCAGGCGGCCAACCAGGCGGTGTACCGTCAGCGGACGGAACAGGGCAATGACATGGGGACCACCGTGACCCTGGCGCTGCTCCGCGACAGCCTTGCTGTTATCGCCAACGTAGGTGACAGCCGGACCTATCTCTGGAACGCCGAAGGATTGCAGCAGTTGACCGTCGATCATTCGCTGGTTCAAAGTCTCATCGACGCCGGCGAATTGGAGCCCGACGACATATATACCCATTCGCATCGGCACATCATCCACCGATCCATTGGGGACCGGCCGCGGGTCGAGATCGACACCTTTGTGCATGAGCTGGCACCGGGGGATCGATTGATCCTGTGCAGCGACGGGCTGTGGGAAATGGCCCGCGACGAAGGAATCGAAGAAATCTTGTTGCTTGAGCCCGACCCACGGATGGCATGCGACGGCTTGGTCGAGCTGGCAAACCTGGCCGGCGGGTCGGACAACATCTCGGTCATCATTGTGGCGATCGAAGCATAGTCAAGCTGTGAGATTAGAGATTGGAGATTGGGTATTAGAGATTGGAGATTGGAATCCCAGCGAAGCGATCTCCAATCTCCAATATCCAATCTCTAATCTCTAGTCCCTAACGACAATTGCGTCAGGAGGAAGATATGGCAGGAGAAGTCACGCTAACAACAACCCTGAACAAGTCCAGCTTCCCGGTGACCAGCACGCCTCAACTGGCGTACGTGCTCGTCGAGGTGAAGCCCACAGCGGCCATGGCGGATGTACGGATGCCACTCAACTTCGGCTTTGTACTGGACCACAGTGGATCGATGCGGGGCGAGAAGATCGGGCAATTGCGAGAGGCGGTGAAGTTGGCTATCAATCAGATGGCCGGTGAGGACCTGGTCTCGGTGGTGGTTTTCAACGATTCGACCGACCTCATCGTATCCAGCATGCCGGCTGCAGACCGGCAGGCGCTCAAGCGCAAGATCGATCGCATCCGGGCCGGCGGTGGCACGACTATGTCGCGCGGCATGCGGGAGGGTCTGCGCCAGATCAGCCAGGGCGTGTCCGGCGAGCGCATGAGCCGCATGCTGCTGTTGACCGATGGCCAGACCTTCGGCGATGAGCGTGAGTGTGTGCGGCTGGCCGACGACGCCCAGGCCCAGGGCATCGTCATCAACGCGCTGGGGCTCGGTGACGATTGGAACGAGGACCTGTTGGACGACATTGCCGCGGCCGGCGGCGGTGACTCGGATTTCATCGACGCGCCGGACAAGATCGTGCCGTTGTTCGGCCAGACGGTGCAGAGAACCCAGTCGCTGGTGGTTCACAATGCAGAGATGATCCTGCGCCTGGTCAGCGGCGTCGTGCCGCGCCAGGTGTGGCAGGTGACACCCATGATCTCTAACCTGGGCTATCAGCCCCTGTCGGAGCGCGACGTCCAGGTGTCGCTGGGCGAGGTCGAGGCAGTGGACGGCAAGTCGGTCCTGGTGGAGCTGATGGTTCCCCCGCGGCCGGCTGGCCGGTACCGCATTGCCCAGGCCGAGGTGACGTACGACGTGCCGGCCCAGGGCGTCGTCGAGGCGAAAGTGCGGTCGGACATTCTTGTCAGCTTCACCCACGACCCGGCCGAGGCCAAGCAGTACGATCCACGAATCATGAACGTGGCCGAAAAGGTGACGGCCTTCAAGCTGCAGACGCGGGCGTTGGAGGAAGCCCGGCTGGGCAACGTGGCCGGCGCCACCCAGAAGCTGCGCGCCGCCGCCACACGCCTCCTGGATCTGGGCGAGCAGGAACTGGCCGAGGCTGCCCTGCAGGAAGCCGAGAATCTGGAGAAGGAAGGTGTGATGTCGTCGGCTGGAACCAAGAAGCTGCGGTACGAAACACGAAAACTGACTCAAAAGTTGGTTGACTAATCTCTAATCTCCAATCTCTCGGCCCACACGCTTATCCGTTTGAGACGAAGCTATGCTAGACGCTTAAGGAACACAGAGGAGACAACGATGACAGTATGCCCAAATTGCGGAAATGAAGCCCAGGACACAGCCG
>JBHIAO010000005.1:0-40135 GCA_046758565.1 Anaerolineae bacterium
ACTTGACCACTCGACTACACGACCACTTGACCACTCGACTACACGACCACTTGACCACCCGACTACTTGACCACTTGACCACGCGACTACTTGACCACTCGACTACATGGACGACGCCGGCACAACTCTCTTGGTCAGGAAGCGTGTTTGATGGATAGTGGGCGTAAGCCTGGCTGAAAAGTATACCACAGAGGTATCTGACAAGCAAGTGTAAGTGTGGTATAATGGGTTCCCGAGATAAGGGCTTATCTGACTGGCGCAAAGGGATGGGTGCAAAGATGTGGAAACACTGGCGTTGGATCGTATTGGTCGTTCTGCTGGTCCTGGCGACAGCTATCGTGGTAGATGCCCAGGGTGGTATCACTGTCTTGCAGGATGACTACAGCTATGCCTTCAACAAAGAATTGGTCTTTGACCTTGCGCTGCAAAGCAACGAGCCGATTCCGGCGAAGAGCGTCGAGTTACTCTACAGTGTCGGTCGTGATGGGGACGTCGTCAATCGCCGGCGGCCTGAATATGAGCCCGACAAGACGCTGACGCTTCGCGTTCGCGATGAGTTGGGGCAGGGTGAGATCCCGCCGACCTCGACCATCACGTATCACTGGAAGATTACGGATGCAGCCGGCGGCACCTTCGAGACTGGTGAACAGTCCTTCGTCTACATGGACGATCGTTTCAACTGGCAGTCGAAGACTGAGGGGCCGATCACGCTGTACTGGTACGGTCGGGTTGACGGAGAGCAACTGCTGAATGTCGCGATGGATGCCTTGAGCCGGCTGGAGAAAACCGTCGGCTACCAGATGAGGATGCCTATCAACCTCGTGGCATATTCGAGCAAGCGGGACATGGACGGTGCCATGGCGCCGCGCGGGCAGACTTTTGACGAGCAGATTGTGACGCTGGGCACTGTGGTCGCGCCCGACGTCATGTTGTTGCTGAGCGATTCGGATGTGGACAACACCATCGCCCACGAACTGACCCATATGGTGGTCGGCGCGGCCACAGACAACCCCTTCGCTGAGATTCCGGCCTGGCTCAACGAGGGGCTGGCGATGTATAACCAGGATTTCGTGGGGCGGGCTCACCATAATGCATTGGATGATGCGGTGCGCGGTGGCGATTTGGACACAGTGCGCCGGCTGAGTGCGCGCACGGGGAACGTGGCGCGGGTTAACCTATGGTACGCCGAGGTGTGGAGCCTGGTCGACTTCCTCATCAACGAGTATGGTCAGGAGAAGATGGCTGAGTTGTTGGATGTCTTCAGCCGCGGCGCTCATCCGGATGACGCGTTGATGGAAGTGTACGGGTTCGATCGTGATGGTCTCACGGCGCGCTGGTGGGAGTGGCTTGGTGCCGAAGTGCCGCCCTCGCTGCGGGGTGAACCGACGACTGCCCCTGCGCCAGGGCGTGAAGAGGGGGCAACAGGAGGTGGGCAAACTCAGGTCCCCGAGGTGCGCGAGGCTCCAACACGCGCGCCGGCCGTCCCCAAATCCGAACCCGCCCGACAGCCGGCACCCCAACCCACCGGACCCCTGGCCTGCTGCCTCGGGCTGCTGCCGCTGGGCCTTATCCTCTTCGGCGGACTTCGCTTTAGAAACTGCAGTTCGGTGATCTCCGGATCCGGAGGCTGATCGGAATCCAACCGCTGACGGTGTTCATCGGCCCGAATGCAGCCGGTAAGAGTAACCTGTTTGATGCATTTTTGGAGCTCCCTAGCGCCACGCCCGGCGTTCGCGCTCCGCAAACGCCGACAGCACGATGCTGACGACGCTGACCACGATGGCACCCAGCAGGGCGGCAACGAATCCATCGACGGTGAAGCCCAGGTCAAGCAAGCCGGCGATCCGGCTCGTGAGCCACAGCATGACAGCGTTGATGACCAACGTGAACAAGCCCAATGTTAGCAGGATGAGTGGACAGGTCAGTAGCTTGAGTACCGGTCGGATAAAGGTGTTCACCAGCCCGAAGATAGCTGCGGTCGCCACGAGGGTGACCACGCGCTCCGGGGCATGGATGCCCGGCACGAGGAGCACAGCGATCCACAGTGCAATCGCGTTGATGATCCAGCGGATTAGAAGTGTGTTCACAAGACGTGCTCCTCAGTCATCTATCGCGCCTCCAGATACTCGACATAAATCTTAACACATTCGCCCTCAGTATTCACTGATCACTGACGACTGGTCACTGGTCACTGATTAGCTCCAGGGCCATTCGGTCCAGTGTGCGGACTTCGCGAAATCCATGAGCTTCCAGGGCGACGATGAGGTCCGTGTGGTCCGCATCCACCCTGGTGCGGACGATGCCACACTCCCCGGGCAAAGCGTCCAGGGCTCGGCTCACCAGGACTTCTTCCAGCCTGCCATGCTGGTCGGGGTGAACCAGAAGATGGACCCGCTGGCTGCGCCCGCCCACACGCACCTGCAGTGCGGCGACCACCCGTTCGTCGGCATCGGCTACAATCCAGCGCAACGTTGTGGGCAGTCCAATGAGCCAGCGCAGCCCATCGACCAGGCGATCGAGGTTCCCGATTTGGTAGTCCTGCCGGCGGATCGGCTCAATACGTTGCGCCAGCTTGGGACTGGTATGGCGTGCCAGCTCAAATATCTTTGAGCCATCGGTCGGGCGTGCCGGCCGCAGCCGATAACCTTCCGGAGCCGCGACGCGGGTCACTAAGCCGGTACCGTGCCGCTCCATCTCGGTCGTTCCCTCGACGACGACAAACCCCATGTCGAGATACAGGGATTTAGCCGGCATATTCTCGCGGCGGACTTCCAACGTCAGCCAGCGGGCGTTGCGGTCACGAATCCAGTCCACGCTAGCGGCCATGAGTGCGCGGGCGATACCGCGCCGGCGGTAGTCGGGGTCGACAGCCACGTTGCTGATCAACCAATTCTGCGACGACAGCCGGCTGATAGTCACATTGCCGACGACGCGACCGTTCTCGATCCACACGAAGCCATAGAAGAGACTGCCCAGCGCGATGTTGAGCTGGTTCAGCAGCCAGATGATCGGCTTCAGTGCACCGAGGGATTCCATATCGTGAAGCCAGGCCACCTCGCCCCGACCCAACTCATCCTGAAACGCAGTGCGCAGAAGGTCTGCCACCTGGTTCATGTCCCGGGTAGGCTTGAATGGCCGAAGTCCACGAAGTGGCTGTTGACGACGTGCAGTGCCAGTAACCATGCTTATACCTTCGTTGCTAAACGACGAATTTCTCCTCAGTCAGCTTGGGCGACTTGCCCCCCCGCGTCTCATAGACGTATTGCGTCCCTTTCGCAAGAAAGAAGATGCGGTAGTCTGGCAGCGCGTCCTTCCCGAAGCCGACGTATATCGATCTCTCGTCCTCGGTGTCAAGGCGTTCGATCCGCTCCAATTTGGTGACCGAGATGATCTCAGGGTTCAGTCTGGTGCGATCGACTAGATCGGCTTTGGCTTGGGCGACAATCGCCTGGACGCCTTCGGGTACGGCATCAACCCTGATCTTCGTTTTCGACATCGAGTTCCTCTTCATCGTCCTCCCAACTGATGATCCACACACAGGCGCCGGCCAGCAGAATCGTTGCAATGACCAGCGCGGCCATCTGGTTGGGGAGTAGGCCGGCATCCCGCGCCGACCAGAAGAGAATGGCAACCATCCCGACGGCCAGAGCGGCCCAGGCAGTCAGGTAAGGGTGTCCTTGGACAAACTCTCTCATTTCGAAGCTCACTTCTCATCCTCGGGGATCTGCTCCCACTCGGTCTGCACCTGTTGCCACAGCCCTTCTATGGTTCCGTTGTTTTGAATTACGACATCAGCTAGAGGCAGTTTCGGTTCCATTGACGGCTGCGCGTCGACGCGTGCTTCAGCTTCCTCCCGAGTTAACTGCCGCGATTCCACCAGCCGCTGGACCTGCTGTTCACGCGACGCTGTCACAATCCAGAGGGCGTCACCGCTGGTGTGCATGCCGGCCTCGATCAGCTTAATGGCCTCAACAACTACTACCGAGGAATTGGCTTCTGCCAGTCGTCGGGCGATGATCTTGTCTACCGCGGGATGGGTGAGGCTTTCCAGATGCTTGAGAGCAACTGGGTCGTTGAAGACGATCCCACCCAGTCTGGCCCGGTCGATGGTGCCATCGTCGCGCAAGATCTCCGGACCGAACGCCTTGACCACTCCCTCGTAGGCTTCCCCGCCAGGTTCGATTACCTGGTGAGCGATCTGGTCGGCGTCGATGACCTCGGCCCCCAGCTTGGCCAGCATTCTTAGCACTGTGCTCTTGCCTGTGCTAATGTTCCCCGTCAGACCAATTCGGTACATCACGCTGACGATTGTAGTGCTTTCCCGCCTCGGTGTCAAGCAATTCAAAGGGGAACTAAGGGGAACTAAAGGGAACTCATCGAGCTGTTAGTTCCCCTTAGTTCCCCTTAGTTCCCCTTTATTCAGTTCCCCCAAGTTCCTCTTTTCCGGATCGCTTGGCGGTCGACACCATCTCGGCTATAATGAACGCCATGCGCACAGGACACTTGCTGAGTCAGTTCGGCCCCTGGCTCCTGGTCGTCGCCAGTGCTGCTGCGCTGGCCGGCCTGATCCTGACCACCCCGCCCTCTCCGCTGATGCGCCTGGTCTTTCTGGTTCTGCTGTTTGCTGGCTCCTTCGGGCTACTGTTGTTGCTGTTCCGAGTCTACTATGGCCGGCGCCTGCCGGCGGATACCCCACGCCGAGACCCCCGGCGGCCGGCTCGGGAGGGGCTCATGTTGGCCGGCTTCGTGACCTTGTGTGCCTGGCTCCAGATGCTGCGTATCCTCACTCTGACCAACGCCCTGCTCTTGCTGGGCGTGCTTGCGTTCATGGAGGCCTTCTGGATATCGCGAATCGAGTAGACCTGGCACTCAGAACCGGCCGCATACGTCTGTCGGCAGCGACATGATCGTCGGGCAAGCGTCAGATTGTCGTCAAGCGGGGAAATCGCTTTTGTGATAGGCTTTGGACAGCCTCCAGATGCCACCGTGGGAACAGCTCGTTCCCGGCCGTTTGAGTGTGTACGGTGGTGTTGCCGATTACCTGCCCTGGCTACTCGTCAGACTCGGTTCTAGGATAAGGAATATGGCGTGATGTTGACGAGACTACGGGCGATAGTTGTTGCACTGTTTCTTCTGACCGGTTTGCTGTCTGGTGAATTGCGGCCGGCACATGCCGAGGCGCTCACAATTCGGTTACAACCCACTTACGCAATTGCCGACGTTGGTGACACGGTGTTGATCAAGATCCTCGTGGACGGCGCCGTGGACCTGGGAGCTTTTGAGTTCCATCTGGGCTACGACCCTTCGATGCTTGAGGCGACAGGCGCGGAACTCGGCGCATTCCTCACCAGCACTGGACGGACGCCGGTGCCGCTGGGGCCGGTGGTGAGAGGTGGCGAAATCCGCTTCGCCGCCGCATCCTACGGTGCAGCGGCCGGGCCGGATAGTGACGGCGTGCTCGCCGAGGTCGGGTTCCGCGTCCTCGGCGAGGGAACAAGTGGCCTGACGTTCAACCGCCTCATTGTCACCGATACATACGCGCAGGTCCTGCCGGCCAGTGCCATCGATGGCACGTTTACGGGCGGCGCAAGTCCGTATCCCTCAATCTACGTCCCACTAGTGCTCAAGTAAGTTCCTCAATCTGGTCATCGCGGAGGCGGTGTCTTGCGAAGACATCCGGCAGTATTCATTTTCATCGTTCTTGTTGTCGCCCATCTGTTCTTTCTGTCCGCGCCGGCACTCACTGCGACCGACAACTACGAGCAGCAGGTCGTAAATCTCGTCAATCAAGAACGTACGAGCCGCGGCCTATCGCCGCTGGTCATCCACCACATGCTGGAAAGTGCGGCTGAGGCTCATAGCAGGGATATGGGTGATAACAACCACTTTGGGCATGACAGCAGCGATGGAACTTCCTGGAGCACGCGCATTCAACAGCACGGATACACGCCCTTCTACGGGCTGGCGGAAAACGTGGCCGGCGGTTATGCTGCACCGGAGCAGGTCGTGACCGCCTGGATGAACAGCGATGGTCATCGGGCGAATATCCTCGGAGACTATGAGCACGTCGGGGTCGGTTATTACTACAATGGTAATGCGGACTACCGACACTATTGGACGATGGATTTCGGCAAGCCGGCCCCGGACACACCACCGCCCTGTACTCTCGAGCATGACTTCAACAACAATGGCGTCATCGGTGTCGGTGACATCGAGATGGTGGCGCAATGTTGGCGGAGTGATGAGCCGTGTGATCCAACCTACGATGTCACCCACGATCAAGTCATAGATGTTGTCGATGTGATGACAGTATCATCGGAGTGGGGAATGACCTGTCAGTGAGATCAGTGAGTTATCTCAACTGTCTGGCGTGCCCGAAGTGTGAGGCGCGATATGACGCCGGCGAGCTGCACAATCTGTGTGCGTGTGGCTCGCCGCTGCTGGCAGTGTATGACCTGGAACGGCTGGCTGCGGACCTTCGACCCGCCGACCTGGCCGGCCGGACCCGAACCCTGTGGCGTTACCGCGAGTTTCTGCCCGTGGCCGATCCCGCAAACATCGTATCCCTCGGGGAAGGGTGGACGCCCACGTTACATGCCAGGCGTCTCGGACAGGCGTTGGGGCTCGATCAGTTGTGGGTCAAAGATGAGGGCTTGAACCCGACGGGCACGTTCAAAGCACGAGGGGCCAGCGCCGGCATTTCCCGGGCCAGGGAACTGGGCGTCACGGCCGTCGCGATGCCAACGGCCGGCAATGCCGGCGGTGCCTGGGCGGCCTACGGTGCGCGGGCCGGCATCGAGGTTCACGTGGCCATGCCGCAGGATGCGCCGGCCATCAACCAGTTGGAGTGCCGGCTGTTTGGCGCGCGTCTCACCCTGGTCGACGGACTGATCTCGGATGCCGGCAAGCTGATAACCCAAGGTATTGCAGAGCACGACTGGTTTGACGTTTCGACGTTGAAGGAGCCCTATCGCATCGAGGGCAAGAAGACCATGGGGCTGGAGATCGCCGAGTTCTTCGGCTGGCAGCTGCCGCACGTGGTGATCTATCCGGCCGGCGGTGGCGTGGGTATCATCGGCATCTGGAAGGCGCTGCGCGAACTGCGGGACATCGGCTGGGTGGCCGGTCCGTTGCCGCGGCTGGTGATTGTGCAGGCTGCCGGCTGTGCCCCCCTGGTGCGCGCGTTCGAGCAGAGACGCGAGGAGTCGGAGTTCTGGGAAGGCGCCCAGACGATGGCTGCCGGGCTGCGGGTGCCCAAAGCGCTGGGCGATTTCTTGGTGCTTCAAGCTGTTCGCGAAACCGAGGGGACGGCTGTCGCAGTATCCGATGAGGCCATTGCGGAGGCCATGATGCTGGCTGCCCAGACCGATGGACTCTCGATGTGTCCCGAGGGTGCGGCGACGGTCGCCGCCGCCAGGCAGTTGCGCGAGGCCGGCTGGCTCCAGGCTGATCACCGGGTTGTGCTGATCGACACCGGTACTGCCTTAAAGTACCCTGAATCGATGGCCGAAATCCTCGCTGGGTAGGGGCGAGGCAAGTCGGAGAGCAAATTTGTTTGCTAACGAGATGCCAATCCGACTTGCCTCGCCCCTACTTGAAAATCATCCACGCTCGAGCTCGTCGTTGGTCGAGGCGACGTAGACCGTACTTCTCGGCCAGCTCGAAGACCTGGCGGTATTCGTCACTGGTGATGGAGCGATCCAGCACGGGGTGCTCGTGAGCCCGGTAGGCCGGCCGGTACTGGGACATGAGGTTGATGTACGTGTTGGGCGAAATCTCCTCGGCGATGTAGCGGAGAACCGCGTCCGTGCCGGCCAACCCCTCCGGTAGAATCAGGTGGCGGACCAACAGACCTCGCAGGGCGACGCCGTTATCATCGAGCACCAGGTCCCCCACCTGGCGGTGCATTTCCTTGACGGCCGCCCAGTTGATCGCCGGGTAGTCGCGCACACGAGAGTACTTGCGGGCGATGTCGGGGTCGCTGTACTTCAGGTCGGGCATGTAGATATCGATGACGCCGTCCAGCAGTGCCAGGGCTTCGGGACTGTCGTAGCCGCCCGTGTTGTAGACCAGCGGCAGGCGCAGGCCGGCCTCGGCCGCAATGAGCACACCCGTCAGAATCTGGGCCACGACGTGACTGGGACTCACAAAGTTGATGTTGTGGCAGCCTTGATCCTGTAGCTTCAGCATCATGCTCGCAATTTCCTCAGGTTCCACCTCGCGTCCAACGCCTTTCCAACTGATCTCCCAGTTCTGGCAAAAGGCGCACCGCAGGTTGCACCACGCGAAAAAGATCGTTCCTGAGCCACGCCGGCCCCGCAAGGGGTCCTCCTCACCGTGGTGCGCGCCGTAGGAGCTCACCACAGCGCGCTCACCTGTTCGGCATACAGCCCCGCGAGTCGTCTCCCGCCGATTGACGTAACAGTACCGGGCGCACAGGTCGCAGTCTTCCAGGTGTTGGTAGGCCACCCGCACGCGTTCCTTCAACTCGCCGGAGCGCAGCAAGCTGACGTAGGCCGGCTCAAATGTCATTGACTTGGCTAGCTCCTCGTCTCACTCACAACCGCCGTCTTGTGCAAGGGTGCAGAGGAGACAGGGGGACAAGGGGACAAGGAGACAGGGAGAGGGTCTCCCCCGCTCCTTGTCTCCTCCTCACCTTGTCCCCCTTGCATCCTTGTGCAGCTTACCCCTGCTGCAAAACCTGCTGAATCTTCTGCGCGTAAGCTGCGCTTTCGGGATCGTCAGTGACAAGTTCGATCTTCTCGGGGCTGTCCACGCCCAGACCCAGCTCCACGGCGCGGGCGATTTGCTCTTGCTGGAAAATAGGTCCCCGGCTGACAGCCGGCGTGGTTCCGAAATAGCGTAGGATGGCCACCCCGACGGCATCGATGGCGACGCGGTCGGTGCCGGCCAGGATGACTTGTGCGTCGACCTGCTTGCCGCGGGCCGGCCCGCCTTCCACGAAGGCCGCAACGCCATCCAGCACGATCAGGTCGGGTTGATAGGCGGTGTTGATCTCGGCGATCATGCGTCGCTGGTGGGGCGAGCCGTGAAGCTCGCGCATGTAGTCGTAACCTTCCCCTGGCACCTGCTTGGCAGCCAACCCGACGGAGTTCTTCAGGGACAGGGTGAAGTGTCCCCCGTAGCGGTGCGTCTTCAGACAGCAGGTCTGGACGATGCCATCGGCTTCCAGTACAGGTCGGGCTACGGCGAACCCGTTTTGCCAGTAGCTGCCTGGAACCTGCATCAGCTCCCAGCCGTCGGCATCCAACTCGTCGAAGACCACGGTTTCGAAGCCTAACTCGCCGGCCATGCGAAAGACATCTTTGCGCTGCATGACGGTCCGCGTGTCGCCCATGCCACTGCGATCACCGACGATAATGCGGCCGGTGCCCATCGCATGGAGTCTTCGGACGAGGGCGCTCAGGGTGTCGTTGTGGGTGGAGCCGGGTGTCGCATCAGCGCTGTTGAAGTTCGGTTTCAGAAACAGCCGTTTACCCTTGATTGAATCGATTTCAAGCAGCTCCAGAGCTTTGTTGACGCCTGTTACCCGGTCATGGGTCTTGACGAAGACCACTCGTGCCATTGGACTCTCCATTTCAACTGGTCGGGTGGCTGCGGTAGTGGTGCTCGGGCGAACGGTTGCTTCGGTCGTTGCTGTAGCCCTGGCGGTTGCGGTCGCGGCCGGTGTGATGGTTGGCTCAGGGGTGGCCTGCGTCGCCCGGCCGCAGGCTTCCAGGAACGGAGACGCTAGTGCGATCCCACCCAGGCCGGCCATCGCTTTAAGAAACGCTCGTCGATCCATCTACTTTTGGTTCTTGAAGCGACCTCTCTCGGTTGAGCATTATAGCGCATTCCGCACCATAGATCAACCCATGCGAAAAGAACCCCAGGGCCTTGGGGACACGATCGGGTGGCTGGTATGTCAGAGCCGACGCACCCGTTCACGAGCGTTCATCTGAAGAAAGCGGTGGCCCTATGTGAGGTAGGCGCGCAGTTTTCGGATTCGGCGGGGGCTGCGAAGGCGATGCAGCGCATCATTTTCGATCTGACGAATCCGCTCGCGGGTCACTCCGAAGCGCTCGCCGACTTCTTTGAGCGTATATTCGCGTCCATCTCGGAGGCCGTAGCGCAGTTCGATGATGCGAGCCTCGCGGGGTGGCAGGGCGCCGAGCAGAGCCTGGACGTCATCGGCCAAGGCCTCTTCCTCGACAATGTCGACCGGTAGCGGATCGCCACTTTCCAGAAACTCCTCAAGTTGACTTTCGCCGTGCTGTACAACGGGTTTCTCCAGGGACATGAGAGGTTGCGCGTGCTGAATCAGGCGCTCCACCTCGGCCGGCGATCCGCCTAGTTCCGCCGCCAGCTCCTCCGACGTCGGATGCCGCCCCAATTCCTTCGTCAGTTCGCGCACAGCCCTGTGCAACTTGCGGACCTGCGCTTGGCGGTGAACGGGCAGCCGGATGGTGCGTCCCTGATCGGCTACCGCCCGCGTCAGAGCCTGCCGAATCCACCACGTGGCATAGGTACTGAATTTGTGACCCCGGCGCCAGTCGAACTTCTCGGCAGCGCGCATCAGCCCGATGTTGCCTTCCTGAATCAGGTCCAGCAATGGCACGCCCTGGCCAAGGTAGTTCTTGGCCAGGCTGATGACTAGGCGAGCATTTGCGGTGACCAGCTTGTGGCGTGCGGTTCTGCCGGCTTCGACCGCCTGTGCCAAAGCGGTACGTTCGGCGGCTGACGGCGCCTCACTGCCCAACCGTTGCTTGGCCGCTTCGCCCCGTTCGATTTGCCTGGCCAACTCGACTTCCAGCTCGCGGGTCAGCAGGGGGATGGTCCCGACGTCACGGAAGTAGAGTGTGATGGCGTCGTCAGCGCCGATGTAGGTCAGCCGGCGGGGTTCGTCGATCCCTCGTGCCGCCCCATCGCCATCCCCGTGTACTACAACCCCGGCTTCGTCGAGCCGATGCAGCAGGCTTTCTAGCAGCGACATGTCCCTCTCGGGCACCAGGAAGTGCTCCAGAATGTCATCCAGGCAGGTGTGCCCAACCCGTTGAGCCTCCTCGATGAAGGACTCGATCACGTTGTCTGTGTTGTCGTGTCCGTTATTGTCCATTGGAGGCCTCCCGTGGTGAACTGCACTCCATTCCACTATTGCGTGTCCCGTGCAGCATGGACACATTTTCCCATGTGTATTGTAAAACGTTTAGGTCAAAAACGTGTCCAAGTCCGGTCAGAAAGTCGTTCACTCTAGAGACTGTTGTTTTTTCGTTGCAAGAAGGATTGACATCCGCCGGCTTTTCTGATAGACTTAAGAAGGTAATATATACCTAAAAGTTTATTTATTATGAGAGTATCCGTTGAAGGGAAGCCAATGTCGCACAAGCATAACATAGTTGTTCAGCGTTCAACCTGTGAAGTTGTGGAAGGGGTTGCCGGCCACGGCGTCTCTACGAGCGAGGTCGGAGACGGACTTGCCAACCTGCGGGCTGTCTTGCGAGAAAACCCAGAATCCGCGACCGCCTTTTCACAACTCATGCAGATAGCAGGCCGTGCCGGCTATCAGGAAGGCCACACTGCCCAAGTGAGAACCTACCGCACCGTACTACTCACCGCCGTGGTTGGGATCCTGGTAGCCAGCATGGCCTTTGGTAGTTTCTACTTCCAGCAAAGCCCAAGTGACGAGGTGGTCATTAGTCGCATCTACAAGAGTATGAGCCCGGCAGTGGCCGTTATCCAGGTGGAATCAGCCGGCGTCATGGGCTCTGGTGTGGTCTTCGACGACAAGGACGGCTACCTGGTCACTAACTACCACGTGATCAAGAAGGCACAGAACGATCAGGACATCGTCGTCCAGTTGCCCGGCCTCGGCCGCGTGCCTTCAAAGCTTGTTGGGTATGACATTGCAACGGATCTGGCCGTCCTGCAGGTGGACGTTCCGTCTGAGGGTCTAACTATGGTGAGCTTTGGCAACCCCAACCAGGTGCAGGCCGGCGATCTGGCCATCGCTATCGGCAATCCTTTCGGACTTTTCCACTCCGTGACTGTTGGGCATATCAGCGCTGTGGGGCGACAGCTTATGAGCGACGATCTGTACGCCCCTGGTGTCGAAGGCGTGTTGCAGACCGATGCTTCGATTAATCCTGGAAACTCAGGTGGTCCATTATTCAACGCCAGGGGCCGGGTAATCGGCATCAATACCCGCATCGAGTCGCCCTCGGGAGGCTCAGTTGGCATCGGGTTTGCGATTCCCAGCGACACTGCGCTTCAAGTGGCGCGAGAGATCATCGCTAAAGGCTACGTCTCTCGCCCATTTCTGGGGGTTGGCGGGCGGCCTGTTGATGCCAGTCTGGCTCAGGATCTGGGTCTTTCCCTGGATCGCGGATTGCTCGTCCAAGAGATCCGCCCACGCTCACCGGCAGCGAACGCTGGCCTGAACGCCGGCGATGGACGCATTCCGGTGGCATATGGCGACATGCCGAGAGGAGCCGATGTGATCCTGTCCATCGATGGGCAGTCCGTAAGGAGCCAATTGGATGTAAATCGCCTGGTGGCACGACATGCCATTGGCGACAGAGTCAAGTTGGACATTCTGCGGAATGGCCGGCGGTTGATGGTTGACATCACGTTGACTGAACGACCGCTGGACGAAGGTTGGAGCCAAGTTGTCAGAGTGCCGGCCGAGGGCCGCAGGCAAGAGGTAGCAGGGAACTGGTGATGCGGGACTCTTGCTTTTCAGATCTAGCTGCTATTGCTCTGACACGCTTGCATCTCAGGAGTTGACCAACGTGATTGATTAGGGTATCATCGTTAGGCTATGCAAGCTCAGACTTCCGGCGAACCAAAGACACGCCTGAGCTCAGATGAACGCCGGCTGTTGGCTCACACTTATGCGCCCATTCTGGTGCTGTTTCCTGAGCGGAGGGACTTGGGCCGTCCCCACGGCGGCCGGCAGAATCCACGCCGGATCCGCGGTGACTACCACCCACGAAACGTGGATATCGTCCTGGATCACGCCTATCTCTACCCAGGCTTTCGAGGAAATCTGAAATATCCTCGCCGCCTCCTGCGTTTCAATCAGGCTCATCCCTGGATTCGGCCCCTCCCAGAGTTTCTTCGCCGGCTATTTCCGGAACCGGAGCCCAACGCCAAGGATGAACTACCAAAGATCGTTCGCGGAGATGCCGATATCGCCCTGGCGTCCGTGCTGGATCTGGTCGGCATCGGTCGAGATCGAACGGCGGCCCAACGGGCCTGGGAACACTATTTTGACATCCTCGACCGGGCGGAGGACGATCGATACCGATCACGCGTCTATGCCCGGGCCATACAGGGCGACGAGGTCATCGAGTGGACACTCCTTGATCGATTGCGATGGTACAGCGAGCTCCTGGCAACCGTGGACGAGATTATTCGTCAGACCCCTGAGCCGTTTCCGCAGATAGCAAACGAGATTGAAGCCTTTCTTGAAGAAGTCGAGGAGTCTATCGAGGAGTTCGTTACCGGCCTCAAGATGGTGGACGGCGATCCCCGAGACGTCGCCGTGCAGTACTGGTTTCTTTATTACTACAACGACTGGCATAACCGACATGAGGTCGATTGGGAAGGCATCACCATTATCCTGAAAGGCGATCCTGACGGCGCAGTGACGCCAGCGAACCTGTCACCTGAGATCGTTGGCTATGCAAGCCACGTCAGCGGCCGGCGCCGGCCCTGGACGAATGTCGAGACAGAAAGCAGTCACCCGATTGTCTACTGCGCGCGGGGCTCCCACGCCTCGTACTTCGGATGTCGGGAGGATGGCTATGCGGCCGGCCTGCCAATCTCTGTCAAAATCCCCTGGATCAATGTGAGTATCACGACGCAAGTAAGCCGCGGGGATCTAGGCTACCGTGACTGGGTCGCCAATTCGTCAGACCATCCAGAGGGCGCGGCCAGGCTCTATCCAGGCGGCGATTACGACGTTCAGTTGCTGCCCAATCTGGACCCACGACGCCGCCGGTTCACTGAGGAAGACATCGACACGTTATACTGGCTCATGTACCCTGGGCTATGGGGCGATCGGCCACTGTTCAGCATCGGTGGCTCAGGCCCACAGGGACCGCTGTGGCAGGGACTCAAGTCTGACAATCCTTTTGAGTGGGTCCGTCGCAAATGTGTTGCTGACGACATGTATTCGCCGTGATTGCTTAACCTATTCGATCCGGCTGACCAATTGCCGGCATAGGGGGTGATCGTAGTTCAGGCGAACGTTGACGACAGTGCGACCGTCGCCCAACTGTTTTTCGTAGGGGATCAGCAGACCATCGTCAACGAATCGATCAAGCAACCCGCTGGCTTCTGTATCGCTCAATCGCAGGCGACCGGTGGGATTGACAGCGTAGCTGTGGATGAAGTTGAGTGTCAGATAAGGCCGATTGCGCTCCAGGTAATCGATGAGACGAACGAGTTTCACCTCGGCTTCGCTCACACCCTCAGGCGGTTCCATGGGGGTCGGCGCATCTTCCCACGTCCTGGTGCGGGTCACGGTCTGCTGACTGACCAGCGGGGTGATGTTATCCGCGCTCTCGATGAGGTCCTGGCTCACCGTACCGGGTACGCCGGACACAATGACCTTCTTCCCGAACCGATGCCGTGCCCGCGTAACCACACGGATAAAGTCGCTATTGCCAGTCATCAGCACGTAGACGCCGACGTCTGGGCGATCCAGCAGGCAGTCGATGATGTCCATCAGCATCACCATCGTTGCCGACGACTTGGGACTGCCGGTACTGCGTTTGGGAATATCGCGGGGCAAGATGCCGGCTACTTCCAACGAGCGTCGGAACACGGCGGGGTGCTCGGTAAAATCGGCGTAGGCAGTGGCCGTAACTACACGGCCGTGCTCCCGAGCCGTTTCCATGAGTTCGAGTGGCTCGGGTTCACAACTATAGGTGTTGAGGTAACCGTAGCGAATGTTGTCGAAATCGATAAATAACGCAACTTCCTCGGTATCCAACATGATCTTAGCTCCAGATCAAACTAAAGGACTCTGAAGAAATAAGCCCCGTCCGCCGGCAAGGAATGTATCGTGGGATGCTGAGGTATCACGGGTGCAGGTAGTATAATACATAGCTGCGCAAACGTCAACAGTTCTCATTACATTTCAGTGAAATCAAAGCTCATCTCTCGTGATGGGAAAACACAGCAGCGACAGCGTCGCGGAGTACCTTGCCCGAGGGTGTCTGCGGAATAGAGCTGACGAAGCGGAGAACTCGCGGTCGCTTATACTGGGCCAGGCGCGCATTACAGAACGAGATCAGCTCGTCTTCGGTCAGAGTTGCGTTCTCTGCCACGACAACCGCGGCCGCCACGCGCTGGCCCCACTCTTCGTCGTCAACCCCGACCACGCATACTGCCTTGACCCCTGGGTGTTCGAGGAGAACCTCTTCGACTTCCGCAGGGTAGACGTTTTCACCCCCGGTCACGATCAGGTCAAAGCGCCGCTGAACCACCCACAAATCCCCGTCGTCGTCCACATATCCCATGTCGCCGGTGTACAGTTCTCCGTCCCGGAGGACGTTGGCGCTGGCATCGGGTTGATTATAGTATCCCTTCATCACCGTTGGCCCGCTGACCGCAATCTCCCCGATTTCACCAACCGGCCGTTCCTCACCATCATCGCCGACGATGCGCACTGATGAGAACATCAGGGGTTTGCCAACGCAATATCTTGAGCTTTTCGAAGGGTTGTTGGTTTTTCGGCGCACATCGGCCGGCGACGCCGTGGCTACCTGAGAGGCCGCTTCTGTCAGGCCATACGTCGTCGCTACTGGAACGCCTAACGAGAGGCTCCTATGCAACAACGCCAGGGGAGCCGCAGCTCCTCCCAACAACACGCAGCGAAGGCTCTCGGGGAACGGCCGCTCACCGCGCGCTTCCAGAACGCGGTGCAGCATCGTCGGCACCAGGGAGATCAGGGTGATCGCCTGAGTGTCCAGCGCCTGGTTGGCGGCGGCTGCATCGAAACCATCCCTTCGGCTTCGCTCAGGGCAGGCCTGCAAGACCACTGTCGTCCCGTATAGACAGCAGCGCCAGATAATGGCCAGGCCACCCACGTGATACAGCGGCAGACAGGCGAGCCACCGATCCTCCGGGAGCGTACCCAACCGAAAGGCCGATGCCGTGGCACTCGCCAGGTGGTTCCGGTAGGTTAGCATGGCCCCCTTGGGCCGGCCCGTCGTGCCAGACGTAAACACGATCCCCTGCACCGTCTCGAGATCCAACCGCCGGCCTGCCCGAAACGTAGCCACCTGAGCGGGGTAATCCTCCAGGGCTTCGACCCCAGACTCTCGTGGTGGATCCACGGACAGAACCCGCCGGCCGCCGGAATTGCGAATTGTGAATTGTGAAGAAGAAATCCGCAATCCGCAATCCGCAATCCGCAATGAGCTGGCCTGATCCTGCGTCTCACGCGAGCAGAGGAGAAATGTACAGTCGGCTTGATCGGTCTGCCAGCGGAGCTCGTGGGGCGTCAGGCGGACGTTCAGCGGGACCAGCACCGCCCCCAGCCGTGCCAGGGCGTGGATGGCGCACACATATTCCACGCGATTCGGCATCAACACGGCCACGTGGTCGCCTGGTTCAACGCCGGCGGAGGCTAGCCGGCCGGCCATGCCGGCGACCAGCTCGTTCAATTCGGCATAACACCATGTTCTATCTCCGTGGACCAGGGCGATCCCGCCCGGGCGGGAGATGGCACGCTGTGCCAACCAGTCAAGCATACCTTTCCCCTCACATCACCAGCCCCATTGCGAACAGAAGGCTGAAAATCAGCTCAAGCCTGGCGGTTTTAGCCAGGACATCGTTCAACGCCGGCCCTGCCCCACCCCCGTATATCATCCTAACCAGTTGAAGGGCCAGAGGAAGTGATACCCACGGCAGGAGAGTCCACACCGACCCATGCCCCACAAGCCAGAGCCACACCGGACTCATGTAGGCAACCACTAGCAGCACCACATACTCCAGACGAGTGGCCCGCGGCCCGATCATCACCGCCAGGGTGCGTTTCCCCGACTGCCGATCCGTGTCGATATCCCGCAGGTTGTTGACCACCAGGATGGCCGTGGCAAGGCCTCCCATCGGAACGGCCGCGATAAAAACCTGGGGTGTGACGGCCAGTGCTTGAACGTAGTACGTTCCGGTCACGGCGATCAGCCCGAAGAAGATGAACACGAAAAGATCGCCAAGACCGTGAGAGCCGAGCGGGTGTGGACCGCCGGCGTAACCAACAGCAGACATTATGGAAGCGACCCCGATGACCAGAATAGGCCAGCCCGCAACGGCGACAAGATAGACACCCACCGCCATTGCCGCGAAGAAGGTGAAAATCATCCCTCTCTTCACACGCTCAGGTGGGATCAGGCCACTCTGGGTCACTCGCGTCGGCCCTGCCCGATCGACCGTATCCACTCCTTTGACGTAGTCAAAATAATCGTTCGCCAGATTGACACCGATCTGGATGAGGAGCGCTCCCACCATGGCCGCGAGAGCGGGCAAGAGCGAGAAGGCTCTGTCGCGGTAAGCCAGCGCGATTCCCACGAACACTGGCGCCATCGCAGCCGGCAGGGTCTTTGGCCGAGCGGCCATCACCCATGCCTGTGCCTCAGTTACAGTCTGTGCACGCCCCATACAACCCTCTGTTCAGTGATCAGTGACCAGTAATCAGTCACCAGACCCTGGCTACTGATTACTGGTCACTGGTCACTGATTACTGAAACTACGGCCGCCAGGGATACTTGTCGAACTCGGGCTCGCGCTTCTCAAGATAGGCGTTCCGACCTTCCTGCCCCTCCTCGGTCATATAGAAGAGCATAGTGGCGTGGCCGGCAAACTCCTGCAGCCCGATCTGGCCATCACAGTCCGCGTTGAAGGCCGCCTTCATGCAGCGGATCGCGATGGGGCTCTTTTTCAGGATCTCCTGGGCCCACCGTACACCTTCGGCCTCCAATTCCTCCAGAGGCACGACCTTATTCACCAAGCCCATATCTAGCGCCTCCTGCGCGGTGTACTGACGACACAGATACCAGATCTCCCGCGCCTTCTTTTGCCCCACGATCCGCGCCATATAGCCCGCGCCCAGGCCACCATCGAAGCTGCCGACCTTGGGACCGGTCTGACCGAAGATGGCGTTATCGGCCGCAATGGTCAGGTCGCAGACCACGTGCAGTACGTGGCCGCCCCCGATGGCATAGCCGGCCACCAGCGCGATCACCGCCTTGGGCATTGATCGGATGATGCGCTGCAGCTTCAACACGTGGAGCCGGGGAATGCCATCGTCTCCAATGTAGCCGGCATCGCCACGCACATTCTGGTCGCCCCCGGAAGAGAAGGCGTACTTACCGTCGCTGGCTGGCCCATTGCCTGTGAAGAGTACCACCCCAACCTCCATATCCTCCCAGGCATGGTTGAAAGCCTCGATGAGCTCATCGAGCGTCTTTGGCCGAAAGGCGTTGCGAATCTCCGGACGGTTAAACGCGATGCGCGCCATGCCGTCCGCCTTGTGATAGGTGATGTCTTCGTACTGCTTGACTTCAATCCAGTCTAGCGTCATCTCGTCTCCTCACTTTGCGTTGAACGTTGGAAACGTTGAACGTTCGTGAAACGTGCTAACGGTTCTATCGCCTGCCCAACTGCTTGGCAGCAGTCTTTACAATCTCTCGATGGCACCTGTGGTTGTGCGCTCGATCACTGGGGACCTCGATCACCCATGACCTCTCAGCTTCGATGGACGTTCGAAGGGCTCGCCGGAATGCCTCTCGGGTTTCCGCTCGCACGTAATCCGCGCCGTACATGCGCACAGCCGGCTCGAAGTCCAGCCCGTGGGGAGTGACGAAGTATTCTGTGAAGGCTGGATCGAATTTGGCGATGGGCAGCCGGTGAAAGATGCCGCCGCCGTCGTTGTTGATCACCACAATGGTGGCCTTCACACCGCATCGCCCCAGAGCCAGGAGCCCGTTCAGATCGTGGTAGAAGGCCAGATCGCCGGCGACCAGCACGAGGGGACCTTCCGTCGCGGCAGCCGCCCCCAGGGCGCTGGAGACCGTCCCGTCGATGCCACTGGCTCCCCGGTTAGCCAGGACCCGAAGCCCCACCCGTCGCGGTCGAGCGAACTGATCCAGATCCCGCACCGGCAGGCTGTTGGCCACGTACAGCACCGCATTGGCCGGCAACAGCTTGGCTACGTCGGCCAGGACAACCCCCTCGAAGAACGTGTCCTGGAAAGCCGCCTCCGTCGCCTGCCAGCACTGCTTTTCCACCCACCGAATTGAGGCGACCCACTCCGGATCAGCGACGGGCATGCGAGCCGCTGTCAGCCGGTCTAGCACGCACCGGCACGTCGTCTCGGGGTCAGCCCACAGGTAGTCGCTGATCCAATAGGTGGCGTCCCGCCACACACCGCTGGCGTCCACGGCGATCTGCCGGCACTCCGACAGCGAATCCAGATAGTCTTGCAACGCCTTCGAAGTGGGCATAGCGCCGAGGCGCAGGATAAACGACGGCGGCTCCCACCTGGAAGCTGCGCCAGCCTGTAGGAAAGTATCGTAGCCGGCAACGAGCAGAGGCTCCAGTTGAGCCAGGTGAGGGCCGAAACGCACGCCCGAAAGCGCGTCGGCCAGGACGGGATAGCCAGTCACCTGTGCCAGGCGAGCGACGGTCCGGGGAAACGCATCCTGATGGCCGTGGCGACGCGGCCCGCAGACAATGAGGCCGCGAGGGGAGCCGCTGATGGTCTCGACGAGGGTATCGATCTGATCGGCCGACGGGGAGAGAGTACCCCGGGTAATACGTGTGAAGGGAGCCCCGTCGGGCCGGCCGTGAACGGCCAGCGTCGCTTCCTCGCGGAGCCTGCCCTGAGTCTTGTCGAAGCGTCGTCCTGAGACCCCTCCTGAGCTTGATGAAAGGCTTGTCGAAGGGGGCCTGTCCCCTCGATGAACTCGGGACGTCGCCTGAGCCTGGTCGAAGGGTCGATCCAGAAGATCGCCGGGAACCAGGGTGGGTTCGAGGGGCTTCCGGAAGGGAAAGTTAAGGTGGACCGGTCCCGGCGGCGAACCGTCGGCCACCGACAGCGCCCGACAGGCCAAGGCGCGCAAATAGCGGAGCGTGCGCGGGGCTGGAGCAGCCTCGGGTGGCACCACGTCCACGAACCATCGGACGTGATCGCCATACATCTTCACCTGATCGATGGTCTGATTCGCCCCACTGTCCCGCTGATCATGAGGTCGATCGGCGGTGAGGATAAGCAGCGGCACCTGAGTCTGATGAGCTTCGATGATCGCAGGATGAAAATTCGCCGCCGCCGTGCCCGACGTACAGACCAGCGCCACCGGCGAGCCGGCGGCCAGCGCCATCCCCAGAGCAAAGAAGCCGGCGCTGCGCTCATCGATGTGGGAATAAGCGGTAATCTGCTCATGTTCGGCAAAGGCCAGGGTGAGGGGCGTGGAGCGAGAACCGGGCGCGATGCAGGCTGCACGGAGCCCGGCCCGTGCCAACTCGTCTACGAACACCCGAGCCCACAGCGTGTTTCGGTTTGGTGCTGTCATTTCACATTAGCCAGTGATCAGTGATCAGTGATCAGTAACCAGTGATCAGACACCAACTGATCACTGGTTACTGATCACTGGTCTGTCCTAATGCCTCCAACATCGGCCGGAACTTGAGCCCTGTCTCCTCCCACTCCCGCTCCGGGTCTGAGTCGGCGACGATGCCGGCCCCGGCATACAGCCTGGCCCGGTTTCTGACGCTGACCGCCGACCGGATTGCCACGGTGAAGAGCCCGTTGCCCTCGGGGTCTATCCATCCTACCGGAGAAGCATACCAACCCCGTGGCAGGGGTTCTTCCTCAGCAATCATTTGAAGGGCTGGTGTCTGGGGTACACCCCCCACAGCCGGCGTGGGGTGTAGTGCCTCAACGGCCAGTAAAACGCCGACACCGCCGGCCAACTCACCCCGAATAATCGTCTGTAGGTGTTGAATGTTGTGGAGCCGCCGCAGCGCCGGTCGATCCGGCACGTGCAGTTGCCTCACCAACGGACGCAAGGACGCTTGAATAGCCTCTACCACGAAGGCGTGCTCCTGGCGCTCCTTGGGGCTCGTCATGAGTTCCTGCGCTAACGCCGCGTCCGCATCGGCCGAATCACCTCGGGCAATGGATCCCGCTATCGCGACGGTACGCAGCGCCGAACCCGTGACCTCCACGAGAAGCTCCGGCGTTGCCCCGTAAAAGGCATGGTCCAGAACCGGCTCGATCAAGAAGCGATAGCAATCCGGGTAGCGACGTTGCAGCCGCGCCAGAACCTCAGTGGGGTCAATGGGCTGATCCACCTGCACGTCGCATGTCCGGGCCAGAACAACTTTGTCCAGCTCACCGCGATCGATCCGGCGGATCGCGTCCTTCACCAGGCGGTGCCACGTCGCTGCACCCATCGGATATTCGATGTCAAGGCGACGGCCCGGCAGGTTGAAGCCCTCCGGTCGGGACGCGTAACCGTTGACGCGCCCGTTCGCCCCTTCGACGGAAAGGTCTCGATACGCTTCGCACTCGACCTGAAGGTCTCGATACGCTTCGCACTCGACCTGAACGAGATGACTGACAGTCAGCCAGTGACGACCCTCGACCCGGGTTAGTTGATAGCGGGGCAGGACGAAGTACGCCGCTGGAAAGGCAACCCAGACGCCCTCAGGTACGTGCTCTGCCTGGAAGGAGAAGCCGCCGAACAGGCGGGGGCCAACTGTCGGTGGGGCGTCTATGGCCTCAAGGATGGCGTTATCGAATAGCCGGGCTACGCCCTTTCGAATGACCTGAAATCGATCAGCGCCGGCGGCCTTCAGTACTGCGGCCGCGCCGTAGCCGGCGAACCCGACGGACGCCTTCTCACTCTCCCAGTACACCCGGGGGGCACCAACCGCCTGCCTCAGAAAGTCGACCAACGACATCTCGGGCCACGGCAAGCTATAGCTCAAGAGAATCAGCCGCTCGTCCTGGGCGGCGACGCGGTCTGGTCGGTGAAAGACCCCGGCTACGTCCTCCGACAAGATTGTCTCCAATGTATCACCGCTCATACGGAGTCTATCTGGTTCCTCTGTTAGAATCGGCGTCCAGCCGGCAGATCCGCTCTTCCGACACTCCGATACTGCGCAGCAGCATGGTCCGCAGGGTTGGCAGAGCCTGCTCAGGCTTCGGCCTACCGGTGTACACCCAACGGATCACCACTTCGTAGATGGCTCCCATCCACGCGTGAGCCGCCACTTGGGTATCCAGGGGCGGGATATCGCCATCAGCCACCGCCTGATCCAGATGGCTTTTGATCAAGCTAGCAAACCGGTCATGGATCTCCAGGCGCTTTTCCTCGAAGGCCGTGCCCAGGCCGGCAGCCTGGACCAGAAAGATCTTCGCCAGCTTGCGGTAGCGCCCGAAAGTGTCCAGACACGTTCTGAGGGCAGCATCCACCCGTCTAAGTTCGCTCTCTTCGCGAGCCATGGCCTCTTCGAACTGCTCTTCCAGGAGACGAGCGAATTCATCCACCAGAGCGAGGAAAACCTGCTCCTTGCTGGGGAAATAAGAATAGACGGCTCCTTTTGAAGTCTTTGAAACCTCAACGATCTCATCAACCCGGGCTTCGTGGTAGCCCTTGCCGGCGAACACCTCGATAGCAGCCTCCAAAATCCGACGCCGCGTGCGTTCAGGACCCTCAGAGGCACCGACCCATTCCAGCATATATCTGCTCCTCATATCTATAGACCGACCGGTCAGTCTATAGCATAGCACAAGTAGATT
Source organism: Anaerolineae bacterium (assembly GCA_046758565.1). Classification (GTDB taxonomy): domain Bacteria; phylum Chloroflexota; class Anaerolineae; order Epilineales; family JAANWY01; genus JBHIAO01. The sequence continues at coordinate 22,817 of JBHIAO010000005.1, forward strand.
ATTGTTGTCAAATGATATGGTGGGTACTATTCTGAAAGGTATTGGGGCTAGAACCACACATGTGCAGGAAGACGCGGATTCGGTGGAAGTGGATCCGCGTCTTCCTGGAGATCTGCGGTTCTGGGCTTGTTGCAAGCTAGCGGCGGAATCGGCTCAAGCGGTGGCCGAGGAGGCCATCATGCCCGAAATGGTCAGACAGCCGGCTGCGGCTCAACCCCAGGAGGGTTCGCCCGGGAAGGTGCAACGAGCGTGTCGAGTGGCGCAGTGTCGAGAGCGAGCGTGTCGGGTGGTGCAGTCTCGAGAGCGAGTGCGTAGGGCGATGCAGTCTCGACAGTGAGTGCGTCGGGCGATGCAGTCTCGACAGTGAGTGCGTCGGGCTCAAATGCCGGCGACTGAGCAGGCTTCGGTTATGCAATAGCCCGCTCCCCAGGTGAAAGCTGGTCGAAGGCAGATGGCTGTTATGCGAAGAGAACGCCTGCCGCTCGAAGGCCAGCCTGGCCTGGGCGACGCCAACCAACAACGGTGTAACTGTGGAAAGATCTGCCAGGTTGCCAGTCAGAGTGGCATGTTCAACTTCCTCCAACAGCTCCAGTTGGGCCCGCAGCAGGTGTTCGGCCGTATTGAACACGTCGCCTGTGGCTCCTGATGTGTACAGCAGGTCCAGCGCTACGTTCGTGCGCCCCAGTGCGTCGTAAACGATGTCAGAATCCCTGAGCGATAGACCATCAACATGGCTCAGCGCGTTCTCAATCAGTCGCGTGATATGGTCGATATCGGCCGCATGGACAACATCTTCGACGTACGCTGCCTCGTGGGATGCGTAGGCCGGGGAGCCGGCGGCTCCGCCGGCCAGCAGCAGCGCAGCCAGAAACAAAGGGGCCATAGCAAGGCGTGAAATTCTGCGAAACATGTCAGACTCCTTTCATTGATGGTCTCAGGTTACTCCATTGATCTTCAGAATGTCTGTCTATGACAATGGCCCTTCCGGAGCGGAGGGGCCATTGTCGTGTTAAGAACAACAGTATTCAGTTGTACGTGCCTTGAGTCAGAGCCCGCTGTAAAGCGAGCGGTTCCCCATTACCGAGCCGTATGAGTCGCGACTACGGGAATTACCAGTGCCATACCCACGTCGATCTGGTTTGGATCGCTGATGTTATTCTGCCGTGCGAGCGCCTCAACAGTTGTATTATACTGCCTGGCAATGCTACCCAGGGTATCGCCGACCTTGACTGTCACAACTTGCGTGGTATCCTGAGCCCGGCGGATCTGCGTGTGGGTGTCCTGCAATGAGATCCCGGTGTTTCCGATGCCGCTGCGGCTGAAGAAGCTGGACCTCCGGCGATCCAGGAAGGTCCGACCCGCCCGGTTGGTATCACGGGCGACCAACTGGCGCTCGAAGATCAGTTGATGCTGGGAAAGCTTAACCCAATCTTCGGCCACGAACCGCAAGTCATCCAGATCACCACTGATGACGGCTTCCTCGAGGTTGACCAGGAACTCGAAGCGATGGTCCAGCAAACCCACGGCCGCCTCGAACACGTCACCAGTCTCAAACGTCTCATCAACCAGGTCCAGCGCGCGGGACGTCTCACCCAACGCCCGGTATACCTCATCGCTGATCTCCAGGCCGACCGGCTGGCCGGTCGCCAGCGCTGTGATGACTCTCGCCATGGCGACTCGAACTGCCGCGTCGTCGCGGGCAATGTCCACTACGCTCACACTGTGCGCTGCGCCTAAGGGGGTGAAGAAGTTGCCCATCTGGCGCTCGAAGGCCAGCCGGCGCTGGGCGACGTCAACCAGCATGACAACGACGGCATTGAGATCATCGAGGTCTTCGCTCAATGTCGCGAACTCGACCTCATGCAGCAAGTCCAGTTGGGTCAGCAGCAAGTCCTCGGCGGTGGTGAAAGCATCACCGGTAGCGCCGGTGTCATACAGCAGGTCAATCGCCCGATTCGTCCTGCCGATGGCACCGTAGACGATAGCCTGATCTTCCAACGACAGGCCATGGTGATCGATCAGCGCCCCCTGAATGAGATCGACAACCGCCGTAATGTCGGCTTCGCGGACAACGCTTTCAACAACGGAAGCACTCTCGCCGGCGCGGGCCGTCGTCGAACCGCCAACGGCGAGAAACGTTGCCGCCAGAAATACGGCAACCATACCTACACGTACAAATCGAGTCAACATCATTGTCTCCTTTCAACGATTTCGTTCATCAACGTACAAAGCTCATTGTCTCCAACCGAATACTCACAAAACTATCGCCTGGTCATCCCATTTCCTCCTTGGAGGGCATGACCCGTCTCATACACAGCTACGCCCTTCGCAATCACCCCCTTTAACGCAAACCCTGTCTCACATGGGTAGCAGGTTCAGGATCTACGATATCGACTTGTCACACAAACGGAAAAAGCCCGCTTGACACACCGGGGCAGGATATTGATGCAGCGGGCCGATTTTAGAGCTAGAACCATTCACTTGTTGTGTTCTGATACTACGATACCCGATGCCAGCCTGTTCTTACGTCAGTGGGAGGGCAAGGTGAGTTCGGGTCGGCTGACCCGATTATGGACTGACCTGCCTTGACCAGAAACTATGTCATCTATAGAATTAGATCGCCTTCTGTGTGGTTATCAATGAGCAAGGAGCGCCAAATGGCCCGGTTCCATCTTGTCGAGGAAGAAGATGCCCCGGCGGACGTCAGGATCATCTATGCTGACATCCGGCGCGAATTCGGGATGGTGCCTACGTTTTTCCAGTCCATGGCTACGAATCCCTCGGTTCTAAAAGGGGCGTGGGCAAAGGTCCGTGGCACGTTGATCAAGGGACAGGTTCCTCGGACAGTGAAAGAGATGATTATTGTCGCTGTTAGTACTGCCAATAACTGTCTGTACTGCCGGGAGATGCATTCGGCACTGCTGGGAGCTATGGGCATTAATGGAGCCACGCTGACCGCTTTGACGCAAGACCTGGCTACGGCACCCTTACCCGCTCGGGTGAAATTGGCGGTCTCTTTCGGAGTACAGGCCGCTACCCGCCCTGACAGTCTCACCAACGAGGATTTCGAGCGCCTGACAGAGGCCGGCTTCTCTCAGGCCCAGATTCTCGAGCTCGTCGCTGTCGCTGATCTCGCTGCTTCCCTCAACACCTATGCAGATGCTCTCGGTCTGCCCCCCGACGAGTTAACAGGTGCTGGGGAGAAAACGGCATGAGCCAGGAACTGACCAGTCATGCTGGGCAGGAGCTTCCCCAGCGCGATCAGCAGCTTTTGCGGGAGACCCAGGCGCTGACCGCCCGCCTGGCCGTCGTGAACGAGGTATCGCAGGCTGTCACTGCTGCCCTGGACATTGACGCAATTCTGGAGGTCGTCGTCGAGCAAACCAAATGGGTGTTGGACTACGACCGCTGTCGCATTGCGCTGCGGAACCGGGATGGCGTGACCTACCGACAATGGTGGCTGTACAATCCAGCGTATCTCACAGCCGGCACGCCCGAAGCTCGCACGGGAGCCGAGGTGCAGAGCTGTGCGCTCGGCGAAGGGCTGGCCGGCTGGGTCATCAGCCATTCTCAGGTTCTCCGCCTGAACGGTGACGAGGAGCTTGCCCCGCGTGGCAAAGGCCTCGAAGAAACTGTGGTCGATACGGACACTGGGACTTCAGTCCTGGCACTGCCACTCACCGGCGATGGCGAAACCTTCGGCAGCTTGATCTTCGAGAGTCAACAGCCTGATGCTTACCACGATGCGGATGTACGCCTGGGCACCATCCTGGCCGCCCAGATTGCCGTCGCCATACGAAACGCACAACTACTAGAGGAAAGCCGGCGCCGGGCAGAGCACATCGAGGCATTGAACACCATCACCCGCGCCATCACTGCGAGCCTGGATATCGACGAGGTATTTCAGACCTTCGCCGTGCAAACCAGACGCCTCATTGAACACGACCGGCTGAGCATCGCTCTTCTTGACGACGACGGGGAGACACTCAAGGCGTATGCAGTGGCCGCTGACGGTGATTCCACATTGTCTTCGGGGGTCGAGCTTCCCATTGAAGGTACGGCTGTCGGGTGGGTGGTGGCCAACCGTCAACCTCTCCTTCAGCCCGACACGCAAAGCGCACGTTTCGCAGAGGACGAAGCCCTACTCCAGAACGGTATCCGTTCCTACGTGGATGTGCCGCTCAGCGTGAAAGGTGATGTGATCGGCACGCTCAACGTAGGGTGCCGCCGGCCTAACGCCTTTGGCCCAGCCGACGTCGAAACCCTAACCGAGATCGCTAATCAGGTCGCCGTCAGCATCCAGAGTCAGCGGCTGCACGCTGAGACGCAGCGGTTTGCCGAAAAGCTCGAGCGACGGGTCAAAGAACGAACCCACGAGCTGGAAGAGGTTCAGGCACAGCTCATTGCGGCCGAGCGTTTTGCCGCCGCTGGCCGGCTGGCGGCCGCTATCGCCCACGAGATCAACAACCCCATGCAGTCGATCCGTAGCGGCCTGGAGCTGCTCGCCCGCAGGGTACCCGACAGCGATGACGTCTCACGACAGTACATTGATATCTTGCTGGAAGAACAGGCGCGAGTGAGTGGGATCATCCAACAAATGCTGGACTTCTACCGCCCGCCTCAGAGGGGTCGCAAGCCGACGGTCATCAACGATGTCATCCGGAGTGTTCTGCGCCTTATCGAAGTTAACCGTCACGAGGTTCACGTAGTGACCCAACTCCATCCGGAGCTGCCCCTCGTCCGTGCCAACGCCGACCAGTTGAAGCAGGTCTTCTTGAACCTGGCCCTGAACGCCATCGAGGCGATGTCGAACAAAGGGCGTCTGACCATCACAACAGCCGGCAGCGGCGACGACGTCGTGATCAAAGTCATCGACGAAGGCCCCGGTATCGCAGCCAGGGATATAGGCCACATTTTCGAACCGTTCTACACCACCAGACCCGATGGCCTCGGCATCGGACTGTCCGTCAGCCGGAGCCTCATCGAAGCCCACGGCGGAGCAATCTCGGTCCGCAGCCGGGAGGGTGAGGGCGCTACGTTCGAGATTCGCCTGCCAGCCTCAGAGGAGACAGGTGATGGCTGAGAAAGCCCGAATCCTGGTGGCAGACGACGAGAAGCACGTCTGCTTCTTCTTGAAGGAGACGTTGTCCCATACCGGCCTCGAAGTCGTGTTGGTCCACGACGGGAGTGCAGCCGTGGAACGGTTGCAGAATGACGGACCGTTTGATCTCATGTTGCTGGACATCCGGATGCCTGGCAAAGACGGTGTGGAGGTCATGCGCATTGCCAGAGATGTCGCGCCTGACACGATAATCATCCTACTTACTGGCCATGCGACGGTGAAGTCGGCCATTGCTGCCCTGCGCCAGGGGGCGCACGACTATCTGTTGAAGCCGGCATCGACCAAGGAGCTGTTGAATAGTGTTGAGGAAGGACTTGCGAAACGGCGGCGCGCTTTGCGCCAGCGCCAGTTGGCAGCCGATCTGGAGGAGAGCTTTCGTCAGTTGCGACAAACGCTTCAGGAAGCGCCCCCTGCTCCACCGACCTCTCAACCGACGAACGTCGTTCAGGCCGGCCCGCTCACCATCGATCTCACGGGCCATGAGGTGAAACTGCGTGACGAGCCGGTCCATCTCACACCGACGGAATTCGACATACTGGTGTGTCTGGCCCGTGCAGCAGACACAGTGCTTACCCACGAGGAGATCGTGGATGCAGTGTGGGGCTACGAAAGCGAGTCGTGGGAAGCACAATCCTTGCTGAACCCTCATCTCACGCACCTGCGCCAGAAGCTCCAGCCCGACCCCAGAGACCGTCAGTTCATCGTCAACGTGCGTGGCGTCGGCTACAAGTTCGTCATCCCCGAGCTGTAACCTCTGATTCGCCGGCGGAGCCGAGGTCGGCGAGAGTAACACGCCTGCCGACCCCGGCTTCCCGTTTCCCCACGACCTTGTCCACGGAAATTAAAAACCTTAATTATTCCTTAAGTATATCTTATGACGCGAACGGCCCAATTCATGGTATACTATAGCCAGGAGGAGGTTGAAATAGTGAATGGAAATGGCAGCCCGGTGCTCACTGAACTGGCACCGGGAATGATGAGACGGCACTACCACAAGGGGCAGATCTTGTATATGCCTGGCGACCCTGCCGATAGCGTGTTTCTCTTGCAGGCCGGCCGTGTCCAGCAGTATCATCTGTCGCAGGAGGGGCGCAAGCTGGTGACCTCGATCCTCAAGCCCGGTGATATCTTTGGTGCCACAGCAGTCGCCAACGGACACGGTCGCCACGTATTTGCTGAAGCCCTCGACGACTGCGTGGTTCGCGTGCTCGATCGCGGCCAGGTCAAGGAGTTGCTGCTCAGGGAACCCGGCGCCACGCTTCTGGTGATAAGAGGGTTAGCTCGCAGGCTGAATCGCGCACAGGCAAAGCTCGAGGAATTGGTCTTTGAACCTGTCCCGGTGCGCTTGGCCCGCTGGCTGATCGAGACTGCGGTGAACGACGTCGTTGAAGGTTACAGCCATCAGGACATAAGCGAAATCCTGGGCACCTACCGCGAGACCACTACGGTGGCTCTCAATGACTTCAAAGACCAAGGATACGTCGACATCGAACGCCGGCGAATTAAGATCCTTGACCTTGTCGGCTTGAACCGTATCGCCAACGGCGACAAAACGACCCGGTCCGGCATCGTAGCTCACGATGCCATGCTGATCGCCGATCACCAGCCCCTGGCAGGGTGATGTGCACTGTTGGATGTTGAAGTAGCAATGGGACTCGCTAAGCGTAGCACCAGGATATCGTGTCAGCGCACCAACGCCGAGTGGCTGGCATCTCTCCGCAGCCGTGGGCTGGAGCGTGATCGTGCTCTGGCAGACCTACGGGCTTACTTCATCCGCGGCGTTCTCGTGTACCTGAGCCGGCATCACAGCGATCTGCGGTATCTTGATCGTGACGGGCTACTCCAATTCGCTGAAGAATGCACCCTCGAAGCCTTGGTCACCGTCGAAAAGAAGCTGGACAACTTCCGGGGCGATAGTCGATTCACCACGTGGGCCTACCGTTTTGCTATCGTCCAGGCGGCCGGCAAGCTGCGCCAACCAGTCAACTCCGCCACCACCCCGTCCTGATCCCATGCGCCTGCTGATCTGGGAACGCGACAGTGTCGTCGGAAGGAAGTTGAGACTAACATGATTAGGCAAGATATCTCGCCTCACCCAGGAAAAGCGCGCGTGACATTCACAATCCCAGGCTCCATATGGGCCGACACGATCCACCTGGTGGGCGATTTCAACGACTGGAACAGAACATCCCACTCGCTGGCTCAGAAAGAAGGCAATTGGACCATCACATTGGAGCTGGAAAGGGGTCGCGAGTATCGATACCGCTACCTGTTCAATGGAGTCGATTGGTGCAACGACTCCAATGCCGACAATTACGTGTCTAATCCGCATGGTGGCGAGGACTCTGTCGTGATAACCTGAATCAACCCGGCATGTGAATCTAATCCATTGAAATCGGGTGAGCGTTTCACGGTTTGGACAAGGAACTAGAAGAGTCATTTTCATATCAAAGCAGTTTGACCAAATCGCCGTTGGTTGCTATAATTGGTGTCAAGTTAATAACCAGCGTCGATGACGGGGACGAAGTAGATCGGGTGCCGGCCTCAGCGAGCTGGGATAAGGTGCGAGCTCAGTGCGTCAGGTCTGATCGAAAGCCACCCCCGAGATGCCGTCGAAAAGAGGGGGCGAAAGAGACAAAGGAGCCAGGAGCGCCAGATGGGAATCCCCCCTCTGGCCCCTTTGACCCTTTTGGCTCCTCTGGCCCCTCTTGTAAGATGTGCCGGCAGCCCTCCGTTAAGCGGGCCGAGGTATCGACTGTCAAACGATCTGTACCTCGTGGAGTGCGGTGGAAGTTCTCTGGACACCGAACAGGAGAATGAAACGAACTCGGTAGCCGCCATGTGCTGGAGTTCCCTTTATGGAGTTCGTTGAATTCTATCCTTCGCTGTTCAGACTCTGCCGAATCAAGGTGGTACCATGGGTATAACGCTCGTCCTTGCGGTCCGAGGTCACTGAATTCCGAACGAGGAATTGAAAACCACGGGCACAGCGCTCATCCTTGAGGACGAGCGTTTTCTTGTTTATGGAATTGACTTCTCGGCTCAATTTCGATAAAATCCGATGAGGTGAGGGCGATGATCACAAGTGCGGAAACACGCGAACAATACCTGAAGTACTTTGAGGAGCACGGGCACACGCGTGTCAGGAGCTCTTCGCTGGTGCCCGATGACCCGACGCTGCTTTTCACCAACGCCGGCATGGTCCAGTTCAAGGATTCGTTCCTGGGACTGGAAGACCGGGGCTACAAGCGGGCGACCACAGCTCAGAAGTGCATGCGGGTCAGTGGCAAGCACAATGACCTGGAGAACGTCGGTCCATCACCCCGCCATCACACTTTCTTTGAGATGATGGGCAATTTCTCCTTTGGTGATTATTTCAAAGAGGGGGCCATCCGCTTTGGCTACGAGCTGCTGACCGACGTCTACGGGATCTCGCCAGGTCGGCTGTACTACACCATCTTCGAGGACGACGACGAAGCCTTTGACATTTGGGTCAACGATATCGGGGTGGGTCCCGAGCGGGTCTACCGTATGGGCGAGCAGACCAATTTCTGGATGATGGCTGACGTTGGTCCCTGCGGTCCCACCAGCGAGATCCATTATGATTTTGGGCCGGGGTACTGCACATGTGGCCGGGACGACTGCAGTGTCCAGTTGGATAACGACTGCGGACGTTGGCTGGAGCTGTGGAACCTGGTCTTCATGCAGTTTGATCAAGCCAGCGACGGCACCCGCACCCGGCTCCCGGCGCCTGGTGTTGATACTGGACTGGGTTTGGAGCGACTGGTGGCTGTGCTGCAAGGAGTGTACAGCAACTACGAGACGGACCTGTTCACCAACATCATGGATCGGCTTCAGGCGCTGCTGGGGCATACGGACGCGGAACGCGAAGAACACATTGTTGGCTATCGTGTCATCGCGGACCACGGCCGTGCCATGGCCTTCCTCGCAGCCGATGGTGTGATGCCGGGCAACGAAGGTCGCTCATATGTGATGCGTCTCATCATGCGCCGTGCCATGCGATTCGGCAAGCTCATTGGATTTTCCGAGCCATTCCTGGCTCAGGTGTCAGACAGCGTGATTGAGACCATGGGGGATCACTATAGCGAATTGCGCGACCGGGAACACTGGGTCAAGCAGGTTATTACAGAGGAGGAGCGTCGCTTTGAGCGTACGCTGGATACCGGTTTGACGATCCTGGACAACGTTATCGCGGATCTGCAAGCGCAGGGCAAGAGCGAGATCCCCGGGCAGGATGCATTTCGACTGCACGACACGTATGGCTTCCCCGTCGACCTGACCGAAGATGTGGCCGAGGAATACGGCATGACCGTGGATCGCGCCGGCTACGAACGTGAGATGGAGGAGAAGCGTGATCGGGATCGAGAGACGGGCAAGTTCGTGGTGGGTGAGGAGGCGGAAACGTACCGCCGGCTCGATTTGCCGCCGACCAAGTTCCTGGGCTACGAGACAACCGTCGTCAGCAATGCGCACGTCATTGCCTTGGTACAGAACAGACAGCGTGTCGAGCACGTCAGCGAGGGCGACGAGGTTCAGGTGGTTCTGGATCGCACGCCCTTCTACGCCGAAGCGGGCGGCCAGGTGGGAGATACCGGGCGGATTATCACGCCTGGCGGCACCGTGACTGTCGAGGACACTCACAGTCCGATCAAGGGTGTCATCATCCACTACGGCCAGGTCGCTGCCGGCTCCATCTCTCAGGGTGATCTCGTCGAAGCCCGGGTTGATGTCGAGCGTCGGATGGACATCATGCGAAACCATACGGCGACGCATCTGTTACACAAGGCGCTTCAGAGCGTTCTGGGTGAGCACGCACAACAGCGGGGTTCCCTGGTGGCACCGGACCGGCTGCGATTCGACTTCGCGCATCTTTCGGCGTTAAGTGAAGAGGAAGTCCGCGAAATCGAGCATCGGGTGAATGAGAAGATTCGTGCTGACCTGCCGGTGGAGCCGAAGTACACCACGCTCGATGAGGCTCGTCGTCTGGGGGCGATGATGCTCTTCGGAGAGAAGTACGGCGAGAACGTTCGCATGGTCACCATCGATGACTACAGTCGTGAGCTCTGCGGTGGCACGCACCTGCATCGCACGGGACAGATCGGCGGGTTCTTGATCACCAACGAGGGATCGGTTGGTGCAGGCTTGCGACGGATCGAGGCGCTGACGGGTCGAGGAGCGGAGAGGTATATGCGCGAGCGCCTCGAGCTGCTCGGAGACGTGGCCGGCACCCTGGGCGCCCAGGGCCTAGGTGAGGTGAGACCGAGGCTTCATTCACTCCTGGACGAAGTGAAGGGGCAACGCCGTGAGATCGATCGGCTGCGCCGCCGCATCGCGTTGCAGGAAACTGAGTCAATTCTCAATAAGACCGTCGTGCTCGACGGTGTCGAGGTGGTGGCGGCTCAGGTCGAGGCGATGGACATGGAGGGCCTGCGTGAGCGCATCGACTTCCTTCGAGACCGACTGGGCTCAGGTGTGATCGTCCTGGGGAGTGTCATCGACGGCAGGCCACAGCTCGTGGCCGCAGTAACATCTGATCTGGTTGCGAAAGGCCTGGATGCCGGCGATCTTGTCCAGCAGGTCGCGGCTGTGGTTGGTGGTAGTGGCGGTGGACGCCCAATGCTCGCGCAAGCCGGCGGTCGCGATCCTGGCAAATTGGATGAAGCTCTGTCGCGGGTTAAGGAGCTGGTCAGTCAAGCCCTCGAAAGGAAGTATGGGAGCTAGGGAGCCGGGGAGCACGGGAGGGGGGAAGTACCCCTGCACCATTGCCCCTCTGCTCCTCCGCACAAAATGGTTGATGTCTTGACAATCGAGCCCGACGAGGGGGTGGAGCAGATCCAGGCACGGTTAGCCCGTGCGCGGAGCCATCAGGTGTACCTGTACCTCCCAAGGGCTAACGAGACGCTCCGGCATCGACTCCCGCTTACGCTGCTGCGCCGAACAGCAGACGACCTTGGGCTGAACCTTACAGTTGTCACACGCGATAGTGCGACCCGCGTGATGGCCGGCAACGTCGGCCTCCGAGCTCAGTGGAGGATGGAAGGTGGAAAAAAATGGAAAATGGAAGATGGAAAATGGAAGATGGGAGGGGGAGAACGGAAAATGGAAAATGGACAGCGGTTCAAGTCCACTCCGGTTCCATCCCCCATCCATCCTCCGTCCTCCGTTCTCCATTCCCCATCTTCCATCCTCCATTCTCCATTTTCCTTTCTCGCGTTGGCAGTGGTGCTCTTAGTTCTCGGACTAACACTAGCGGTCGTGGTCTTACCGCACGCCACTGTCATTGTTGCTCCACTAACTGTTCCCATTGAAACGACGGTTGAGATTGAGGCTGATCCTGGCTTGACGACGGTGGATATATCCGGACGTCGGATTCCGGCTCGACGGCTGGAGGTGACGTTGGATCGCCAGGCGCGAGAGCCGACATCGGCACGAACCGACGTCCCCGATGCGCCGGCGCGGGGGACCGTCGTGTTCATCAATCAGAGTGAAACCGAGGTCGTGATTCCCACCGGCGCTATGATCAGTGGCAGCGAAGGTGTTGCATTCCGTACGCGGGAGGCGGTCACAGTGAAGGGGCCGGCCGGTACCACGGCTCGTGTACCGGTTGAGGCTGTGAAAGCGGGTCCTGAGGGTAACGTGCCGGCCTATACCATCAACGTGCTTGATCCCAGTCTGGGGCTTCCCGTGGCCGCGGTGAACGACCGCCCGATGAGCGGGGGTACGGTGCGTAGAGTGGGCATCGTGACCCAGGAAGAGCGTGATCGGGTGCGTGACGCGCTGCTCGATCACACGCGCCAGGCAGCGCTGCAGGCATTGAAGGCCCAGGTGCGTGAAGGTGAGACGCTAATCGACGACACCCTCCAATTCCAGGTCGTCGGTGAGTCCTTTTCAGAGCAGGCCGAATCCGTCGCCGACGTCATAACTGTTGATCTCACAGTGCGGGCTGTTGGAACGGCGGTCAACCTTGACCAAGCCCGACAACTGGCCGAGGAGGTTCTGCGCCGGGGAGTACCTGCGGAACAGGTCCTCGTTGGTGGCAGCCTGCAGTCGAACGTCGGGCGGGTGTTGCGGGATGAAGGCGGCGGTGCGCACATCCAGGTTGGAGCCAGTGCGACCGCGCAGGCCCGAATCAGAGAAGGTGACATAAAAGATGTGGTACGAGGCCGGCCTGTCGACGAGGCGGTGATATTGCTGCGGGAGAGATTCCCACTGGCGGCCGAACCGATCATCGATGTCTCGCGTGGGTGGTTGGGGCGCATACCCTGGCTGTCCATGCGCATTGACGTGGTTATCTGGGACGACTCAACTCTAATTGGTTAGGTCCGATTATCATAATGAAACGAATCATGGCGCTCGACGTGGGTGAGCGGCGCATTGGCGTTGCGGTGAGTGACCCGCTGGGAATTATCGCTCGCAGTCTGGCCGTCGTGAAACGTGATACTGACGAGACGGCCATCGCCCGGATCAAGACGCTAATGGACGAAGAGGACGTGGGCCGGCTTATTGTCGGCTTTCCTCGTTCTCTGAGCGGAGCGGTTGGGCCGCAGGCTCGCGCCGTGGAGGCCTTTGCCAGACAGATTGAATCCGCCATCGACGTACCGGTTGAAATGTGGGACGAGCGGTTGTCGACAGTCACGGCGGTCCGCGTGTTGACGGAACGAGGACAATCGGCACGAGAACAGAAGCAGACTATCGATGCTGTGGCGGCTGCCGTGATCCTGCAAGACTATCTGGATGCCCAACGGATGCGGGCCTCTATGAGAGACGAGAACGAAGACGAGGATGAGTGAATTGAACGAGTGGTCAAAGCCCGAACGCGGGCCTGCCCGGCGGATCGTGCGTGTTCTGTTGGGGATTGTGGGGCTGGTCGGTGTGGTCGCCGTGCCGGTCCTTGCCTGGCAGAACTTTGTACCGAGTGGCTCGGAAAGGAGCGTTCATAAGTCGGCCCCAGGGTCGTTGCGTCTGCCCGGTTTCTCCGATTTGGAGGGGTCGTTGTTGGAGGCCTATCTCCGATTTCAGGGTGACGACGCCCAGGCACCGCCGAGTGACGATCCAACGCCGATGACGTTCGTGGTGTTTCCTGGGGAGACGGCAGCGGAGATTTCCCAGCGTCTCGAGAGTGAGGGGCTGATCCGGGATGCCAATGTCTTTCGGGCCTTGCTCCGGGTTCATGGCGTCGACACCCAGCTCGAAGTCGGCGACTTCCGGCTCCGCCGTGATATGAGCATGACTGAGATCATGGCCGCCCTCCAGCACGGCCGGCCGCCAACGGTCACCCTGACGATTCCCGAGGGGTGGCGGGCGGAACAGATCGCCGACCTGCTCAAGACGACGGGGCTTGCTGATCCAGATGCGTTCCTCGAGTCCGTGCGGGCGGGGGCCGGTTTTGCCTCTCATGGTTTCCTGGTCGACCGACCCGAAGGCGTGACGTCGCTGGAGGGTTATCTCTTCCCAGACACCTACGAGTTTGAATCGGATTCGACAGCAGCGGACGTGATCGAGCGGATGCTGGCGACATTCGATTCACGCTTCACCGAGGAGATGCGGCAGCAGGCCAAGGCGCAGGGGCTTTCCATCCACGATGTGGTCACGCTGGCGTCGATTGTGGAGCGTGAAGCCCAGGTACCGAACGAGCGGACACTCATCGCCGGTGTGTTTCGCAACCGCATCAAGGCCGGCATGCACCTGAACGCAGATCCGACGGTTCAGTATGCCCTCGGTTATCAGGCGGACGCCGGCCAGTGGTGGAAGCGCCCGCTGTATCTGGAAGACCTGGAAATCGATTCGCCGTATAACACCTACACCCGTATTGGGCTGCCGCCAGGACCCATCTGCAACCCCGGCCTGGCCGCATTGCAGGCCGCGGTAGAGCCGGCCAAGACTGACTACTACTATTTTGTTGCCAACGACGTGGCCGACGATGGGTCGCACGTCTTCGCAAGGACGTTAGAGGAACACAACGTGAACATCGAACTATATCGTCGATAAGATGCTCGCTCCGCTCGCGACCGCGGACAACCGACCGGTCGGAGTGAGCAGACCAGCGGAGGAGAAGCAGTGAGAAACCCCCCATCCCTGCATCCTAGCACCTCAGCAACTCTGCAGCACAGGCAGTGGCGGCCGGCGGCCCCTCGGGCGGAGCCCTTCGGGCCGAGCCCCTCGGCTACGCTCAGGACAGGCCTTAGGACGAGGCCTCGGGACGAAGCCTCCCCTGAGCGTAGTCGAACGGTCGGCGGTGGGCGGTCGCCTGTGCGGGTTCTCATGTTGTCATGGGAATATCCGCCCCACGTGAACGGTGGACTGGGCAGTCACGTCAAGTCGCTTGTCGCTGCTCTGTCCAGGCTCGGCACAGACGTTCACCTGGTTACGCCCCAGCTCAAGGGGGGTGAACCTGTTGAAACGGTGCAGGACGGCGTGACCGTTCATCGGGTTTCAGCGCCGTCCTGGGAAACTGGCGACATCCTGACCGATTCCCACGAGGCTAACCGCCGGATGACGAACTATGCCGAGTTTCTGGTTCGTAATCATGGGCCGTTTGATCTGATCCATGCCCACGACTGGCTGGTGGGACTCAGTGCCTCCCACTTCAAGCACGCGTACAAACGGCCCCTGGTGGCAACGGTCCATGCAACGGAGCGCGGACGACGTGGCGGTGTCGCACATGACCCACTGTCAGTTGCCATCGATCATGCGGAGTGGCAGTTGTGTTATGAGGCCTGGCGGATCATCGTTACCAGCCAGTACATGGCCGATCAAATCGCGAACTTCTTCGCGGTTCCGCCGGACAAAATTGACATCATTCCCAACGGCGTAGATTCGTCGGGTCACCAACGCTTCGATGATGCGGGCCTGTTGGAGTTTCGCCGGCGGTTTGCCGACGACAGTGATAGAATTGTGTTCCACATTGGCCGGCTTGTTCATGAGAAGGGGGCCCAAACGCTGGTTGCGGCGGCGCCGGCAATCCTGGCGGAGTTGCCAAACGTTCGATTTGTCGTTGCTGGGCACGGGCCCATGTCCCCCAAATTGATAAGGATGGCATCGGATCTGCGAGTGTCTGACCGTTTTGACTTTGTCGGTCGCATATCGGACGATGACCGTGACCGGCTATATCGGGTTGCCGATGTGGCGGTGTTTCCCAGTCTGTACGAGCCGTTTGGGATCGTTGCTCTGGAGGCGATGGCCGCCGGCGTGCCCGTAGTGGCTTCGAGTGCCGGCGGGCTGGCCGAAGTGGTTCATGCGAACGAGACGGGACTGACCCACGAGCCTGGCAATCCTGAATCCCTCGCTTGGGCCGTGGTGCAAACGCTTCGTCACCCGGATCAGGCACAAGCCCGCGTCGAGAGTGCTCTCGAGAACATCCGCACGGTGTTCAGTTGGGGGAATGTTGCCGAAGAAACGATGAAGGTCTACGGACAGGTCTTGGAAGAACGAAAGGACGTAGACTGGTAGGAGAGTTCATCAATGCGACGCTTTTTCATCGGATTGCTGATTGGCGTCATTGCCGGCTTTGCAGTTGCGTGGTGGCGGCTGGATCGGGCCCGCAGGATGGGACCCGCGGAAGTAGAGTTGGAACCTGTGCGAAT
This sequence comes from Anaerolineae bacterium, assembly GCA_046758565.1. Lineage (GTDB taxonomy): Bacteria > Chloroflexota > Anaerolineae > Epilineales > JAANWY01 > JBHIAO01. Next base: position 38,543 of record JBHIAO010000005.1, read on the forward strand.
CGCACTGCCGGATTTGCCGTTGGGGGATGGGGACGAAGAGGATATTGATGAGTTGGTGATCATTGGTCGTTGGCCATGATGACCCGGTGTACCAGGGGCGGTGGCTGCACCGGTTCGTCGCTCCAGGTATAGGCGTCTAGCAAGCGCCGGCGAGCCGCCTCAAAACTGTCCTCATCGGCGGCATGCAGCGTGAACAACCGATCGCCGGCCTGAATCTCATCACCAACCTTCGGTCCGAATACGATTCCAACGCTGTGGTCGATAGGGTCACCTTTCTTCTCGCGCCCAGCCCCCAGCATGACGGCGGTCAGGCCGACCTCTAGGGCATCAATTCCGGCAATCACACCGCTGCGGGGGGCCGGCACGTCCCGCGCCAGGTAGGCCTGGGGCATGATCCCCGGATCGTCTGCCACGGAGGGATCGCCACCCTGGGCCTCGATCCAGCGCCGAAACTGTTGCAGAGCTGCGCCGTTCTCGATGAGGCTCTGAAGAATCGACCGCGCTTGCTTGACATCTGCGGCTTTTCCGCCAAGGATGAGCAGGTGAGAGGCGACAACCAGGCAGTGCTCGGTGAAGTCGGCCGGCCCTTCGCCGTGCAGCGTCGCAATCGCTTCTTCGACTTCCAGGGCGTTACCCACGGCCTGGCCCAGCGGCTGGTTCATGTCCGAGACAACAGCGGCCACGTCACGACCCAGGCTCTGTCCAATGCCTACCATTTTCTCTGCCAGTTCCAAAGCTTCGGTTTCTGTCTGCATGAAGGCGCCACGACCGACCTTGACGTCCAGGACAATGGCGTTAGCTCCGGAAGCGATTTTCTTGCTCATGATGGAGCTCGCAATGAGCGGGATGCTCTCAACGGTGGCAGTGACGTCGCGCAGAGGGTACAGCTTGCCGTCGGCTGGAACCAGATCACTGGTTTGGCCGGCGATCGCCAGGCCCACCTGACGTACCTGTTCCAGGAATTCCGCGCGGGTCAGGGAGACTTTGTAGCTGGGGATCGATTCGAGTTTGTCCAGGGTGCCGCCAGAGAACTCCAGGGCCCGACCGCTCATCTTGGCCATGGGGAGCCCGCTAGCTGTAACTAATGGGCCGACAACGATGGTCGTTTTATCACCCACACCGCCAGTGGAGTGCTTGTCGACGACCATGGGGCCAATGTCGCTCAGGTCGAGCATTTCGCCGGAGTGGGCCATCGCAAGCGTCAGATCGGTGATCTCCCGATCGGTCATCCCGCGGCAGACGACGGCCATCAGCCACGCGGCTGCCTGGTAGTCAGGGATATCGCCTCGGGTGAAGCCGTCAGTGAAGAATGCGATTTCCTGGTGAGTAAGTTCCTCGCCGTCACGTTTCCTGGCAATAATATCTACAGCACGCATCGACCCTCCACAACCTATTTCGTGTAGTCATAGTACTATACCACCCAACAGGCCCAATCATAACATGAATCTCAAGAGCTGTCCACATCTCGACAGATCCCGAGTTGTGGAAAAGATGAGAACAATGGTATAATATTTTTTGTTACATCGCGTAAGCACGAACATCACGCATTACGGCGTTACTCCGCAACATTTGCGTCATGTGCGTGAATTATCG
>JBHIAO010000006.1:0-40069 GCA_046758565.1 Anaerolineae bacterium
GCTACAAGCCTGGTCGCTTCTCCTTCAACGTGAAGGGTGGCCGCTGCGAAGCCTGTAGCGGCGATGGCATCATCAAGATCGAGATGCACTTCCTGCCCGACATCTACATTCCGTGCGAGGTGTGCAAGGGAGCACGCTACAACCGGGAAACGTTGCAGATCCGCTACAAGGGCAAGAACATCGCCGAGGTGCTGGACATGACAGTGACGGAAGCACTGGCGTTCTTCAAGAATATTCCAGGGATCAAGCGCAAGCTGCAGACGCTGTATGACGTTGGCCTTGGCTACATCAAGCTGGGGCAACCGTCGCCCACGCTGTCGGGTGGTGAAGCGCAGCGGGTGAAGCTGTCCAAGGAACTGAGCAAGGTAGCAACAGGCGACACGCTTTACATCCTGGACGAGCCGACGACCGGTTTGCACTTCGATGACGTGAAGAAGCTGCTCAACGTGCTACACCGGCTGGTGGACGCCGGCAACACCGTCATCGTGATCGAGCACAATCTGGACGTCATCAAGAGTGCCGACTGGATTATCGATCTGGGTCCGGAAGGTGGCGAGGCCGGCGGGCGGGTGGTAACCACCGGTACTCCAGAAGAAGTAGCGCGGAACCCTCGGTCCTACACGGGGCAGTTCCTGAACAGAGTGCTCACCGGACGCTGGATTCCAGAACCGATCCGCCCTGACGGCGAGGCGATGGTAGAGATTGCTCAGTAGTTGCCGTAACAGAAAATGACAATGTTGCGTGGTGGACAATGTACACGTAAAACGTGAAACGTGAAACGTGAGGGTTTGGAAGTGATACTCACTCTTTCCAGGCCTTACGTTTCACGTTTTACGTTTCACGCTGTCCTACTGAAGAGTACTTCTCCCAGTTTAGGGCCGCTTGGACTGCTCGAAGTACTCCAGGAGCTCTTTCTCTGCCTGAGCGCGGCCCTCTTCGAACGCGGCTTTCGTGGCCTCGATCCGCGCCTGGAGCGTGGACTGTGTCTTCTCACCTGACTCCGGCGCCAACAGCATGCCGGCAGATCCTCCAACGACGAGTCCAAACACGAACCCGCGGACAAAGTCGGCGATGTTCCTCAGCATGGAAAGCGCTCCCTCGATCAGGTGCTGACAGCGATCAGGATGATCATCAGGAAGACTAAGATCATGATCATCACAAACAGCACGATGATCGGAGCAGCGACCGCGAGAAGGGCTCGGCCCAGGTCGAATCGATTCGCAATTGCAGTCCCCTTCACATAGATCGCCAGCCCCCAGAAGAACGCAACGGCACCCGCCAGAAACCCCAGAAACGGGATGAACCTGAGGGCGTTCAAGAGGTGGGGGACCGCCACCAGCGACGTCGTTGCCAGCATCTCGCGAATTGTCGCCGTGCCACCCAGAAGCTTCGCAAACACCAGGGTCAGTACACCGTAGAGCATCCACATAGAGAGCCATTCGAAGGGATGGGATACCCACCGTCCCAACGCCGTGAAGAAGTCCACCACTGGTTTTGGTGCCGGCGTGGTCTCCGCAACAACGTCGGCCACCCGCTCCCCAATGGCAATGCCGGCCTCAAAATTCTCCATGAAGATGCGCCAGAATTCCTCGTCGCCACCGAAGGCACCAAAGGCCCGCATCTGTCCGACTACCTGCTCCATGCCCTGTTGGAATTCCGCCATCTCCTGGGCCGGTGTGGTCGTGACTGCGCTGACGAAGCTGACCAACGAGACTATCAGACCTACAATCAGGCTGATTATGACGATCGTCATCAGCCCACGACGAAACCCATCCTCCGCATCGCGCAAACTGACAAAGGCGTTGTCTTCCAGCAGGAGTGCACTTCTGGTTGTCTGTACCAGTTGGTTCATCTTTACGATCCTCCTCCAGAGACAGTTACGGCGATGACAACACCGAGGATGGCCAGCCCGACGACGAACAAGAATAGCAGTACCAAGGGGACGACTGTCGCCCAGAACGCCCGCCAGGGGCTGAGATCATGCGTGTTCTTCAGGGCCAGGTAGTTGCAGATGAGCGCCCAGATGCCCAGGCCGGCCGTCTCAACGTACGGCACGACGTTCACAACCCCCAGTATGCGGGGAGCTGCGGCCAGGGCTGTTGTTCCATAAGTTTGGTCCAGCCGGCCCGTGCCTCCCAACGCACGGGCTGCCAGGAATGCCAGCAGCCCATAGACCAGCCACCCCAGAACGAGCGAGATGGGGTTCAGGATCACATTGAGGATGGCACTGCCGATACCAGGTGTAAACTGCCGCGCGATCTGCCAGCCAAGATCGAATGATTGCCTGACCTGCTGCATCCGTTCCACCCGGTCCCCCGGGGGAATCTGCTCCACCCAGGGCATGTCCTGCATCCCTTCCCAGACGGTTTCCTGGATCGCGCCTAGGTTTGGTGACGTCAGCCGGAGCAGGATTGCACCGACGATGCTAACAAGTGCAACGATCACCCCAATGCTGACGATAAACACAAGACCACGGACGAAGGGGCTAGGGCTCTCACGCATCGACCGGTAGGCGCTGTCGCGCAACAGCAAAGCGTCGATTGCTTGTCGGAAGGTCGTTGTGATGATCTCCATTGCTGTATTCCCTCCTTGCGAACAACTCTTATTCAGCGGGGTACAGTTCTCTACTGCATATTGCGTGATCTTGAGGCGGGCTTATGAAAGACGGAATACGCAGTACGCAATACGCGGAGGTGTGTTCTATTCCCCCTACATCTTTTACGCATCAGGCGCATCACGGGTTGCGCCGCTAGTTAATCAGGTAACGATAGTGCGGCCGGCATCAGGTGCGGCAAGACTCGTGCCGCTGAATCGCGGATCGGGATCCACATCCTCACTATCAGCATAGCACAAAACACGCCCGAAATCAATCAGTTACGTGGATACCGGGCACTGATGCACCAGTGACTGCCGACCCTTCGACAGGCCGCGTCCTGAGTTCGTCGAAGGGCTCAGGACAGGCCACGGACGGTCGAGCGCCGGTCTGACACAGGAGCAAGGGTGCTGAGGAGCAGGGGCGCACAGGAGGTTGACTAATCGCCCCCGATAGTTACAATTCTGGTCAGAGCTACTTGAGTAAGAACCATTCACCGAGGTCGAGAACGATGGCTCGCAAACGCAAGAAACGCCAGAAGGCACGCCAACGCAAGGCAACCAGGCGCAAGGGGAAACGACCCAGCCGGCGCGTCAGATCCGGGGCACATCCCATGCTGCGCATGGCCGGCCGCTGGCCACTCCACGAAGTTCTGCTGACACGGGAATGGCGGGGGGTCAGTCCCGATCCTGACTACCGCGACGCGATGCTGGTCCTGGGCGACGCCGACCCAGAAGCGTGCCCCGACGATATTCCTCTCGGCGGCGAGGACGGCAAGCCGTTCTTTGTGGCCGGCCCCTACGACGATGTGCCGGCGATCATGGCCCAGCTCACCAAAGCCGTCGGGCCGGATGGCTTCACTTACCTTGTGCCCATTGACCCTGACACTGAGGTTTTCCTGGACGACGATATGTGGGAAGAGGACTGAGGCGGTTGCCGCGATTTTCAATCGCCAGGCGCTCCAGCGATTGTCATGGTCATGAGTAAGAAGGTTACTGTCATCGCAACGGTCCTAAACGAGGCAGAGACGATTGCAGGGCTCCTGGAGTCGTTGGCGCGCCAGATCCGCCGGCCCGAGGCAGTGATCATCGTCGATGGTGGATCGACTGACGGCACGGTGGACATCTTGCGCCAGTGGGAGTCCCAGTACGACCTGCCCCTGCGAGTGATGGAAGCGCCAGGGGCTAACATCGCCCGGGGACGGAACATTGCCATTGGTGCCGCAGAGACCGAAATTATCGTCGGCACCGATGCCGGCACGCGGTTGGCACCCGACTGGCTGCAAAACCTGGTGGCCCCCTTCGAGGAAGACACGTTCACTTCGTTCAGTGCAGGCCCGCCGCCCGATGTGGTGGCCGGCTTCTTCCTCACCGATCCCCAAACGATCTTCGAGACCGCTCTTGGCGCCACCACAATCCCGGCCGTCGATGACGTCAAGCCCGATCGCTTTCTCCCGTCCAGTCGCTCCATCGCCTTCCGTAAGTCCGTTTGGCAGGAGTTGGGTGGCTACCCCGAGTGGCTCGACGTCTGCGAGGATCTGCTCTTCGACCTTTGGCTGCGTGAAGACGGCTACTGGATCGCCTTCGCGCCCGACGCCATCGCCCACTTCCGCCCGCGCCGATCGCTACGACAGTTTTTCTGGCAGTATTACCGCTACGCCCGGGGCGACGGCAAAGCTGACCTCTGGCCAATGCGCCACGCAATTCGCTACGCCACATATCTCGTCGCGGCGCCTCTGCTGTTGAGATTGGCGGCTCGTGACTGGTCAGCAAAGGAAATTCGAAATTCGAAATTCGAAATTCGAAATCATTTCTCGTCCAGGGGGCGTATCCTGGCGTGGCTGGCTCTGCTGGTGGGCACCGGCCTCATGTTCCGCCCCCCGATACAGCGGCTATGGCGGCTGACTCGGGGCTGGTCGTGGAGCCGGCGTCTTCAGGCACTGGCCTGGATCCCCCTCATCCGCGTGGCGGGCGACGTGGCGAAAATGCTCGGCTATCCGGTGGGGCGCTGGTGGCGCCGGCAGCACCGCTCGGAACTTCGCCACGTCCGCGGACGTCCTCCCTTCAGGCTGTCGCAGATTCTTGACCGAAGCTGAACCGCGTAGTATACTCCGATTTCGTGAAGGGATGTTGGCTGACGGTTGGTATCCTGCTGGAGAACGCTGCGTGAAACGTAAAACGTGAAGCGTGATGACTTTCGTCCGTAAACCCTCACGTTTCACGTTTCACGTTTTGCGTTGTGTGCCTGGTAGTCTCATCAGAGATGCTTGATCTTGCCATTGTCATCGTCAACTACAATACACGCGATCCGTTGCGCGATTGTCTGGTCTCGATTGGCGGCAGCCACGGAGATCTGGCCCTCGAGACGTGGGTCGTTGACAACGCGTCGAGCGATGACAGCGTCGCGATGGTTCGTCGTAAATTCCCCGATGTGCACGTCATCGCGAGCCCAGTCAACGGCGGATTCGCCCACGCCAACAACCTGGGCCTGCGCGCTGCCGGCTTCCGCCCGGTTGGAGACGAAGCACCTGTCTCGGCGCGCAAGGTGGTCGATTTGCTGGACATCGGTACACTCGACCGCCGGGAGCAGCCGCGCTACACCCTACTTCTCAACCCCGACACCGTGCTCCCGCCCACAGCCCTACATGACATGGTAGCGTACCTGGACGGCCGACCGGAGATCGGCGCTGCGGGCCCCAAGCTAGTTCGCGCCGACGGCAGTCTAGACCTGGCCTGCCGGCGCTCTTTTCCCACACCCGAAGTCTCTTTCTATCGAATGGTCGGACTAAGCCGGCTCTTCCCTCAGAGCCGGCGTTTCGGGCGCTACAACCTGACGTACCTGGACCCCGATCAAGAGGCAGAAGTCGACTCGGTTGTCGGCGCTTTTATGCTGGTGCGGCGCGAGGCCATCCAGGACGCCGGCCTGCTGGACGAGCGCTTCTTCATGTACGGCGAGGACCTGGACTGGGCACTGCGGATCAAGCAGGCCGGCTGGAAGATCTACTACAATCCGAACGTGACGGTGCTCCACCACAAACGGGCTGCCAGCGCAGGGAGCCGGCGCGCCCACTTCGAATTCGATCGCGCCATGTACCTGTTCTACGATAAACACTACGCGGCGGACACGCCATTCTGGTTGCACTGGTTGATCGTGGCCGGCCTGGCGCTGAGGGGGGGAACTCGGCTGTTACGTGAGATGTGGAGACCCCAAACCGAGCCGGCAGAGGTGGCACCATGAGTCAAAAGGAACGCGCTCTCTTCGTAGGCCTGCAAATGTTCATCGACGTCGCGATGGTCATCCTGACCTTCGTCGCGGCCTACAAGCTCTGGGTACTCTTCCCCTTGCGGCCCATCATCGACATGGCCCCCTTCCAGGATTATCTGATTATGCTGGGGGTGCAGATCGTCGTCACGTTGACAGTGTTCTTCTTCTACAAGATGTATCATCGCACGCGGATCATCTCGTACTTTGACGAGGTATCTCGCGTGTTTGCCGGCGTTTCCATCGCAACAGTCACAACCGTTGCCCTCACCTCTTTCTTCTTCAAGAACAGCGTGTTGGAGGTGGACTACTCGCGTGGTATGGTGGTCTACGCCTGGGGGCTGACCGTCATTCTGGTGATGGTCGGCCGTGCCCTCTATGGTGTGATGGCCGGCATGCTCAGATCACACGGCGTCGGCCGGGAGCGTGTCCTCATTGTGGGGGCCGGCGATGTCGGGCAACAGATGGTGCGGCGGGCCCAGACTTCGCCTTGGCTGGGCTACGAGGTGATCGGGTTCGTGGACGGTGTCTCGGGGCGAGATCGAGTACAGGGCGTCCCGATTCTGGGGACGCCCGATGACCTATCCCACATCATCGATCGGTACAGCATCAGCGAGGTAATGATTGCCCGGCCCGAAGCGGATCACAAAGAACTCCTCAGTATTATCGACCACTGTCAAGACAAGAAGGTTACCATCAAAGTGTTCCCCAGTGTCTTCCAGATTATGGCCTCGGAAGTGCGCCTCGGAGACTTAAATGGGCTGCCTCTCCTCACTGTTCGAGACTCGGCCCTGCGTGGCTGGCGACTTGGTCTCAAGCGAGGGGTAGATATCGTCGTCGCCGGCGCGACGCTGGTTTTGCTATCGCCGGTGATGTTGGTTATGGCCCTGTTGATCAAACTGGATTCGCCCGGGCCGGTCTTCTACATCCAGGAACGCATGGGGTTGGATGCCAAGCGTTTCCCGATGATCAAGTTCCGCACGATGCGCCAGGATGCCGAAGCCGAGACTGGGCCTGTGTGGGCTACCGCCGATGACCCACGCAAGACGCGCCTGGGGGCTATTCTACGCAGGACGAGCCTGGACGAATTGCCCCAGTTCATCAACGTGCTCCTGGGAGAGATGAGCGTTGTGGGGCCAAGGCCGGAGAGGCCGGTGTTCGTAGAGGAGTTTCAGAAGCAGATTCCGCGGTACATGGGTCGCCACCGCGAAAAGGCCGGCATCACAGGCTGGGCCCAGGTCAACGGCCTGCGAGGCGACACGTCCATCGAAGAACGCACCAAATACGACCTGTGGTACACCGAGAACTGGTCACTGTGGCTGGACTTCAAAATCATGCTCAAGACCTTGGTTCAGGCCCTTCGCGACCGCCACGCATACTAAGTCAGTTATCAGTGATCAGTTATCAGTGATCAGTAACCAGTCAGTATAACTGATAACTCAATGTCATTAAGTTAAGGACTGACCAGACTTCGGAAGTCCCAGAAACGACCTGCTCGATGGCATTCTGCGCCAGTTTCAGGCCGGTCTGGTTCACGAATCGCTGACGGAAGACTTCCGAAGTCTTGACTTAATGACATTGACTGATAACTGATTACTGATGACTGATTACTGCTGACTGATCTGGAGCGCCAGGGCGGCTGAAGACCCGTTCTAATGTCTCGGACGTCTCCTCGTCCGTGACCATTTTCTCGGTCTCAGCCGGCGCGCCGACGTGGCCACAGTACGGGCAGACATCCCACTTCAACTCGTTTAGCCGGCCGCACGCCTCACAGTGTTGCTTGAGCTGCGTGTGACAAGTCGGACAGAGCAGATAGTCCGGCTCAACGCGTACTCCGCACGACGGGCACACCAATCGATCCTCGATATCTTGAATTAGGGCCTCTTCCGCCAGGGCCCGCTCGTACCGTTCCGCCAAGGTTTCCCCGGGACGCAGAATCAGATAGAGAAACAATCCTAGAATGTTGAAAACCAGGACCAGCAGGGTCGACAATAGTTGGAAGAAGAGGTCATACGTCCTGGACCGGATATCACGGAAGGTCCAGACGACAAGACTGATCGAGAAAGCAGCCAAGAATGCACCACCACACAGCACAGCTACCTCGACAACCTGACTGAGTCGGTCAAGAATAGCCACCAAATCTATGTTTATTTCCGGCATACCACAAGGTCCCTTCTTGTCGGCATGAGAGCGGCGGCTATTATAGCATGAATGAAGTCCGAAGTCCAAGGCACACGCGGACTCAACGAATGCCACGGATAGTCTCCGAAGGGCGGCTAACAGGAGAGGGGTTCAATCCGTGCATCCGTGTCAAAATCCGTGTGCGTGTTTGGCAGCGAAGGGGTCTTGTGGTATAATGGAGTGCAACCGCGAGGATAACTATCCAGCCGGAAAGGAGCGGCGTCGATGATCGAAGTGACTGTCGACAGCATACGTGTTAGTCTCATATCTCAACACCGTGTGGTTGTTCTCAAGGAGCTCAATAGCGACCGATATTTGCCCATATGGATTGGACCCTTCGAGGCTGATGCAATCACCATCGCGCTGCAAGGGGTGGACATTCCTCGCCCTTTGACACATGATCTATTGAAGCGCGTAGTCGATGAGGTGGGAGGCGAAATTTCTCACATCCTTGTCAACGACCTGCGAGACGATACATTCTACGCACGCATCGTGATGGACGTCAACGGCCGGCATTCCGAAATTGACTCGCGTCCGAGCGACGCCATTGCCCTCGCAGTCCGCGCCAAGGTCCCCATCTACGTCGTCGAAGGCGTCATGGAACGTGCCGGCGTCCTGCCGGCTGAGGACGAAGCGATCCATGACGAAATCACTCTCACCCCGGAAGAAGAAGAGAAACTGGGTATCTTCCGAGAATTCGTCGACACCTTGGACCTGGAGGATCTAGGCGAGGACGAGGAATCCGATGGAGACTAATATTCGAGTATCCACGTGATGTGCCGAAGGCCGGCTCCCTGCCCGTCCCTCAGGCCGTCCTGGTTATCATTCGCTCGCTGTGAAGCGAGCGTCTGTTTGTGATAAGCTGCCACGTTGCACGGCGAAACGATTCGACCCTCTCTTGACATTACCCACCTTTGGGGTTATACTTAGAACAAATGTTCAAGGCCTGTACTCACGGCTGATATCACTTCGGCCTGGCAGTCAATCCGATCTCAGCCACGGCGCGAGTAGCACAAGGTCTCGCAAGGGCGCTCTGAAGCTGTGTGTTGCGAGACTGTGTGAGGAGAACCCATGGCAACCGATAGACTCCCTCCTCAAAACATAGACGCGGAGATATCCGTTCTCGGCAGCCTGCTAATCGACCATGAGGCAATCATAAAGATTGCCTCGTTCCTTCGTCCCGACGACTTCTATCGCGAGAGTCACGGTCTGATCTACGCAGCGATCTTACGCCTCTTCGAGCGGCGCGAGGCGGCAGACATGGTGACCGTCAGCGACGAGCTCGAACGTCATGACCAGTTGGCGGACGTCGGCGGGCAGGCTTATCTGGCGTCCCTTATCAGCCGCGTACCGACGTCGGCGCACGTGGAACACTACGCGCGCATCGTCGAGTCCACATCCGTCCGTCGCCGGCTCATTCACGCAGCCGGCCAGATTGCCGCCCTGGCCCATGAGGAGACGGAGGAGGTCAAATCAACAATTGACGAGGCCGAGCGCATCTTGTTCCAGGTATCCGAGCGCCAGATCGGTCAGAACCTGGTCCCCATTGGCCGCGTCTTGAGCGAGTACTTCGACCAGATCGAATACCTGTACGAACATCAGGGTGAGATATCCGGCCTACCCACCGGATTCGCCGACTTGGACAAACTTCTCAGCGGCCTACAGCCGTCAGATCTGATCGTCGTCGCCGGCCGGCCGGGCATGGGCAAGTCATCCTTCGTACTCTCCCTGGCACAGTACATGGCCGTTGAACGCAAGGCCTGTGTCGCCATCTTCACCCTGGAAATGGCAGCCGAGCAACTGGCGCAGCGCATGATCTCGGCCGAGACGGGAATCGACTCTCAGCGCCTGCGGGTGGGTCAGATTCGCGATGATGAGATCGAGCAGATTGCGCGCGCCATCGGTCTGTTGTCGGACACGGCGATTTACATCGATGACACGCCGGCCATCTCGACGATGGAACTGCGCACCAAAGCCCGCCGGTTGGCTACCGAACGTGAACTCGACCTGGTCATCATCGACTACATGCAACTGATGCGCTCGGGCGTCCGCACCGAGAACCGGGTCCAGGAAATCTCGTACATCTCGCGGGCCCTGAAAGCGCTGGCGCGCGAGCTCATGGTGCCGGTCATCGCCGCCTCACAGCTCTCGCGCGCCGTTGAGAGCCGGCACGAAAAGCGGCCGATCCTATCCGATCTCCGTGAAAGCGGAAGTATCGAGCAAGACTCGGACGTTGTCATGTTCATCTATCGCGACGAGATGTACAACGAGCACACCGACAAGAAGCACATCGCGGAGATCATCGTGGCCAAGCATCGCAATGGACCAACGGGCAAGATCGAGCTGGCCTTCCTGGCGGAGCAGGCGAAGTTTGTGAATCTGTATCGCGCACCGACACCGGTGGAAGTGTGATACGATGAAGAGCTTTCCCGGGTTCCCCGCCGGCAAGGTGGCACACACGCCGCTGCCGAATCTGTTCTTCACTGAGCTACTGCCGCTCGTCGACGATTTGGCGGAGCTCAAGGTGACCCTGCACGTCTTCTGGCGGCTGTATCACATGCGGGACTATCCACGCTGTGTCAGTGATGCCCAGTTGGCCGGCGACACGACGCTCCTGCGAAGCATGAACGAGCTCGGGCGACCAGTCCTCGAGGCACTGGAAGACGGCCTGGAGCGGGCGGTCGCCCGAGGAACCCTCATCAAGCTGCGCGGAGGAGCAGAGGCGCAGAGGAGCAGAGGAGCGAGGGAACACGGGAGCATGGGAGCCCGGGAGCCTGGGAGTAAGACCGGGCTGAGCGACCACCCGACCACCCGACCACCCGACCACCCGACCACGTGGTACTTTCCAAATACTGCCCAGGGCCGGCGGGCGGTCGAGCGCATCCAGGCCGGCGAGTTGGTTTTGCCCGAGGCCGGCCTGCTGCCCACGGAAGTCCCCGTCGAGCTGGAGCGCCCGAACATCTTCGCCTTGTACGAGCGCAACATCGGTGTCCTGACCCCATTCATTGCCGACCAACTGTGGGACGCCGAACAGACCTATCCCGCCGACTGGATTGAGGATGCCTTCCGGATTGCCGTCGAGCAAAACGTTCGTAAGTGGGCCTATGTGCGTCGCATTCTGGAGCGGTGGGAAACTGAAGGACGAGATGATGGAACCGATCGGCAAGTATCTAAAGAAGATCCAGATCGATATATCTCAGGCGAATATGCCGACTACGTCGAGCACTGACGGCTTGAGCCCTTCGACAGGCGCCGTCCTGAGCTTGTCGAAGGGCTCAGGACATGGCGGCGATTCCAGAAACAGCGGTTTTGGAGACAATGCCTGCCCTATCTGCCGTGGACTGGGATTCATCACACGGGACGTGCCGGTTGGGCACCCTGATTTTGGCCGTGCGATCCCCTGTCAGTGCAAACGGGAAGAGCTGGAAGCTACCCGCCTGTCCGACCTGCGCCGTGCCAGCAACCTGGGCATGCTGTCACACATGACCTTCGACAGTTTTCGCATAGATATCGACGGGTTGAGCGCCGAAAAACAGAAGAACCTGCGGCAGGCGTTTGCCCAGGCCCAGAGTTTCGCTGAGCAGCCAGATGGTTGGCTGATCTTTAAGGGCGGTTACGGCTGTGGCAAGACGCACCTGGCAGCAGCCATCGCCAACCGTCGGATCGAGTGTAGCCATCCGGCACTCTTCATCGTCGTCCCCGATCTTCTGGACCACCTGCGCGCGACCTTCAGTCCAACCAGCGAAGCCACCTACGATGAGCGCTTTGAAAGCGTGCGGACCACGCCGCTCCTCATCCTGGACGACCTGGGAACACACGCTGCCAGCTCATGGGCCCAGGAAAAGCTGTACCAGATCTTCAACCATCGTTACAACGCGCAACTCCCGACGGTCATCACCACCAATCACGAACTGGAAGAAATCGATTTGCGCCTGCGCTCCCGCATGGTCGACCCATCACTTGTCACCATCTGCACAATTCTAGCCCCAGACTACCGTCGTGGTATGAGCGACGATTTGGAGCTCAGCAGTCTGAGCCTGCATCAGGACCAGACGTTTGGCAGTTTCGACCTGCGACCTGGTGAATTGGATCGCGAAAAGCGGGAGAACCTGAAACGGGCTTACAGCCTGGTGCGTAACTACGCCGAGAACCCTGTCGGCTGGCTGGTTCTCACGGGAACCTATGGCTGCGGCAAGACACACCTGGCAGCCGCGATTGCCAATTACCGGGCCGATCGCGGTTATCCCCCGCTGTTTGTCACGGTAGCTGATCTGCTGGATCACCTGCGAGCCACTTTCAGCCCCAACAGCCTGGTGTCATACGACAAATTGTTTGAACAGGTCCGGACGGCAGACTTTCTCGTCCTGGATGATCTGATGACGCAAAGCGCCACCCCCTGGGCACGGGAGAAGCTATATCAGTTGTTCGATTACCGCTACAACGCTCGCCTGCCCACCGTCATCACCATGAACGAGACGCTGGATGAAGTAGATCCGCGATTGCGCTCCCGCATGCTTGACAGATCACGCTGTACGATCTTCGCCATGAGCGTTCCCAGCTATCGCAAGAAGAGGAACTAAGAAAAGGGGAACTAAAAGGGAACTAGAGGGGAACTAAGAGGAACTCAAGACGGTCTTGAGTTCTCCTCAGTTCCTCTTCGCCCTGAATGGGCGGCGATGAAGACAGACTAAGCAGAGGCGGCGCATGTTCGACGGTACCCGCAGATCAAAGGAGGTCCTGCTGCTCAAATGATGGGCTATTTTGAATCATGGATCAGGGCGAATGACAAACTCGCGTCTCCTAAGATCCCACCTGACACAGGTCAAGATGGTACACCTCTTGGAGTACACCGCCGAGAAGCAGAGACGTTGATTGGCACATATGAGCACTTCTTACATGTCCTCGGTGGTTCTCCAACAGTGCCCCTTGCAGAGGTTCATTTCGATACAACTAGAGGGTTGGAAGCCAGAGCGATAGCTGCGCTAAGCTTTCAAATAGTGGATCACATTCGAGCAGAAGAAGGGCCTGTTCAGAGAAGAAGGTGCGATTACATCTCTGGTGCAAGGGCCCTCACAAGAAGGGACTTTCTAAAGACGGTGGGGGTCTTAGCTAGCACTGTAGCAGCAGGGGCCGTATTGAAAGATGGGATCTGGCAGCCAGGATCAAAGTTGATTCCACCCACAACAGGGAAGATTGATGGAGCTCCCAATGCCATAACTGCGATAAGAGGAGCACATGTTATGGGCGAGCGGATAGAGGCTGCCCATGAATTCATGAACTCATCAGCCATTAAAGAGAAATTTGCGGCTCTTGGGCGAAGACTTTCAGCGGAGGGATTTCTGCATACTAGAATGCTTGCGAGATGACAGTTAGTCCGACTTCTAGATGATTCCTCTAGTCGTTCCCCAACGTTCCCCTTTTATCATGGACGAGCGGACTGTCATCACCAGAGAAACTACGCCGAGCAGAGCGCTTCGGCTCCAGCACCGTGGCATCTTAATTCTCCTCCTGCTGATTGTTGCCCTCGCTCTGCTGATGCTCGCTTTCAGCAACTCGCTCTCCAGTGTCTTGTACAATCTGACCGGCGAGGAGGACACAATCGAGGGCGTCAAGGGGGTGGGCGCACTGGCCATCCTGTGGTTCACCCAACGCCCGCCGCAGACGGCCGCCTTTACGGCGATGCTCCACATCGACGGGAACCCCTATGGTGTCAACACCTTCCTCCAACTCGAAGCCGAAGAGCAGAACGTGCGCCGGCAACTCCAAATGCTACGCGACGCCGGCTTCGGGTGGATTCGTCAGGAATTCCCGTGGGAAGACATCGAGATCGACGACAAAGGCGACTTCGAAGATCGCCGCACCGAGCCCCACAAGTCGGCCTGGCTGAAATACGACCGCATTGCGGCACTGGCCGAGGAGTACGATATCGAGATCCTGGCACGGCTGGACAACCCGCCGGCCTGGTCCCGCGCCAAGGGAGACGACATCGGCACCCTGGCACCACCCGACGACTTCGACGACTTCGGAGACTTTGCCGGTGTCGTTGCGGAGCGTTACTGTGGCCGAATCAATTACTACCAGGTGTGGAACGAGCCCAACATCTACCCCGAGTGGGGTGAGCAGGACGTAGACCCCGAGGCATACACTGAACTTCTGACAGTGGCCTACCAGCGGATTAAGGCTGCCTGTCCGAAGGCAACGGTCGTCAGTGCGGCGCTGGCCCAGAACATCGAGCCAGGCGGCCGCAATATGAGTGACCTGCTGTTCCTGGAGCGGATGTACGCGGCCGGCGCCGGCGACTACTTCGATGTGCTTGGCGCCCAGGCCTTCGGGCTATGGACCGGCCCGACCGACCGGCGCGCAAGCCGCGATCGGACCAACTTCAGCCGGATCGAGCTGACACGCGACATCATGGTGCGGCACGGAGACGCGAACAAGCCAATCTGGATCACCGAAATGGGGTGGGCCGCCGTGCCAGAGGACATCCCCACGGTGTTTGGCCGTGTCACTCGTGAGCAGCAGGCCCGTTACCTGGTCGATGCGTACCGTAGAGCAAACAACGAGTGGCCCTTTGTGGGTCCGCTCTTCACCTGGTTCCTGCGCCGGCCAGACTGGAACGAGCAAAACCAGGATTGGTTCTACTTCGGTCTGGTATCACCGGACTGGGAGCCAACGCCGGCCTTCGACACGTTGGCCAGCCAGGCATCGTCGCCGCCAGCGGTGCCCTCGGGCCTGCACCAGCAAGACCACCCCGCCCTCCAATATGCCGGCGATTGGCACGTCCAGAGCGATCCGCAGGCATCGCTTGGCACCTACCGAAGCGGCACGTCCGGCGCCAGCGCGAGCTTCAACTTCGAAGGCTCGGACCTGACACTGGTCACAGCGCCTGCGAGCAATTCTGGCACCGCTCGGATAATCGTTGACGGTGGAGAGCCCGAGTTGGTGGAATTCCCAGCCGGCGCGCGCGTCCAGATCGCCCGCCACTTGCTGCCCGGCCGGCACACGGTCGCCCTCGACGTCGTGGACGGCACCATCGCCCTGGACGCCGTCATCGTCCGCCGCACCCACGACCGCCTCGTGCGCCAGGCCCTGGCCGGCATCGCCGTTGTCTTCGCTGTCGTCGGTGGTGTTGTGCTGGTGCGCCATATTCGCACTACACTACAACGGATTTGAAATGGAACGGATTAGTACTACAACGAGACTTTGAGGGAGTTCCGTGTCTGCGAGGCTCGAAGGCCCGTCCGCGGGCCGGCTATACTGCGAAACCTGACCAAGAACGGCCCGAGGACGGGCCTTAGAGCGTATGTTATGTCGAAATCTCGTTGTAGTATTAGGAACCGGGGCGATTTTGAAGTAGAGTAAGTAGTGTTCATGCGCTCTCGCCTTGTTCACCTCACCTCCCTCATCCTAATCCTCCTCGCCGGCTACTTCCTGCGCGTTTACCGTCTGGGTGCGCAGAACATCTGGTGGGACGAGGGCCTGGCCATCTGGGCTGTGCGCAAGAGCTTCGTCGGGACCACCCTGTGGACCGCCGGCGACGTCCATCCGCCGCTGTATTTCTGGCTGCTGTGGCCCTGGACACATCTGGCCGGCGAGAGCGAGTTCGCAGCGCGGTACATCACGCTCATCTACGGCATATTGACTATCGTACTGGCCTATCCCTTCGGCAAACGGTTGGCCGGCCGGCCAGTGGGTCTGTTGGCTGCGCTTCTGGTTGCCCTATCTCGCTTCGAGGTGTGGTGGAGCCAGGAGATGCGGATGTACATGTTGGCGGGGTTGATGGGGTTTATGGCGACTTACTGGTTGGTGCGGCTGGTGGGGAGACGAAGGACGAAGGACGAAGGACGAAGGGAGAGATTGGAGATTGGAGATTGGAGATTGTGGGGGTTTTATGTTTTGTTCATGGTGGCGGCGTTGTACACGATTTATCTTTCGATAGTTTTCGTCGTTGTGCACAACGTGTGGATCCTGGGGATGCTGGTGTGGGGCCGTCTGCGAAACAAGTGGGTATTACTGCGCCGATGGGTAGTGGCGCAAGCGATCGTCGCCGGCCTCATGCTGCCCTGGCTGGCCCTCGCGCTGCCGCGAATGCGCACCTGGCGCATCATCGAAGAACCGCCGAGTCTGAGCTTCATCTCCCAGCTCTACGCCACCCTTCTGGCAACCGGCATCTCCACCAACTTGCACGACGCCTGGCTCGCCACCGCTGTAATTGCCGCCGTCACCTTGCTAGGCACCATTTACGCAACACGCAATACGCATAGCGTTTCACGTTTCACGTTTCACGTTTCACGCCGCTGGCGGATAGCGCTTCTCCTCATGTTCGCCATCATCCCCCCTCTCCTCGTCTGGCTCATCACCCAGCCCCGCTCCATCTTCTACTCGCCCCGCGTCGAAGCCCGCTACCTGCTGCCCTTCGCTGCGCCGGCCTACGTCCTGCTGGCGTGGAGCATTTGGGAACTGGGGCGACGGTGGAAGCCGGCCGGCGCCGGCGCCCTGACCGTCGTCCTGGCGATCTTCCTGTGGACGCTGCCGGTTCACTACCGGGATCGCTACCTGCGCGACGACCTGCAAACCATGACCCAGGTGATCCGGGCCTACGCCCAACCGGGTGACGTCGTCGTGCTGGTCTCAGGCAGTCGCTATCCAGTTTTCCTGTACTACTACGACCGTACCTTCGACGACGCCCCAGTGCGCCCCCGGCTCTATCAGTTGCCCGGCGCTGACGCGACATTCACCGAAGGCAACGTGGCGCGCGAGCTAGCACCAATCGTCTCACAGCACGACCGGGTGTGGCTGGCGTGGGTGAATGGCCAAATCCAGGACCCGGCTGGCCTTTCCGAAACCTGGCTGAACGACCACCGCGTCCGCACGTTGAGCCTGGGATTCGCTCACAATGCCCTGCACCTCTACGAAACGTCCGAGGGCGAACCCACTGTGCCCGATGCGCCGTGGATGGTCTCCCTCGACGTCGATTGGGGCACCGCCCACGTCCTGGGCTACGACTTGACGACCAGGGAATTCCGTCCCGGCGATATGATCCGGCTGGGCCTCTACGCCCGGACGTCAGCGCCGGCGGCGGTGACGGTGCGTTGGGTCCCTGACGATCACGAGCCGCTGGCTCAACAGATACTGGAGCTGCCGACTACGAACGGTGCCGTGATCCGCCGGCGCGTCGAATTCGCCGTTTCCGAAGCTGTGCCGGCTGGCGTTTACCACTTTGAGCTCGGCGGGGCGGCGTCTGGAGACGTCCCAGCCTTCGGAGAGCTGGTGGTGAATCGCACGCGCGGTCCAGCCCGCGACGTGCAACCTGATCATCCGGTGGACAGCCACATCGGTGAGGACATGCGGTTCCTGGGCTACCGCCTGCGAGGTGAAAAGGGGAATCAGGTCGAATCGTTGAAGCCTGGCCAGACTGTCTACCTGGATCTCTTCTGGCGAGCTGAGACGCCCATCGACCGCCGGCTGACCGTCTTTGCGCATCTGTTGGGGACCATCTACAACCCGGCCACCGGCGGACCGGTGTGGGCCGGCCATGACAGCGAGCCATTGATGGGCGCCATTCCCACCACGCAGTGGCCCACCGACACCGTCATCGTGGATCGCCACCCGCTAACGCTCGATCCTGGCGCGCCGGCTGGCGAGTACCAGATCGAGGTCGGGCTGTACGACACCGCCACCGGCGACCGCCTGCCCGTGGCCGGCGATGGGGCGGACGAGGGGGGCCGGCGGCTTTTGCTGGGGAGTGTGCCGGTTAACCCTTGACAGCAGAAGTATCAACAATGATTTCCGGCATCAGTCCCCCGGATACAAGATATCATCTACATGCCCTTAGCAATAAGCCGAGACTCACTGAGCCTCGGCCCCCTTAACTTTCTACGACGGCATGACCTACGCCGCGACTTCTGCCGGCTGCTTGGCTTTCGCCTTTCGGGCCTTCTTCCGCCGGAAGGTCAGCCCCT
This sequence comes from Anaerolineae bacterium, assembly GCA_046758565.1. GTDB lineage: Bacteria > Chloroflexota > Anaerolineae > Epilineales > JAANWY01 > JBHIAO01. Next base: position 17,998 of record JBHIAO010000006.1, read on the forward strand.
CATCGCCGGCATCGATCACAACCGTATCACCGCGCTCGAACTGGCCGTCCAGCAACTGCTTGGACAGCGGGGTCTCGACGGTGCGTGTGATTACGCGCCGCAGCGGTCGGGCGCCCCACGCGGGATCGTAGCCTTCCTTCGCCAGCCAGTCACGGGCTCCCGCGGTTAGCTCCACCGCGATCCCCTTCTCCTTCAGCCGCTTCTCGACATCGGTCATTTGCAGATCTACAATCTGCCTGATGTGGTCCATCGTCAGCGTGTGGAACACAATGATCTCATCGATGCGGTTGAGGAACTCGGGCCGGAACGCTTTCTTGAGCTCGCCCAGCACCAGATCGCGGAACCGCTCGTCAGTGATGTCCTGACTCGTGCCGGTCTTGAAGCCGATAGAGCCACCGCGCTGTGCGAACTGCGTGCCGACGTTGCTGGTCATGATGATGACCGTATTGCGGAAGTCCACCACATGACCCTGACCATCGGTCAGCCGGCCATCTTCCAGCACCTGGAGCAGCACATTCCAGACTTCAGGGTGCGCCTTCTCAATCTCGTCGAACAGCACCGCCTGGTAAGGCCGGCGCCGTACCGTTTCGGTGAGCTGGCCCCCCTCGCCGTAGCCAACATAGCCTGGCGGCGCCCCGATTAGCCGGCTCACAGTGTGCCGCTCGCGGTATTCACTCATGTCGATGCGCACCATGGCATCGCGATCATCGAACAGGAACTCGGCCAGTGCCTTGGCCAATTCCGTCTTGCCGACGCCCGTCGAACCCAGGAAGATAAAGCTGCCGATGGGCCGGCGCGGGTCCTTCAGACCGGAGCGCCCCCGGCGGATCGCGTCTGAAACGGCCCGCACAGCTTCGTCCTGGCCAATGATCCGCGTGTGGAGCCACTCCTCCATACGCAGGAGTTTCTCACTCTCCGTCTGGAGCATCTTGGTGACCGGAATGCCCGTCCAACTGGAGACAATCTGAGCGATGTCCTCTTCGTCCACCACTTCGTCCAGGCCCTGTTCCTCGCGCCAGGCGCGTACGGCATCCTGGTACTTCTTCTCCATTTGGATGCGTTGACTCTTGAAACCGGCTGCCCGCTCGTAGTCCCGGGCTTGCCAGGCCTCTTCCTCGGCCTGTGCCAATTCGCCCAGGGTGCGCTTCTGCTCGCGCAGTTCGGGCGGCATCTTGAAGATATCGATCCGCAGCTTGGCGGCCGCCTCGTCGACGAGATCGATGGCCTTGTCAGGCAGCGCTCGCTCGGTCACGTAGCGGTGTGACAGTTCCGCTGCTGCTCGCAGGGCTGGGTCGGTGATCTCAACGCCATGGTGGGACTCGTAGCGGTCACGCAGCCCCTCCAACATCTGGATGGTTTCCTCAATATCGGGCTCCTCAACAAACACCGGCGCAAAGCGACGCTCCAGAGCGCCGTCCTTCTCGACGTAGTTTCGATAATCATCTAACGTCGTCGCACCGATGCACTGGAGCTCGCCACGGGCCAGGGCTGGTTTGAGCATGTTGGACGCATCGATCGCCCCCTGGGCAGCGCCGGCCCCGACGACGTTGTGCAACTCGTCGATGAAAAGGATGATCTCGCCCTGAGCATCGATCACCTCTTGCAGCGCGGCCTTCAGCCGTTCCTCAAACTCACCGCGGAACTTGGAGCCGGCCACCATCCCGGCCAGGTCCAGCTCCACGATCCGCTTGCCCATGAGTGGGTCAGGCACATCGCCAGCCACGATCTGTTGAGCCAGACCCTCAGCGATGGCCGTCTTGCCGACGCCGGCTGCGCCGATCAATACCGGGTTGTTCTTGGTACGGCGTGCTAGCACACGCATGACGCGAGCGATCTCTTCCTCGCGGCCGATGACCGGGTCCAGCTTGCCCTCGGCGGCCAGCGTGGTCAAATCACGACCATAACGTTCCAAGATCTGATACTGGGTTTCGGCACCGGGATCCGTAATGCGTTTGCCGCCACGAATCTCTTCAATCACGTCGTAAATATCCTCTTTGTAAACACCCGAATCGCGTAGTAAGCGCTCCGACGGGCTGTTGTCTTCAGTGGCGATGGCCAATAACAGGTGTTCCGTTGAAATGTACTCATCATCAAGTTCGTAAGCTTCCTGACTGGCTACCTGACCTAATCGTTGCACCCTCGGCGTCACGTAAATCTGCTGAGCCGGCGCGCCGCCATGATACTCCATACGGGGTGATGAACGAAGGATGTCATCCATGCGCCGGCGCATCATGTCCACGTTGACGCCTAGCATCTCCAGGATCTGGGGAACCAGACCGTCACGCTGTTCCAGCAGCGCCATGAACAGATGCTCCGTATCCAACTGGCTGTGCTGGTAGCGTGCCAGGATTTCCTGTGACCGAAAGATGGCGTCCTGCGCCCTTTCGGTGAAGCGGTCCATGAATCGATCAAAACGCATCATGCTATTCTCAATGCCTCACTTCTTGGTAATCCGATAAAGTCGCAACAGGTTTGTACGACTAGTGTTTGAATTCAATTATATACCAGCACGTCAGGCATGTCTACTCGAGTTTTGTGGCATCGCGATCCTTCCCCGTCCCGGAGTAGATCTCCAACTAAGCCAAGTCAATGACCGCGCCGGCCTGTATGAGAAAATCCATCCCCACGATGCCCTAGAATGTCAAAACCGTACTCCATCGCTCCGACCTCAATCTCGAAGTCGAGGATCACTTTCTTGAGTGTGAGCTGTTGGCCGCGATAGGTCAAAGAGACTGTAATGTACGGCAGACCCTCATGCAAACGTATCTTCACCGGACAGCCCGAATACCCAACCATCTACGCTCAGTGATGTCGAGCGTCTCGCGATCTGTGTGCAAGACATAGAGCTCGCGCTCGGGTGATTGCCGATGAAGTTGGACATACCCTTTCATAGCTGCTAATGCATCGGGAAAGATGTTCACCACTGTGAGCTGCTCCAAGATGCGCTTGCCCGATTCGGAGTGAGCTTTGATCGCTTCAACCAGAAGCCACTGATGGGGATAGTGGTTACGGATATCGTTCCATCGCATCATAAAGTCTCCTTCTATGCTCAACAAATTAGATAAGAGCCTCGGCTACAGCCGGCTCCGCCACCCGCTCAACATGCTTGAAGACGAACTCGTCGCCCTGCACGTCAACCAGGATGGTGTCTCCCCCCTGGAATTCGCCGGTCAAGACTTTCATGGCCAGTGGATCCTGGACGTTGCGCTGGATAGTCCGCTTCAACGGGCGCGCACCGTAGACTGGGTCAAAGCCTAGCTCAGCGAGACGTCGTTTGGCGGCACCGGTGAGCTCCAGACCCAGTTTCTGCTCCGCCAGCAAGCGCTCCAGACGTCGGGCCTGGATATCGACGATCTTCACCAAGTCGTCCATGCTCAGGTTATGGAAGATGATGATCTCGTCGATGCGGTTCAGGAACTCCGGCCGGAAATGCCGGCCCACCTCCTCCATCACTCGTTCATGCATCCGCTCCCCGTCGCGACCGCCAAGTTCCTTGATGTACTGACTACCGATGTTGCTGGTCATGATGATGACCGTGTTCTTGAAGTTGACCACGCGGCCATGGCCGTCGGTCAGCCGGCCATCATCCAACACCTGAAGCAAGGTGTTGAACACCTCAGGATGGGCCTTCTCGATCTCGTCGAACAACACCACCGAGTACGGGCGCCGGCGCACCGCCTCCGTGAGCTGACCACCCTCCTCGTAGCCCACATAGCCCGGCGGCGCGCCGATGAGTCGGGCCACGGTGTGGCGCTCCTGATACTCGCTCATGTCAATGCGCACCATGGCATCCTCATCGTCGAACAGGAACTCCGCTAGTGCTCGAGCCAGTTCGGTCTTGCCGACGCCGGTTGGACCCAGAAACAGGAAGGAGCCGATGGGGCGATTCGGGTCCTGCAGGCCGGCCCGCGCCCGGCGAACCGCGTTGGACACGGCCTCAAGCGCCTGGTCCTGACCGACCACACGCCGATGCAGACGCTCCTCCATCTTGATCAGCTTCTCGATCTCACCTTCCATCAACTTGCTCACGGGAATCCCGGTCCAACTGGAAACGATCTCGGCGATGTTTTCAGCATCAACTTCTTCCTTGAGCAGCGCACCGCCGGCCTGGAGCTCCGTAAGACGCCGTTCTTGCTGGGCCAGCTGTTCCTGGAGCTCGAGCATGGTTCCATAACGTAACCGCGCTGCCATCTCTAGATCCGCACGACGCTCGGCTTGCTCAATGTCCAAGCGGGTCTGTTCGATCTGCTCTTTGGTTTGGCGAATACGCTGGATGACCGCTTTCTCCGTCTGCCATTGGGCCTGCAGCGCGCCAGCCTCCTCACGCAGGTCGGCCAATTCTTCCTCAATGCGCTCGAGGCGCTCCATCGAAGCCTTATCGGTCTCCTTTTTCAGCGCCTCACGCTCGATCTCCAATTGCATAATGCGTCGGCTGATGTCGTCCAGTTCCTGAGGAACGGAATCGATCTCCATGCGGAGCCGTGAGGCCGCCTCGTCGATCAAGTCGATCGCCTTGTCCGGCAGAAAACGGTCGCTTATATAACGGTCGCTGAGAGTCGCTGCTGCAATGACTGCGCTGTCGGTGATCCGGACACCGTGGTGGACTTCGTATCGCTCTTTCAGCCCGCGCAGGATGGAAATTGTGTCTTCGACCGAGGGCTCGCCGACGAAAATCGGCTGAAAGCGGCGCTCCAGGGCTGCATCTTTTTCCACGTGCTCCCGGTATTCATCCAGTGTCGTGGCGCCAATGGCGTGGAGCTCGCCGCGGGCCAACATCGGCTTCAGCATGTTGCCGGCATCCAGAGCGCCCTCAGCCGCGCCGGCTCCCACCAGCGTGTGCATCTCGTCGATGAACAGAACGATCTGCCCCTCCGATTCCTGGATTTCCCGCAGCACAGCCTTCAGGCGCTCCTCGAACTCGCCTCGATACTTGGCGCCGGCTACCAATGCGCCCAGGTCGAGTTGCACGACCCGCTTGTTTTTCAACCCTTCCGGGACGTCGCCACGGATGATGCGCTGGGCAAGCCCCTCGACAATAGCCGTTTTGCCAACACCTGGATCACCGATGAGGACGGGGTTATTCTTGGTACGCCGGCTCAAGACCTGGATAACCCGCCGAATCTCGTCGTCGCGACCGATGACGGGATCCAGTTTACCCCGGCGTGCTAGATCCGTCAGGTCACGGCCGTACTGCTCCAGAGCTTCGTAGGTCACTTCAGGGTTCTCGCTCATCACTCGCTGGCCGCCCCGGATGTGTTGCAGTGCGCTCAGCACGTCATCGGTAGTCACGCCGGCCTGCTTCAAAACCTGAGCCGCTTCGCCACCTTCTTCGAGCAAAGCTAGCAACAGGTGCTCCGTAGACATGAATTCGTCACGGAAGCGCTGAATTTCGTCGTAGGCGCGCCTGATCACGCGATCGAACTGCCTCGATGCCGTCAGTTGTACCGCACCGCCATAGGCTCTGGGCAGCCGGCCCAACTCCTGTTCCACCTGGTCGTAGATCCGTTTTGGATCAACACCGATACGCTGCAAGACCTGCGGCACGACGCCGGGCGATTGCTGCAACAGAGCAGCCAGCAGGTGCAGTGGGGTTACTTCACTGTGATTCTGGCGCTCCGCCAGTTGCTGCGCGGCGAAAATCCCCTGCCGCGCCTTCTCTGTCATTCGGTGAATGTCCATAAATCAATCCTCGTCTTAGTCGCAAAAGTAACTTCGATAACACAATCTGACAAAGCTTGGAGTGATCATCCACTAGCTGCCGCGCGCTCGGCCCAGTTAGCCCGACGCTCGCGCAATTCCACCAGCTTGGCCTCCACCTCCGCGGAGCGGCCGGCCGTTTCCTCCTCCGTGGCGACAGCCACCATGACTTGACCCCGTTCACGAGGAACAATCCCGTTGATGGCACGAATTACCCCCGGAACCTTTTCAGCAATATTCTCAGATAGCTCTTTGAGCTCTTTCGCCTCCTCGACTGACTCGGCTGTCACGTCCCCAGTCAAGTAGACCGTCCCCAAGATCGATTTTACCCGGACGACGCCACCGGCCTGGCGTAGGCGTTCGTTCAGTGCCAGCTCCAGCGCGAGGGTCGTTTCGATGTCCGTGTCTGTCAACAGTTGATTGCGGACGTCGGTCACGCCCGGCACCCGACGGGACAGGGTTCCGGCCATCGTTTTCATCGTCCTGCTGCGCACGACACCCGTCAGCGTGACGACGCAGGCCAAACTTGTCACATCAATGGGCGAGTCCAAGGCTCGAATCGGATCGTACCGCTGCAAGGCCCTGCGAACTGCCTGGATCAATTCCTGATCCTGTCTTTGCCAGCTTGTCTCCCGAACAGTCACTGCCACGTTTTCCCCTTCCCAAATCGACCTGGTTTCATTCTTCATCGTGCCATATGGGCACGTTCCAGACGCTGCCGCAGTCGCTGGATTTCGGCCTCCAGCTCAGCCTGCACCCGAAGCATCTCCCGCTCCATTCTGCGCATTTCCCTGCGCATCTGAAAGATGAGTTCTACGCCGGCCAGATTCACGCCTGCACCTTCCGTCAGGTGGACAATCTGGCGTAGTCGTTCGACGTCATCTTGCGAGTAGAGTCGCCGATTGCTGGACGACCGCGCCGGCTTTATAAGTCCGATCCGCTCGTAGTGACGCAGGGTCTGGGGGTGCAAATTCGTCAGACGCGCCGCTACACTGATAACATAGCATGGTTCGTCCGGTCGACGCTGCTCCATTTATGACCCCACCTCCATCACGGGCTGTCTGGCCTCTCACCCAACGTCAATGGAATGATCCTCGTCTCCTGGCCTCGAAGCACGGTGAGTTTTACTGTTTGCCCGACCCGCTTTTCATTTGATAGGTATGTCAAAAGATTATCAAACGAATCCACCGCAACACCATCGACGGCAACGATCAAATCGCCTCCAGGTCGCAGCTCACCATCCGCTGTCTGGCTGGCGCCGACGATGCCGGCTTCGTCGGCTGGTCCGCCGGGGAAGACGTAGTTCACATATGCACCGGCATTGGACGGCAAGTCCAACTCACCGACAACTGTTTCGTCCAGCTCCGGCGGCCCCACAATCCCGAGCCAGGGCCGGCCAACCCGCCTGCCTTCCAGCAGGGCCGGCAGGGATCGGCGCAACGTGTTCACTGGAACTGCGAATCCCACGCCGGCAGATGTCCCCGTCTCCGAGAAAATCAACGTATTGATACCAATGACCTGTCCGCGAGAATTCAATAACGGCCCACCGGAGTTACCCGGGTTTATGGCCGCATCCGTCTGGATCAATTCGGGAATGAAGTCGCCGCTCTCGATCGAGTCCACGACCCGGCCCAGCGCGCTAATGATGCCCACAGTCATCGACTGATCAAACCGGAACGGATTCCCGATGGCTATCGCCCGCTGCCCTACCTGCAGGAGATCTGAATTGCCCAGTTCAACGGGTATCAGGACATCCTTCGGGACGTTGACCCGAATCACGGCCAGATCGACAGCCGGATCTGTGCCCACCACCTCACCGTCAACACGCGTATCGTCCGCAAAAATGACGCGGATGCGTTCGACATCCTGGATCACATGGTTATTCGTGACGATGTGACCCTCCTTGTCCAACACAAATCCCGATCCGGCGCCGCTACGTCGGGCAAAAGAGTTTCCACTGCCGGCCACCTCGATGTGGACGACGGCAGGACTAACCCGTTGATAGATATTGATCAGCAGTTCTTCTACTGCATAGGCAGCGGCACTGGTATCAACCAGCACCGGCGTGACCGTCGCCGGCCGGGTTGGCATGGGCAGCACGGTAGCAGTCGCGGCCGCCGCCGGCTGCAGCACCTGCTGGAGATCACGCCTCTCGCTACTGATCGGTCGCTCGGCTGTCACCAGACTATCACAACCTAGTAGCAGCAAGCTAACCAGAACCAACCAGGGTTGGATAAGTTTCATGAGTTCAATTTCCTTGGCATCTTCGAATGGCTGCTGATCATAATCACCGAGGCCGTCCCTCAAGCATCGTTGATACCTCTATCTGTTCCCCGTTCCGGATGATGGTGAGGGTCACTGTTTCACCAACGGTTCCCTCTCGGAACAGCAGTGAAACAAGCTCATCAAAGTCTCTCACAGGTCGGCCCTGGAAGCCAATAATGACATCAGCGCTGAGCGGCCCGTCTGATCCTGGATCTGGCGTTTGCTGGTTAACTCCGCGTAACCCGGCTTTGGCCGCCGGGCTGTCCGGTGTCACACGTACAACCAGGACACCGCGCTGGCCCGATGGCAGGTCCATGGCCAGTGCGAGATCGGGATCCATAGCCTGTCCCGAAATGCCGAGCCACGGATAAGGATACCAGCCATCCTGCACCAGGACCGGCACCACACGTCTCACGGTCGAGGTCGGAATGCTGAATCCGACACCGCCGGCCGACATTTCTCCCACGGCATCAAACTCGAGCGTATCAATACCCAGCACGCCGACTACCTGCCCATCTAGATTCAGCAGTGGCCCACCGACGGTACCAGCCAAGATGGTCGCGTCCGTCTGGACCAGGTCCGGCGCTGTGAAGAAGCCATAATCGATCTGAATCTCCAGCCTTACGTTCCGCGCCTTGGCACTGACCACACCGGCCGTCATGGCACCACCATGCCCCAAGGGATTGCCCAGCGCTACCACCCGCTGCCCAACCTGCAGGCCATCGGAATCGCCAAACTCAAGTTGCCTGGCTGCAGCTGGCAATCGACTCGCCTTCAACACGGCGAGATCCGTGTTAGGATCGGCACCGATCACGTGTGCTAAGCTCGTTGTCCTGTCGGCAAACGTAACCTGAATATCTCGAGCATTGGCGACGACCCGATTCGTGGTCAGAATAAGCCCGTCGTCATCGAACACAAAGCCCGAACCCCCGTCAGGGTCCGAAATCCGTCCACGAAAGCGGGCAGAATCATGGACACTCAGCATCTGCCGCCGAACTGCTTCCACCGCGGAATCTGATCGCTGGCGATCAACGCGCACATGTACGACCGCTGGGTTGCTCTGCTGAAAGAGCTCAATGAGCCGGCGTTCCTCACCATCGACAGCGATCGCGCTCGGTGAAAGTGTTATCATCGGTGCCGGCTGCGTGATAACCTGGGCCAGCCAATCTGCCGGGCGCTGCTCCGATATGGCTGTCGGCGGGATGCTGCTGGTCTGGCTCAGGTCGACGCTCAGATTGCAGGCCAATAGCAATCCAACAACACTAACGAGAAGCAGCAAACTGCGCTCATGCGGCGCCCTCAGCCCGGTTCGGAGCTCGGCGAAGCGTCGCCCTGAGCTTGTCGAAAGGGGCCTGCTGAAGAGACGAAACAAGAGCCTACTCCCTCAGTGCCTTCAGTTGGCGAATGAGCTGTTTCTCCCGGTCCGTCAGGTTTTTCGGCAGTCTGACGTTCACCTGGGTGAACAGATCGCCTCTTTCCTCCGGGTTGCTAAGCTTTGGCATGCCCTGTCCGGACAGCCGGATGGTGCGGCCGTTCTGGATCTCGGGTGGAATGGTGAGCATCACATCACCGGTCAACGTGGGGACTCGAACCTCGCCACCCAGTAGGGCCGTATACAGGGGCACGTCGACCGCCACATACAAGTCCGCCCCCTTGCGCTTAAAGATTGGGTGGGGCTTCACGCTAACTTTGAGATACAGGTCGCCGGACGGGGTGCCAGCTCCGCCTGGCATGCCCTTACCGCGTAGGCGAACCTTAGAACCCGTTCTCACCCCTGGGGGGATCGACGCCTCGATGCGGTGGCCGTTCATTTGGAATAGTCGTTTCGTCCCATGAAAGGCCTCTTCGAGGGTGATCTCAATAGGTTGCTCGATATCCTGGCCTGTGTGTGGCTGTATGGGCTGGCGCTGCCAGCCACCTATATCGGGCGTCGGGCGGAAGCCACCCATCCCGGCAAATATCTGCTCGAAGAAATCGGAGAAGCCGCCGAAGCCGCGACCAAAGAGCTCTTCAAGTTCCTCGGGCGTGGCCTGGCGCACGTGGACTCGCTGACCACCGGGTCCGCTGGTCCAACGTCCCCAGTTGAAATCTTCGGGCCGGCCACCCATGCGCTCCCACTGGCGCCAGTTGGAACCGAGTTGATCGTACTTCTTGCGCTTCTCTGGATCACCCAAGACCTGGTAGGCCTCGTTGATGTCTTTGAAGCGCTCCTGAGCGTCTGGATCATCCGGATTCACATCCGGGTGATTTTCCCGAGCCAGCTTACGATACGCTGATTTGATTTCTTTCTGTGTCGCCTTCTTATCGACACCCAGGATTTTGTAGTAGTCTTTGTATTCCATCCACTATCTTCGATCTTCTATCCTGCGCCTTCCAATCTCTCCACCCGCTTGGCAACGTGGACGCGAGATGGACGAAGAAGTCCACCCTGATGGGTGTAACCGCGTCGTTCCTCAGCGACGACAGTTTCATCCTCGACGCCATCTGCTGAAACGACGCCAATCGCCTCATGTTTCATTGGGTCGAACGGTGCCCCGACAGCCTCGATAGGCTCGACACCCTCCTCGGACAGCAGTTGCTGCACGTGACGATACGTGAGTTCAACGCCACTGACAATGTCAGCACCGTCCTCAGCCGCCTTCAGCGCCCGCTCCAGATTGTCGGCAACCTCCAGAAACCGCCTCAGAAGGTCACGCTGTGCCTGTGTCACACGGTCGCTGTACGTTTTCTCAAGTCGTTTGCGGACGTTTTCAAGCTCCGCGGCCGCTCGTAGATACTTGTCGTAGTGCTCATCGGCCTGACGACGTACCTCAGCTAGCTCGCGCTCAAATTCCTCTTTGATGGCCTCGTCAACACCCGACGCGGGTGCTTCCTCCGGCGGACGTTCAGCGGGGTCAGCCGCAATCCCCGCAGTCTCCTCGGTTCCTTGATCCTCGTTCTGCTTAATATGAATTCTCTTCACCTGTTCACTCATAAATCACGGTTCCCCTACTGACTGTGATACAGCGCGGTCCCCAGGAGAAACGGATGGGGGGCGCTGGTGGCCCCCAAAAAATCCAACTTCCCCCTCCCCGGCGGGCCGTACTCTTATGCTTCGCGATACTCGCCTTCGACGACGTCCTCGTCCTCGCCGCCAGGTCCCTCGCCATCACCGGACGGTGGTTCGCCGGCTGCCTGGTACATCTGCTGCCCGATGTGCTGGGCTGCCTCTTGCAGGTCCTCGACAGCAGCGTTAATGCGATTGAGATTGTCGCCCTTGATGGCTTCTCGTACTTTCTCGATCTTGCTTTCGATGCTCTGTCTCAGATCCTCAGGGACGTTGTCGCCCTGCTCCTTGAGCATCTTCTCCATCTGATAAGCGACGTTGTCACCCTGGTTTCGAGCTTCGGCAAGCTTGCGCTTTGCCTCATCTTCAGCACGGTGCTCCTCTGCCTCTTTCACCATTCGCTCGATGTCGCTGTCGGTCAGGTTCGTCGAGGCCTGGATTGTAATCTTCTGTTCCTTGCCGGTTGCCTTGTCCTGGGCTCCGACGTTCAGGATACCGTTGGCATCGATATCAAACGTCACCTCGATTTGAGGAATGCCCCTCGGGGCCGGCGGGATACCGTCAAGGCGGAACTGGCCAAGTAGCATGTTGTGCCTTGCCATGGGCCGTTCTCCCTGATAAACCTTGATGTCGACAGCCGTCTGACCGTCTTCTGCCGTGGAGAAAATCTCGCTTTCGCGCGTCGGGATGGTAGTGTTGCGGTCAATCAGCTTGGTAAACACACCGCCCAGGGTCTCGACGCCCAAGCTCAGCGGCGTCACGTCCAGCAACACGATATCCTCAACCTCACCACCCAGCACGCCGGCCTGGAGAGCTGCGCCCACCGCAACCACCTCGTCGGGGTTGACACCCTTGTGGGGTTCCTTGCCGTCCGTGAGATCGCGCACCATGTCCTGTACCATCGGCATGCGCGTTGCGCCACCTACCAGCACCACTTCGTCGATCTCCGAGGCCGACAGGCCGGCGTCACTCAACGCCTGCTTGAATGGCCCGCGCAACCGCTGCACTAAATCCTCGGTCAGTTGCCCAAACTTTGCCCGTGTGAGCTTCTGCTGCAAGTGCTTGGGACCACTGGCATCCGCCGTGACGAAGGGCAGGTTGATTTCAGTTTCGGCAACCTGGCTTAGCTCGATTTTGGCTTTTTCCGCTGCTTCCTTAAGCCGCTGCAAGGCTTGCCGGTCGTTGCGCAGGTCGATACCCTGGTCTTTCTTGAACTCATCAGCAACATAGTCAACGATACGCTGATCCCAGTCATCACCACCCAGGAACGTGTCGCCGGCGGTCGCCTTCACTTCTACGACGCCCTCACCGACCTCCAGGATCGAAACGTCAAACGTACCGCCACCCAGGTCGAATACCAGGATGGTTTCTAATTCTTTCTTGTCCAGACCATAGGCCAGGGATGCGGCTGTCGGTTCGTTGATGATCCGGAGCACTTCGAGACCGGCAATCTTGCCGGCATCTTTGGTAGCCTGGCGCTGAGCGTCGCTAAAGTAAGCCGGCACGGTAATGACGGCCTTCGTAACTGACTCACCCAGGTAAGACTCAGCGTCACGCTTAAGCTTGCCCAGAATCATCGCGCTTATTTCCTGGGGCGTATAGTCCTTGCCCGTCTGCGGAATGTGCACGCGGGCATCACTGGCAGGACCCTTAACAATCTCATAGGGCAAGACGTCGCGCGCCTTCTTGACTTCCGGATCGTCGTAGCGCCGGCCCATCAAGCGTTTGATCGAGAAAACCGTGTTTTCCGGGTTCACGACGGCCTGTCGCTTAGCAGCCTGACCCACTAATCGCTCATTACCCTTGGTGAACGCCACCACGGACGGCATGATACGCCCGCCCTCGGCGTTGGGGATCACTGTCGGTTCACCGCCCTCCATAACGGCAACAACCGAGTTCGTGGTTCCTAAGTCAATTCCAACAGTTTTCGACATGTGATTACCTCCTGATAACCAATGGTCACTCGCTCTCACCACGCGATCGCTATCTCTCGCCTCGCTGCATATTATAGCAGTTGAGTCGGATATTGTCAAGTCTTCTTAAAAAATTCCTTTAAGTTTTATCATAGAGTTTTGTTAGAAATATTGACAGAGCAGCTTAGGTATGCTATAATGGTTACTGCAAATGCAGGAAAGGAGGGTGTAATTTGGCTCGCGCAGAGAAAGACACCGCACACATTCCCCGTTACGTCATCAGCGTTGCCTCAAGGCTGGTTGGTGTCCCACCGCATACCCTTCGTTCATATGAGCAGGCCGATTTGATCGCGCCGGCTCGCACCGAAGGAAACATGCGACTATATTCCGACGCTGATATCCACATCCTTCGCCGCATTGTGGAATTGTCAGATCAGGGTGTAAACCTGGCTGGTATCAAAATCATCCTCGAGATGGAAGGTCTCATTTCAGGTAACGGTGCGGACACCTAGCACCGAGGATGAATCTTATAGTCATAAAACCGAAAACTGGCCTGCTGACGGAGTAGAAAGTAACTTCCGCTTGAGTTTGCCCGCGACACCGTGAAACGTAAAACGTGAAACGTGAAGACGCCTTCCCGCACTTGCATCACGTTTCACGCATCACGTTTCACGTGGTTGCTACGGCTGGCGACCCGTCTCACCGGAAGTTACTTTTCCACCCCAGTTTCGGTTTCATGTAAGTATGAAAAATGTGCTCTTCTTATTTTACTGTTCACTGCCCAGATGAGCAAATCTGTCAAGGCAAGTATTCCTAAACTATCGGCTGTTCGGTTCCCCGGCCAGTCATGTCGAGAAAAATGGGGAAGCGGAATGTTCTGAGAGGGGGTTGTAATGACCGGACACGTAAGTTACCGGATACACGACGGTGTTGCCGTGGTCACTCTCAACCGGCCCGACAAGCTCAATGCCCTGACGGCGGCTATGCTGCGTGAGCTGAACAGGGTTCTGGGGCAGGCTGAGAGCGACGCGGCGGTGCGCGCCGTTGTGATCACAGGCGGCGTCGGCCGTGGCTTCTCCGCCGGCCAGGACCTGACCGAGATGCGAGAACGCGAAGAGGCCGGCGAGCCTGGCGTCTCCGCCGAGTACCTGGAGCAGACCTACCATCCCCTGATACGACGCATACGACGGATGGAGAAGCCGGTTATCGGTGCCATCAACGGTGTGGCAGCCGGGGCCGGTGCCAGTTTGGCCCTGGCCTGCGACCTGCGAATAGCTTCTGAGAATGCCAGTTTCATCCAGTCCTTCGTGAACGTGGGCCTGATACCCGATTCGGGGTCCACGTTCTTTCTGCCGCGGCTGGTTGGCATGGCTCGCGCTATGGAGCTGGCGTTCACGGGCCGGCGACTGAGCGCCGAGGAAGCTGAGCGCTTCGGCCTGGTCAACCAGGTGGTGCCGCAAGATCAGTTGATGGACGCCGCGATGGAACTGGCCCGTCAACTGGCCCAGGGTCCCACGTCAGTCATCGGGATGACCAAGCGCGCCCTGAACCGGTCCTGGCTCGTGGATATCGAAGAGGCGCTGGACTACGAAGGTGAACTCCAGGAACTCGCCCGCGCCACCGAGGATCACCATGAGGGAGTGGCCGCCTTTCTGGAAAAGCGACCGCCGAAGTTCACAGGGGAGTAGAGCTGAGGCGATGAAAAAGGCAAAACTCACTCTCGCTCCGACCGAGCTGCTCAACACGCGGGGTTGGATTTACCAGGAGAGTTTCAGTATTCGTCGAAGCAAAACGTGCAACGTCCCATGCGGTCTCATTCGTTGCTTGCTGTACTCAGCATTTGTCTCAGCCATGCCTGTTCCTCAGCCGTGAGGGGGGGCGGTGGAGGGCTTTGTTGGTAGTCAATGGATAGATGATAAAATGCCTCATCATACACGGCGGTCAAGGCGGCTGGCAAATCCAGGATCACATCTTTATCCGGTGGACGGAGCGGCACTGGCAAGGTCGGTAGAGTGTCTGACAGCTCAATTGGCCAGACGTCCATCGTGTTGGCAGCCCCTCGGGTGAGCACGATCATGTATGGCATATCAGGAAGGCGCGAATACTCCCAAACGCGGGTTCCTCGGCGGACCAGATCAATTTCGAGGAGATGAACCTCTGCACTTCGGATGCGTTCACGCTTTCGACGATATCGACTCAAGTGCGGTTCGCGCTTATTCACGGGCGATATGATTTCGATACTGGTCACTAATCGATTTTGGGCCACATCCTGGATTTCCACGGCGATCAAACGCACTTGGGGTATGGAAATGCTCAATGGAGCCGTAGTGACGACGGGTTCGGCCACCATGACACCACCGGCCGGTTCAGGCGTTGGTTCCACCTTCTTAACGATTTCGACATCTGGATACATGACACCGATTTCGGCTTCAAAGGATTCGTCCTCAATCACCGAAATCTCTAATCGAGCAACGTACTTGGGCTGTATCTGTGGGGCTAACAGTTGCCTGAATTTATGAGCCAGAGCAGCGTGAAAATCAGGCCACAAATAGCCTTCTAAATAGGGATCCATTCCAGGAAATGGTGAGGGCATCCATCTCTCCTTTCGTGACCGACGTTGAAGTCATAGCACAAACGTCATCGCCTGTCAAACAGCAGGCGATTGCCATAGTGAACCCTCTTAGTTCACAAGGGCCGGCAGATTCGACGGGTTGAAACTTGGAGTTGGGAGATAGCGCCGTATAACGGGCAAGTGTTTGTCGCGTGGGAACCAGAGCTGACCCAACTGGATATCTTCCTCGACCGTGCCTGCGCCGGCCACAAGGCCAGGTCTGCTTCGTCAAGGGCGAGGCCGACGCCGGCAAGACCTGTGCTGCGCCCTGCTGCATTACCTGGCCGCTCGGTTGCAGTCCGTCTCTCGTGATTCGGCACCTGGGCCTTGCAGAAACAGGCTGACCCTATTGGGTGTGCTGGAGGAGCTGCGCTACGTCTCGTGCGCCTTCTTGCGGAACTCAACCAGTCGATCCAGCTCCTCTCTGAACGTTTCCTGGTCGTACCCGACGCCGTACAGGTAAGCGCTGGCGCCTGTTGCATTCTGAACCACCCAGCCGGCTTCTTTGATTTGCTCGTCATCCAGGCCAAAGAGCCCCAACTGTGCTGTGTGGAAGGGGGTTCTGTACCCACAATGGATCGCCGCAGCCGCCCCAAAGGCAATCAAAGCTTTATCGCGCCCTGAAAGCGCGGTGTCGTTGCACACCCAGACGTGGTTGGTCCAATATTGCTCGAGCACGCCGTCTGGCATATCACCAAGCCAGCCGGGGACAAAACCGAATGCTTCCTCAATATCGTTGAGAATATCTTGTCGTTTTGTCATGCTTTCTCCTCCTGTCTTGAGAATAGACGACAGACTACCTTGACAATGCTACATTTGTCATTGCGAGCGGAGCGAAGCAATCTCCGAGTACCTTGGGGATTGCTTCGGCGCAAAAAGCGCGCCTCGCAATGACATCAGAGCTGAAATCTAACAATGTCAAGCTACGGACCACGGACGACAGACGGCAGGTTGTTACCGCTCATCGTCCGTCGTCCATCGTCTATCGTCCGGTTGTGTGATTCAGGGTGCTCAGGAGAACATAGGCATCGCCTCACGATCTCTACGAATGACCGCTTTGGCTGCGGCCCACAGATCCCGCGCTTGCTCGCGCCCCTGCGCCGCCGTGGCCGCCTCCGGCGGCAAGGCGGTGGCAACATTCGAAATGTGTTGCCCAAAAACATCGTTGCACCAGCGCGAGTCAGCCACAAATGCGTAGTGTGACGCCAGGGTATACAGTTCAACGGCTCGCTTTCTTTCCCCGCGGTCGGCGGCGAGCAATGCCGCCAGAGGGATCGCAAACAGCAAAGGAATAAAAGCGCCGATTTCTATTGCCGTTTGTAGGGATTCTACAAGATAGTTGTGCGCCCCCGCCAGATCACCCACGGCACGACTGGAATATCCCAGACTCGCCAAGGAGGCGCCGAGTTGATCTTTCTGCCCAACCTCGCGGAAAATGGCAGTTGCCTCTTGCAGCCAAAGGTGAGCCTCGGCGTACGCTGCCTCAGCCAGTGCAATTCGACCTAACCACAAGCGCGCGCGCCCCTCGCCTGCCCGATCCTCAAACTGCTGGGCAAGCTTGAGAGCGAACTCTTCCCGATCGCGCGCCTCTCCATATTGTCCCAAATGCGCCTTCGTAGCGCCCAACAAGATGTTCGTAAAGACGAGGTCGCCGCCGCCGCCCAGTTCATTGAAGAGAGCGACGCTTTCCTCCAATAATGCATTGGCTTCGTTAAAGCGTCCCAGGAATATCTTGGGCGCGGCCAAATCTCTGAGGCCCTTGGCAATGTGAGCGCGATCCCCTGTTTCCCGGTAATGGACCGTGCATTTCTGCGCCAATTGTTCAGCTTGCTGGAAATACCCCTGGGTCAGGTTGATCCACCCCAATGTGGAAAACATGTTGCCGATGTCCACCTGGCTCCCTATCGCTTGCTGAATCGCCAGATTCTCTTGGACCAGTCCTTTTGCCTCATCATACTGACCCAGCTCCCAGGCGATCATGGAAAGGTAGCCGAGCACGTGGGACATCCCCCACTGGTCGCCGGCTGCCCGGTACAGCTCACAGCTTTGCTGCCACAAGTCACGCGCTTTCTCGTAGTCGTGACGCAGCGTGGTCGAACCTAAGCAGTACAGCGCGTCCGCCCTCTCGATGCGCGTATCGCGGCCGGATAAGTCGGGACTGGCCAACAAGTCAAGGCTCTGCTGCAACAAGTGTGTGGCCTGCCTGGTTCGACCCAAATCTCGGTTGAAGTTCGCCTGCCAGATCAATGCCCTGGCCCGCAAATGCTGTTCCTCTCCTGAGTTGGAGACGACAAGCTGCTCGTCCAACAGGCGAAGCGCTTCTTCCCCTTCCTGATAGCGCCCCTGCCATTGATAAAAGGCTGCCAGGCCCTCCATCGCCTGTTCCAACCGATCCCATTGACCCTGTGCGATAGCCCAATTCCACGCGGCGCGTGCGTTATCACGCTCTGTTCGAATCGCCTCCAATGCTGTGAGTCGCCGTGCGGTCTTCAGGTCACTTGCCCACCGATGCAAAAAGGCGCTGTAATAGGCGCAATGGGCATCGCGAGCCGACTCATAGGCAGCGGGGGTTTGATTGAGTTCGTCCGCTGCATACTGCCGTAGCAGTTCATGAATCTGGTAGCGGTCTGTCGCCGTGTGATTGAGCAGCGACTTGTTCACGAACGATCTCAACGCCTGGAGCGAGATCTGCGTAACTTCCTGTGCCGCCTGGTGCGTGAATCCACCACGGAAAACCGATAATGCCTGGAATATCTGTTGCTCTTGCTCCGTCATGAGTTTCCACGAATGATCAAAGACGGCCCGGATACTCCAGTGTCGCCTGGGCACGTCCTGAAATTGCATTTCCAGGAAATCGAGGCCCTGGGTGATTTCCCTTTCGATCCGGGCCGGCGGTATCGTCTCTATCCAGGCGGCGGCCAGAAGAATCGCCAGCGGCATTCCCTCCACCAGGCGGCAGATTTGCACGACCTCCTGCAAGTTTTCGTCCGTTAGAACGAAATCATGTTGCACACGACGAGCACTCTGCACAAAGAGTTCTACCGCGCCAGATTGGATGGCTTCCGCAGGGCTCTCCGCTTTCTGAGGGACATCAATCCCGCCAATCGGGAACAGTTGCTCTCCCTGCAGGTTTAGCCTGGACCGGGATGTGACCAGAATCTTCAGGCCAGGGGCTGCTTGAAGCATATTCGTAACCAGCGCTGTGTCTGGCAACAAGTGTTCGAAGTTGTCCATCACCAGGAGCAGTGACTTCGGTCGCAAATAGTCGAGTAGTTGCTGTTGCTGATTACGCCCTTCATGAAACGAAAAGCCGAGCGTTTCAGCTATCGTGCCGGCCACCTGGGTCGGGTTGTCAAGGGGAGCCAGAGGGACAAAGTAAACCCCATGATCGAAATGTTCAAGCTGGGCAAAGCCCGTCTCTATAGCCAGGCGAGTTTTGCCCATTCCACCAGCGCCGTAGATCGTTACCAACCGGATAGCGGGGTCGGCCAGCAGGCCGGCCAATTCGACCAGTTCGGTCTCTCGACCAATGAAGGGGGTTGTTTGGGCGGGAAGGTTGTGGCGATGGGTCGCCTGCTCGGATGGGGCAGTCCCTGGCGTCAATTCCCCATCGCGAATCCGTTCATACAGCACGGTCGTCTCCATCGCCGGCTCGACGCCCAGTTCATCGGCCAATATCTGGCGACATCTCTCGTACTGAACCAGCGCCGCGCTACGCCGGCCGCTGAGAGCCAGCAGGCGCATGAGTTCGCAGTGGGCTTCTTCTTGCCACGGTTCCAGAGTCAGCAGGCGGGCGGTGTAATCGATGGCGGCTGCCCAGCCGGCCTCCCCTTGTTCGGCGTGGTGAGCCGCCAGGGTACGCAAAGCTTGCAGGGCCAGCTCGCGCAGCCGCGCTCGCTGGGTCAATACCCACAGCTCGAACTCTGGGGCGTTGCGCACGTGGAGGCCGTCCAAAAAATCACCCCGGTACAGGCTGATGGCTGATTGCAGATGGCTGATAGCTGATGGTCTATCTGCCACCTGCCATTGGCTATCTGCCACTTGCCATCTGCTATCGGCTATCTGCTGTTCGAAGATTTCCACATCCAACCAGGTATCACTACTCCGCTCGAAGGCGACCGTCTGGCGGGTGATACTCAAATGGTCCCCAAAGAACCGTCGCAGGGTGGTCAACGCCTGGCTCAGATTCATTCGCGCCCTTGCCTCAGGCATGTCGCCCCACAGCAAACCGGCCAGGGGCGGGCGAGTGTGTGGCCGGCTGGTTACGGCCAGATAGCACAGCAACGCCTGGGCCTTGCTGGATTTCAGGTCTGTCACCGGAACCCCATCGCAGCGAATTTCCGGGTTGCCCAATAGGGCCAGTTCCAACTTTTCAGGCATGACTTCCCAGATTCAAGATGGATTCAAGGTAGATTGAGGATTGAATGCTACACTGTGGGTGTTGTCAATCCTACCACAGTGTAGCGATCAAATCAAATCAGGGAAGATTGTCCCTGACCAAGGAAAGGAGAAAGAGCATGAAACGCACCATTCTATACTTACCGTTGATCGTAGTATTGGCCCTGTTAGCGGCGGCTTGCAGCGCCCCACCGGCGCCGGAACCAACTGCTACACCCACGCCGGAACCAACTGTTACGCCCATGCCGGAACCAACCGCTGCACTCAAACCAGAGGTGGTGAAGTCGTTCGACGCCTCGCGGCTCGAGCTTCCCGAAGGGATCACCATTGACAAGGCGGGCAATATCTACGTCAGCCTCGGCCCACCCCTCTTTGCCGGAGGCGGCTTTGGGGAGATTTGGAAGATCAGCCCCGATGGCACTGAAACGACACTTGCTCAATTCGATGGAGGGCCGCCTGCCGCGGGACTGGCTGTTGACGCATCCGCCAACTTGTACTACGCCTACCCCTCGGATGAGGAGGATACTCAGGGCGTTTATCGCCTGACCGCCGACGGCGACACGGAACGACTACCGGGAACGGAGGCCATCATATTAGCCAATGGCCTCGCCTTCGATAATGACGGTAATCTCTACGTGAGTGACTCAATCCTTGGCGCTATCTGGCGCATCCCACCTGGTGGGTCTGCGAAACTCTGGCTGCAGCATGAGTTGCTGGCGGGTTGCCTGCCAGATGATCCGTTTGGAGCCAACGGTGTTGCCTTGTGGGAAGGAAACCTCTACGCGGCAAACACCGGCAAGGGCATCCTCGTGAGCATCCCCATCATGACTGATGGGTCTGCTGGCGAGCCGGAGAAGGTTGCCGGACCAGATGGGTGTGATGCAGAATTCAACGATCTGTACGGCATGGACGGGATTGCTCTGGACATGGATGGGAACGTTTACGCATTGTTGGTCTTGCAGAATAAGCTGGTCAAGATCGACCCGACCGATGGTACGTTCACCACCCTGTTTACTGACGACGACGGCCTCCATAACCCGGCCAGCATCGTCTTCGGCGTCGGGAAGGACAACCAGGAGAGCATCTTTTTCACCAACTATGCCGTCTTGCCTCCCGAACCTCCCACCAGCCCAGGCCCAGCAGTGCTGAAGTTCGACGTAGGCGTGCCCGGGCTGCCGTTGCCCACTACCGTTGAGGACACAGAGATGGAGCCGGCTATCACCAGCGGCTTTGCTGACGTGAACGGCACACGTCTCTACTACGAGACCGCCGGAGACGGCGAAGCAGTAGTGTTCATTCACGGTTTCGGTGGGAACACCCTGTCGTGGAACAAGCAGTTTGCAGAATTCGCCCGGCAATACAATGTCGTGAACTACGACATGCGCGGCTTTGGCAAGTCGGACGTGCCAACCGATCAACCCTACGCCCACGCCGACGACCTCAAGGAGTTGCTGGATTACCTGGGAATTGAATCCGCGCATGTGATCGGCCATTCGTTTGGCGGCCAGATTGCGCTCAACTTCGCCCTGGCCTATCCAGAGGCGACGCAATCGCTGGTGCTGATTGAGCCAGACGCCCCGGGGTTGGAGGGATTGCCGCCGCCTACGCCGGAGGAAGAAGCTGCGTTTGGAGCGATTTTTGCCGCCTTGGGAGAAGGAGACCCTGCTGGCGCAGCCGTGGGGCTTGTAGACAACCACCCCATATTCGCGGTTTCGAGGAACGTGCCAGGCGTGCGTGAGTACCACCTGGAAGTTCTCGCTGGCTACAACTGGTTCCACTTCCAGAACGAAGACCCAGTAGCGGAACCGGACCCTCCAGTTGGAAAGCGTCTTGACGAGATCGTTGCTCCGACGCTGTTGTTCACCGGGGATTCCACAACCCAATATCAGGCGATGGAAGTGGATATGTTGGTTGAGCAATTACCGAACGCGCGTAAGGTAGTCGTGGAGAACAGCGACCACTTCCCGCAGGCCCTCTACCCGGACGACTTCAACGCCCGTGTGCTGGCCTTCCTGGAGGAAGTAGAATAAGTGAAACAGCCACCCGAAAGACAGAAACGTCCCCTCCGTCGTCGGGTGTATCTGTTAACCTGCTGGCAGGAGAGGGATGGTCTGGCCGGGAGAGAGCTTTGGCGTTTCAGTT
>JBHIAO010000007.1:0-35446 GCA_046758565.1 Anaerolineae bacterium
GATTTCGGATTTACGGATGGCGAGCTGCAGAAGGGAAATCCACGGTCCACAATCCGCAATCCGCAATCCGCAATCCGCAATGGAATAGGGATTGCGTGTGGGTACAAGAACGTGGGGTACAGCTTTGGGTTTGATGAGAAAGCCACCGTCACACTGGAGTTGCATGGCAGGGCGGAGATGGAGGAGGTTGTGGTGCGGGCCGGCGCGTCGGACGTTGGGCAGGGGGTGCACACGGTGCTGGCACAGTTCATTGCCGATCAGCTTGAGGTGCCGCTGGACCGGCTGCGCCTCCTGACCGAAGATACGGCTGTTGCATCGGAGACCGGGAGCTGCTCGGCTTCGCGCCTGACGTTCATGTTGGGCAACGCTGCCATCGGCGCTGCGCGGCGGGCCAAGGAACAGTGGCTCGAGACCGACGATGACCCGGTGATCGTGACCTACACCTATCGTGCGCGAGAAACGACACCGCTCGACGAAGAGGCTGGTGAGTGTGATCCGAACGTCACTTACGGCTACGCTGCTCAGGCCGTCGAGGTCGAAGTGGATGTGGAGACAGGCCAGCTTCACGTGGTACGCGTGATCTCGGCTCACGACGTTGGACGCGCTATCAACCCGCAGCAGGTCCAGGGCCAGATCGAGGGTGGTGTGGCCCAGGGTCAGGGGTATGCCACCACTGAGAACTTCATCGTGAAAAACGGAGAGATCGTGACGCCCAATCTCACCACCTACCTGATTCCCACAGTTCTGGATGTGGCGGACGAAACTCAGGTGTTGATCCTCGAGGATCCCGATCCGGAGGGGCCGTTCGGGGCTCGGGGGGTGGGAGAGATGGCGATGCTGCCCATCGCGCCGGCCATCGCTGCGGCGGTCCACGATGCCACGGGTATCTGGTTCGATCAACTGCCCCTCACGTCGGAGCGCATCTTCCTGGGACTGTTGGCTGCGCGGGGGAGTACAGGAGCAGGGGAGCAGGGGAGCATGGGTGAGGGGGAGACAGGGAGAAGGGGAGATCGAGAGATTTAGAATGTGCGAGCCCTCCGCCATGTGGAAGATCACTTTGCCAGCCTGTCTCCGTGTCACCTTGTCGCCTTGTCGCAGGAATGTCGATGCTCAATATCGGCAATCTCGCATTTGGTTGATGGTGGCTTGGGGACTCGTGATGCTAGTGGCCGTAGCCGGCTGCCAGTCTTTACCAACCTCCCTTGCAGCGACCGCCACGCCGGCCCCGACACAAACACCATACGTCATCGTGCTGACGCCAACACCGCTTCCCGCCGGAACGCTCCAGGCACTGGACGTCGAAGAGCAACTGGTGACGAGTGTCTACGAGCAGCGGGCGACGTCGGTCGTGAACGTCACGAGCCGGACGATCACCTATGACTTTTTCTTCCGCCCGATTCCTCAGGAAGGAACCGGCTCAGGCTTCATGTTCGATACACAGGGGCATATTGTCACCAACTATCACGTTGTAGAGGGGGCTGAAGAGGTCGAGGTGGCCTTGTCCGACGACACATCCGTGCCAGCGGAAGTGATTGGGATCGACCCACAGAATGATCTGGCGGTACTCCGTATCGATGTGCCGCCGGAGAATCTGGCGCCGGTGCCTCTGGGTCAGACCGATGGCCTTCGCGTGGGGCAGCGAGTCATTGCTATTGGCAATCCGTTCGGCCGTTTTGAGCGGACGCTGACCACCGGCGTGATCAGTGCCCTCGGTCGGATCATCGAGAATGATACGTTCCTCGGTGAGGTTATTCAGACCGATGCGGCCATCAACCCGGGTAATTCCGGAGGACCTTTGCTGGATTCGCAGGGCCGGCTTATCGGTGTGAACACGGCCATTTTCAGCCCCACCGGGGCATCAGCCGGCATCGGCTTCGCGATTCCAGTGTCCACGATCCAGCGGGTTGTTCCGGTGTTAATCGAGAAGGGACGTTACCCCCATCCCTGGCTGGGCATTCGTGGCTTCGACATCACGCCCGATCTCGCGGCACGCTTCCGCCGCGGCGGATTCGACTGGCCGGCCGACCAGGGTGTGCTGGTGGTAGCTGTGTACCGAAATGGGCCGGCGTTGCAGGCCGGCATCCGTGGGGGTACCCAGCGTGTCCGGGTCGGTAATCTGATTGTGCCGATTGGTGGAGACGTGATTGTGGGCATCGACGGCACGCCGATTAAGGAGCAACGGGATCTTACCCTCTACCTGGAGGGAAAAATGCGGGTCGGCCAGACTGTTCAGCTTACGATTATCCGCGACGGGAGAGAAAGGACCATTCCGGTCACGTTGGCTGAGCAGCCAGCTCAGGGCTAGTAGGTAAGGCTCGCTTCGCTCGTCGACGAACGCCTGCCCTGAGCTTGCCGAAGGGACCAACGACTAATTTTCAACACCCAATACCCAGAACAATGGATCGCTACGTTATCATTCACTATCACGAGATCGGACTGAAGGGGCGCAACCGCCCGCTGTTCGAGAAGCAACTCCTGAGTAATATCCTGGCCCGGACCAAGGGGCTGGGCGTGCGCAAAGGGCGCCGGCTGTCGGGCCGGCTGATGTTGGAGCTGGAGCCAGGGGCTTCGTGGACAGCTATTCGCGAGCGCCTGGAGACCGTGTTCGGTATTGTCTACTTTGCGCCAGCCTTCCGCACGCCGCTGGACCTCGACGCGCTGCGGCAGGCCGTGATACGGAACATACCGACCGATGGTTACGCGACTTTCGCGGTCAGCACGAAACGAGGCAACAAGCACTTTCCGCTCCTATCCTACGAGGTTAACGCCGACATTGGCGCCGCGATCCAGGAGCGCACCGGGAAGGCCGTTGACCTCGACAACCCGGACGTGACGATCTACGTTGAAATTCTGTTCAAGCAGATTTTCTTCTTCTTTGAACGGATCGATGGGCCGGGTGGCCTGCCGGTCGGCGTGAGTGGTCGGGTGGCGTGTCTATTGTCGGGTGGAATTGATTCCCCCGTCGCGGTACACAGCATGTTGAAACGCGGATGTGAGGCCTTTTGCGTCCACTTTCACGGGCATCCCTATGTCACTCGCACCTCCGAAGTCAAGTCCATCGAACTGGTTCGGGTGTTGATGCGATACGGTGCTTCCCCTAATCTGTGGTCGGTAGCCTTTGGGCCGTTGCAGTATGAGGTGATGCAGCACGTGCCAGAGAAGTTGCGGATTGTGGTCTATCGCCGGCTGATGGCCCGCATTGCCGAGCGACTCGCGTTGCAGGAGGGTGCCGATGCCCTGGTCACCGGTGAGAGCCTGGCTCAGGTGGCATCCCAGACCCTGCCCAATCTGGCTACCATCGAGGAAGCAGTGTCAATGCCGATTCTGCGTCCCCTAATTGGTATGGACAAGATTGACATCATCCAGCGGGCGGAGGCCATCGACACGTACGATATCTCGACCTTGCCGGGCGAGGACTGCTGTCAGTTGTTCGTGCCCCGCCATCCGGCTACGGCAACGACTGTGGAGCAGGTGTTGGCGGCTGAAGCTGCACTCGACACCGACGGCTTGGTGACTCGGGGGGTTGAAACGGTCAGGCGGATTGATGTGCGCCAGGCAAAAGTCGGTGTTGATGAGATGCTTGCGGCTTTTACGAGCTTCTAATGGTCTCTCTCTCGGGCCGGCCTTCAAAATCGACGAATCGGTAGCCCATGCCCCGCTCGGTCAAGATGTACTTTGGGTTGGAGGGGTCCTCTTCGATTTTCTGGCGTAGATAGGTGATATACAACCGCACGTAGTGATGAGCGTCCTGGTATTCGGGCCCCCACACTTTGGCGAGCAGCACGTTGTGGCTAATGACCCAACCAGCATTACTAACCAGATGGTACAACAGCCGCCACTCCGTCGGTCGTAGCTTGACTTGCTCGCCGCGCACAATAACCTCACGCCGTGCGAAGTCGATGGAGAGATCGTCGTCGATCTTGAGCATCGATTTGTACACCGGCGGCGCCATCTCGGCACGCCGTAGGACGGCTTTGATGCGGCTGACCAGTTCCCGGGGACTGAATGGCTTACCCAGATAGTCGTCGGCGCCCAGCTCCAGTCCACGGACCCGATCTTCTTCCTCGGCGCGAACAGTCAGCATAATGACAGGCACGTCGGAGAACTCCCGAAGCTCGTGGAGCGTCTCAAACCCGTCCATGTTCGGCATCATCACGTCGAGAATGACGATGTCCGGGATTTCTTCGCGAACTTTCTCCAAGGCTTCCAGCCCGTCCGACGCCTCGATGACCCGACAGCCTTCAACCTCCAGGTTCATGCGAATAAAACGCACCATGCGGGGTTCATCGTCAACAACCAGTATGAGCTTGTCTTTCAACGAAGTCATGGTATTTGCTCGCTTGTCGCATTGTTGATTTCCAAGATCACCGAATCTGACTAAAGAGGGTCAGCACGGGAATTGCCAGCAAGATCAGCAGGAACAGCACGCCGATGATGATGGCAATGATCGCACCGGCTCCAGGTGGCCGGGCAGGCTTGACCTCTTCCCCCTCCACCATTTGCTTTACCGCGCCCACGGTTTGCCGGACGATTGCTTCGGCATTCCACCGATCCACCCCGGCCCACTCCCACCCCTCAGCCCAGACTGGGACCAGCAATTTGCGTGCCGGGCTGGCAGCGACCGCCTCCGCGATTTCGGCAGTGACGGCACCGCCCGCCCCGCCGGCAACGGCGATAACCCACGGCCCGGCGATTAGCTCCGCCCCGGCCAATCGAGCGGCAATGGCATCGTGATCTGCATCCGTACCCATGGCTTCGGCCGCCGACTGGGTCAGACCGATCGGATCTAGGGTCAGGCCAGGCAATTCGCGCTGTAGTTCATCCAGCACCGCCCGCCCAAAGAGTCCTTCGCCTACATCCACTACGGCAATGCGGAGTGCCATCAGGTGCTCGACCTGTTCACGTTGGGTGAGCTGCCTGTCGCTGCGCAGGGCAAACCCGTGATACAACCACACACCCACAGCGATCAGGCTGAAGGCGATGGGTTGCCCCAGATCGCTGAGCAGGTTGCCCGTCTCACCCTCGCCGAGGACAAGGCTCAATAGCCGGAACACGATGTATACCACGCTGGAAAGCACCGTCATGGTGGCGACGAAGAGATAGAAGTACAGATAGATTTTGCGTACGACCGAACGGCGTTCCTCAGCGCCGGCGGGGCCGGGCGCTACCGCTTCAATCTGCGCCTGCCGCCACGGCAGGATCCACACCGGCAGGCCGGCCATGAGGGCGGCAGTAAACCACGCAAGTTGCTCTTTGAGATCTGCACCGAAGACTTGTACTGAGCCCAGTCGAAGTGCCCGCTCGGCCAGCGAGCGGATAAGAACGCTGATATCGCCACTCAGGCCTACCAGGAATGCAGCGAGGCCGATGCCCGCAATCAGATAAAGGTACAGCCGCCGGATGCCGGCCTGCCGGGATACTTCGCCAGCGAGGGCAGCGTCGCGCCGGAGAACGTAAGTGTGATACGCCCACGGCACGACCATGCCGATGACGACGGGCAGCGGGCCGCGAATGTCGCCCCGTGCAGGCAGATCAAGCAAGCGGCGGAAGGAACCAGCAAGGATGAAGGTGGCATTGGTGACGGCGCCGAGCACGGCGATGAACAGTGTGAGGTACAGATACAACTTGCGCAGGGCGGACTCGCGTTCACTTCGACTGGCCCTTCGACGTGGCTCAGTACAAGCTTCCTCGCTTGGCCCGGTGAACAGATGTTGCGCCCGCACCCAGAAGAGCAACCAGAGCGGCATGCCCACGCTCAGCCGCGCCACCTCAGCGGCGAGGCCTCCGCTGCCCAGCCCGCTGATCACCGCGCCGCCCCCGAATTGGAACGTGATCCAGCGCAGCAGACGGATGATGCCCAGGATCGTCATCGTTCCGCCCACGGCGCTGAAGCCAAGAATATACAGCCGGCGCACGGTGGCGGCGTCGCCTGTCTCGGGCGAAACTTCGGCATCTTCTGCTACAATGCGCTGGTGATAAAACCACAGCACCCCAAGGACGACCATCGCGACGAGGTTGCGAATAATAGCCTCGGTTGGGGAAAAACCGGAGAAGAAGTCACCGCGCGGCTCGCCAAAGGCCAGCCGCAGTAGTGTGGTGACCAGGTTTAGAGCGTTGAAGACGAAAGGGCCAAGGTAGGCAGCGAGCATGCCGTAAAGATACAGGCGGCGCACGGCGGTCTCACGCTCATCTGCGTCTTGCCTCGCAAGACGCTGCGCCCACAGCCAGTGGACAAGGAAGATAGGCAGAGCAACGACGATGACGGCGATTTGAAAAGCGATGGCCGTCACGGGGACCTGTTGGCCCAGTGTAAACAAATTTCGGAGCAGGGCGATGACGGCCCAGGTGCCGAATTGCAGGCTGATGGCGCATGAAAGGAACATATACCAGCGACGAACGGTAGCCATAGTCGCCTCCTCCGGATTCGAAGTGTCTATCCGAAAACCTGCTCAAGGCGGACAACAGTCCGCCGCTGGACTGTTGTCCAGCGCGAGCATTCCGGACTTTCGGATAGGTTCAAAGTGCTAGCGCGGATCACGAACAGCCCCTTAGTTCATCCCAACACTCAAGCCAATATGAGTCGGATGCGATGATCTTCCAGGCTCCATTCTCGCGTTGGAGCTTCATGTCGAAGGTGTTGGTGTATTGACTACTGTCAAACAATCTCCGGCCGTAGAACCGCGTCTCCCGCACCGAGACCAGCACCCGATTCCCGGTGATGCGGGCCGACTCGACCTCCAGCGTGACTGAGTCACGATCTGTGCGGAAGCTCCAGCGATGATCGTGGATGTCCTCGGTGAATATTTCGACGGAGGCTGGGTAACCTTTAAGCGTGGGCGAGAGATAGCCGTAGGCGCGGGCGTAGTCTTCCTGCTGCAGCGCGAACAGGTAATTGTGCGCCACGCCCTCGGGGGTATCTTCTGGCCGATAGCTCGGCTCGGGCCGCAGGAACGCGACCGCGAAGGCCACGCCAACCAGCAGCACTACTCCGGCGACGATGCCAATGAGAAATCTATCGGTGCCCTTCACAATTAATCCCCTCCTACCGTGTGTGGCTATTCTTGGGTAACGAGAAGTAGAATGTTGCGCCCTGGCCGGGTGCACTTTCCACCCAAATCTCGCCTCCATGTGCTTCTATGATGGCCTTGCTGAGGTAGAGACCCAGGCCGGCCCCCGAGGTCGTATGCTGCGCAGTCGGGCCGCGGGTAAACCGGTCGAACAGATAGCGCTGCTCGTCCAAGGGGATGCCCGGCCCCTCATCGGACACAGAGACGACGATTTTGTCAGGCTCGATGTGCCCACTGATACGGATGAGGCTGTCAACCGGCGAGTACTTGATGGCATTATTCAGCAAGTTGCGCAACACCTGGCGCAGCCGCTCCGGATCGCCTGGCACAGTAGGGAATTCCGGCGGGAAATCCACAGCAAACATGTGGTCTCGCTCAAGGGGGCGCAGGGCTTCTACACTCGATTTCGCCAGATCGTCGAGCCGGATGTAGGACATGCGTAGTTCGAGGACGCCGGCCTCCACGCGAGCCGCGTCCAACAGGTCTTCGATCAGGCGATTGAGCCGCGCACTCTCGTCGCGGATGATTGCCAGGCCCTCGCGTATCGTCTCCGTGTCCCACCCGGCGTCCTCGCGTCCCAGGGTTTCGGCGTATCCCGTGATGATTGCCAGAGGCGTCTTCAGTTCATGGGAGACCACCGACACGAATGTCGATTTCAGGTCCTCTGCCTCTTTGAAACGGGTGACGTCCTGGAAATTGACGACGACGCTGAACAGTTGGCCAGAGTTGTCATAAAGTGGCGACAGTGTGATTCCCACATACGGCCCTTGCGTTGCGTCACGTCGGATCAACCAGCCCTCCAGGCGTCGCGGCTCATCGTCGTCGGGTCGGTAATCGCCCGGAATGTTGGGGGCACGTACAGGGTTGGCTCTTTCGTCGACGACGGTAATCACGTCAGCGACCGGGCGTCCAATCGCCTGACTGGCCGGCCAGCCGGTCATTGAGGCCAACGCCTGGTTGAACAGGCGAATATACCCCCCAGGATCCAGGATCGCCACGCCCTCTTCGGTGTGTGTGACCAGTGTCTTGAGTTGCCGGCGTTCTTCGAGTACCTGCTGGAAGAGCTGGGCGTTGCGAACGGCAATGGCCGCAATGTCGGCGAAGTCAGCCAGGAGTTGACGGTCCATCGGCGTAAACTGGGCTTCGAGGCCCCGGAAGATGAAGATAACACCGATGAACTCCTCGGCCATGGTCAGCGGCATGGCCACCGAATCTCCGAACGGTATGTCAAATGAGGATGCAATGGCTGCCAGCCAGCGCTGTAACTGCGGGTGCATCCGACCGGGGCGATCGCCCTCAAATGCTGCCGACGGCATGCCCTGCAGCAGCGGTGCAAACCGGCGCAACATCTGGCGTTCAATGCCATAGCTGGCCACGATCCCGAAAGTGTCGTCGGGGCGCCGCAGGGTGATCAGGCCAGCCTGCCCGGTGAGCAGCGTCACTGCGTGCTCGATGACCATGCGTAGCACGTCGCGGAGTTCTAACTCCGACGTCATCGCTCGGGCGATGCGCAGCAGGTACTCGCGCTGTTGGAGTCGGTAGTCGGTAAATGAGAGCATACGTGAAACGTGAAACGTAAAACGTGATGCGTGAAACGTGACGCCCTCACGTTTTGCGCGCCGTCCTGAGCCCTGTCGAGGGTTTCACGTTTTACGCATTGTCAGGCTATGAATCTCGGTTGACTGTAATTATAGGCGCACGAGGTGGATGGGTCAATAAACTGCTGTTGCATGGGATGCCGGCTCTGTGGTAGAATGAGCTGGCTTGCCATGAGTGTCAGAAACCCGGTTTTTCCAGAAAACCGAGTTTCTTAAGCAGGTTTCGAAGGAGCAGACCGTGAAAGCGAACGTCAACGATATCGAGATGTCCTATGCGGATCGGGGAACAGGGCTTCCGATCGTGTTCGTGCATGGCTTTCCCCTGGACGGCACGCTGTGGCAGCCACAGTTGGACGCCCTGTCGGACGAATACCGCGTGATTGTGCCGGATTTGCGGGGCTTTGGTGGTTCCACACCTAGCCAAGAGGTCACGATGGACCAGTACGCCGACGACCTCCACACGCTCCTCGATGAACTGGAGGTCAATCAGGTGGTACTGGCCGGCCTGTCGATGGGGGGCTACATTGCTTTTGCCTTCCATCAGAAGTACCCGGATCGTCTGTGTGGCCTGGTGCTGGTAGATACGCGCCCGCAAGCTGACACTGACGAAGCGCGGGCTAACCGTGCAGCGACGGCTGCGATCGTGAAAGAGCTCGGGGCCGCTGCGCTGGCGGATGACATGCTGGGCAAGCTTCTTTCGCCGGTGACCTCCAAGAATCAGCCCAATCTTGTGCAAACCGTCCATGCCATGATGGCTCGGCAGCCTGTCGTAGGCATCGTGGCCGCGTTGCATGGCATGGCCCAGCGCCCGGATTCCCGCCCGATGCTGGGTGATATCTCCGTCGCGACCCTGGTCGTGGTGGGAGCCGACGATGCGATCACCCCGGCGGCCGACGCGGAGGCAATGGTTGATGCGATTCCAGGCAGCAAATTGGTGGTCATTCCGGATGCCGGCCACCTCTCGAACCTGGAGCAGTCGCAAGCCTTCAACCAAGCCCTCCGTGAGTTCATCGCCACTCGGGTTGAGGGGGTCTGACGCTGTGTCACTTGTCGAGCTGCATGCGGGATTGGCAAACACAGCGAGACTGTTTGCGCTGGTAGTCGGGCTGTGGGCGCTCTTGAACTACGTCCGTCGGCAAGGGATCTCGCCCAGCTACTGGGGAACACTGGTCATCGGGGAATTGGTGCTAGTGGCCCAGGCCCTCATCGGGGTGGTGATGTACTTTCAGGGAGGCCGGCCGCCAGGGATCGTCCATTTCCTCTACGGCGTGTTGGTCTTGCTGATCTGGCCGGGCGTCTACGCCTACACCCAAGGGCGGGATACGCGGCGTGAAGCGTTGATTTACGGTCTGGCGTCGCTGTTCCTCTTTGGTCTCGCGTGGCGGGCTATCAACACTGGTTCTCCGTAGTTAGTAATCTGTCTTGTTGTTTTCCAGATCGAGCGCATGAAGCGGAAGTCATCCCGGGGTTTCCGCTAAGCGTCGCGAAAAAGTGCCAACAATCTCTGGCAGTTCACGCGATGCTGCTATCCGGCTCAACTCGTTTGGGTGGGGCCTGAATGCTTGGCTGTCATCCATACTTCTCGAGGAGAGTCAGGGCATCGAAGAGGTGAAAAGCTACGATGTAACGGTCTATGGCCTCAGCCACTCGGTTCACGACGACCTGATGTGGATCCGGCGTTACGTGTGCCAGGTTAGCGTAGAGTTCCTGGCGGGCGGCCAGGACGGAGGGCGTCGTCCAGACGTAGCGAGCCCCGGTCTGCACCAGCCAGGTGCGGCGATCCGAGCAAAGTTCGGAGAAGTCCGATCCTTCTTCCTCGGGCTGGAGCCACTTTTTCCAGCGCCCCGAATCGACAACGGCCCCTTCGAGGACGGCCATGAAATTGGAAGGCGTCAGGTCGGCGCGGATTTGGCACAGGACTTGTTCTTTGGCGTTCAGATTGCTCAGGGCGAGGCACTCCTCGGCGGTGAACTCCGGGCCGACGTTGGCCCCGCCCATGCCAGTGGTTGGGTAGTCCTCTGGATTCTCGACCCAGTCGGTGTAATGACCCTTGATCAGCGATCCCAGCGGCGCAACTACGTCGAAGAGATGTGTCGCTGCCCGCGGGTCGAAATCGGTGGTGTGGAGGTCGGTGCCGACCTTGCCGACGATAAAGCATGGCCAGGTATCGATAAGCCCTCTAGTTTCCAACCCGTCATGTAGTCCTTCGATAAAGGTCTCGAAACTGGTGTAGTCCACCAGCCCGCCATGCACTTCTTCCGTTCCCACCTCGTAGGCAACGGGAGGCAATTCAAGGCGCCGGCGCTCGCTTTCTGCGTAGTCGATAAGTTCCAGGGTGCGCGCCACCACGGTCTGGATGGCGATGGTCTCTCCCGGTGGCAGGCTGCGATCCACCGTGGGATCAATGTGCAGCAACTGATAGCCGGCCTCGAGGCATGCGGTCAGACTGCGCTTCACCTCGATCATGGTCTCCTCCAAAGAGAGGCCCTTCAGAGTATGCCTGTCCTTAAGCCACGGTCCGCCGTGATCTAGACAGGGATAGAGGGGGCCATCCCACCCGTATTTCCGGGCAAAGGCGCGCATCTGCTTCACGAACTGATCTGGTGTCCAACCCGTATATCCCCCATCGCGGTCTACCTGGTTAAGTGTAGCGGCGAAGAGCATAGGCGTGTTGTTAGCTGCAGCCACCTTCACGGCAGCCTCCAGGACAGCCTCGGAGTTAGGGCAGACGGCTAACAAGGTGACTTGCGCGATCCCCTCAGTGCGCAGCCGGATGATTCTGCGCACAAGCTCGTTCAAGGTCCACATGATAGGTATTGGTGTTAGAGCCGCACCACTGCTTCCAGATTACTGGGCCGGTCGGGGTCGAGCCCTTTATTCATGGCCCGGTAATAGGCCATCAGTTGCAGGATGGGCAGCATCAGCGGGCCCCGGACCGGATCGCCGAGGTTGGAATCAAGGACTACCACGTCATCAGCCGGCAGCCCATCCGGTGACTCGGCCAGTGCCAGTATCCGTGCCCCCAGGTCCCGCATCTCCGCCAGGACCGCGGCCTCGTACTTCCGTGCGGTCTCACTCACCAAACCAACAATGAGCATATCAGGTCCGACCACAGACTTAGGGCCGTGGCGGAACTCCAGGAAGTGGAAAGCCTCGGATGGGGAGAGGGACATTTCTTTCATCTTTAGCATGGCCTCGCACGCCAGGCCATAGTTGGCGCCAGAGCCGAGGAAGACGAAGCGCTCGATATCTGGGTCCCGCCCTAACCGTTGCGCTAGCTCCTCAAAAGTTCCCACGATGCGCCTGCCCAAGGAGGGCAAGGCACGCAACTGATCCAGGTAATCGTCCTGACCTGAAGCCAGGGCGGCTGCAAATTGAATGAGTAACAACATACTGGTGAAGGAGCGGGTCTGAGCTACACTTTCCTCCTCAGCGTGTCGGGCGACAAGGACACGCGTAGCCTCGGCCACGAGGGGGCGGTCCGGATAGCAGGTCACAGCTAGGACATCGTCACCGGCCAGCCGGCGATACACATCCACGGCCCGTAAGGTTTCTGTGGTCTCGGCCGAGCGAGATACGGCTACCAGGAGCGAGGGTGGTCGTGGCAGGGACGAGTCCGGGAACAACCACAGTTCCGACGCAGGCACGGCCCGGGCTGCGGTACCCGTGAGCGCTTGCCAAATGGCCGCTCCCGAATGGGACAGATAGTGAGTCGAACCGCAACCAACAAAGAGAACCTCAGCCCACGGCTGATCCAGCCAGGATCGTAGGCCGTCTGCCTGAACCTCGGCAGCAGCCAAGCTTGCGGACCAGGCATCGCTCTGGCCGATGATCTCGCGGTAGGTGTGGCTTCCGGGCTGCAAGTTCATATCTCCTCCCAGGGAATCTAACTTGATGACAACAGTGCTTCGACCTCGGTCACGGTGGGCTGGCCGGCGATGCCGCCTACCTTCGTAGTAGCCAACGCCCCACATGCGCACCCCCAGCGCAGACACGTAACCAAGTCGCGTTCGTGTAGATAGGCGCGAAGGAAGCCGGCGTTGAAGCTATCGCCGGCCCCAGTCGTATTGATGACCACCACATTGAACGTGGGGCAGTGGACTTCATCACCAGCCCGCCGGGCCATTGCTCCCTCAGCGCCCAGCTTGACGACCACCAGGGGCAATCGTTGCGCTAGATCGTCCAGCGCTGACCCAAGACTTGTACTGAGCGTAGCCGAAGGATCCGCAGTCTGTGCGATATGGACGGCTTCTTGTGCGTTGGGTAGGAACACGTCTACCTGCGTCAGGACTTGTCGGAGTGTGCCGTTCCAATCTTCAGCCGGGTCCCAGCCAGGGTCCAGGGACACCGTGGCGCCAGTGTCACGGGCAGCTTCGAAGAGGCCAGCGAGGTCAGGGCGGATGCTGGTCTGCAGAAAAAAGCTACTCAAGTGCACGTGGCGCGTCCGGGCGAAGAGACCTTGGTCGACTTCGGTAGCCCGAAAAGCAGCGATGGAGCCCGGGTAAGTGAGCATGGCCCGATCGTCAGATCGGGAGAGGTGAACAGTCAGCCCGGTCTTGACCGCGGAGTCTACCATGACGGGGGTTGTGTCGACCCCGCGCTCCTGGAGGGTGCGCAGCATGAAGCGTCCAAAGTCGTCGTCGCCCACCTTGCCGGCGAAGGCCACGCGCAGTCCCAGCCGGCTGGCGCCACAGGCGAATATGGCTGACGAGCTGCCAAGGGCCAGCGTGGCGTCGTCCACGAGCTTCTCCACCTGGCCGAACTCGGGCACCACATCTTCTCCCGTGAGAATCAGGTCCACGTTTAGCTCACCGATGACCAGAATGTCGTAGTCGCGCAAGGCATTAGCCCTTTACTGAGCCGGCCGTCAAACCCCGGATCAGGAATTTCTGAAACAGCAGGGCCAGGAGCAGGGGCGGAATGCTGGCCACGACGCCGGCAGCGGCCATGCTGATATAGTCCGGCCCGAACTTGCTGCTGAACTCTCCAATGAGTACCGGCAGCGTCTTGGCGTCGGCAGACGTGTAGATGAAGGCATAGAAGAACTCATTCCAGGCAGCGATAAAAGCGAACACGCTAGTACTGACCAGGCCTGGACCGGACAGGGGTAGTACCACCCGGAACAACGCTCCCACACGCGTGCAACCGTCAATGCGCGCGGCATCCTCCAGTTCGCTGGGGATATTGCTGAAGTAGCCGCGTAGGATCCACACGACGAGGGGTAGGATAAAGCTCAGGTAGACCAGCACCACGCCCTGAAACGTGTCTAGCAGGTGCAGACGCTTGAGGATAATATATCCCGGAATAACGATGGCCACTGGAGGCAGGAGCTGCGTCGCCATCAGGAAGAGCATGGCGTAGCGATGGCCTGGAAACACAAGCCGCGTGAGGGCATAGGCGCAGAAAGCACCAACCATTACACAAATTGAGGTCGCTAAGAAGGCGATAATGGCCGAGTTCTTGAGGGAACGGAGAAACAGGGTCACACTCTCTCCCGTCGCCCCGCCACCGAAGAAGAGCTTCTGATAGTTCTCCAGAGTTGGGTTTGTAGGTAGCCAGCGCAGGGGTACCGTCAGGAGCTCACTCTTGTGTGAGATTGAAGAGATGACCAACCACGCATACGGCAGCAGGGTCCACAGGGCGATGAGCACCACGGCCAGGTAGAGTAGCGTGCGGCTTAGGGTTCGGTTCGTCATGGTCTAGTACTCTACTATGTTTCGGTATGCCGACCGGATGTAGAATATGGCTGGGATTAGCAGAAACAGCGTTACCATGTAGGCCATGGCCGAACCATAACCGAACTCGAAGAACTTAAAGGTCTGCAAATAGAGACGATACGCTACCAATTCGGTGGAGTTGAACGGTCCGCCGCTAGTGACGATGTAGATCAGGTCAAAGGTCTGGAAGCCCCAAATGACCTGTAGCAGGGCGGCGATCATGATGACCGGCCGAAGCAACGGTAGCGTGATGTGCCATAGGCTCTGCCAGGCCGATGTGCCGTCGACCTTACCGGCCTCATAGAGTTCGGCGGGAATACCCTGCAGGGCAGCCAGCACCAGGATGACCGTAAAGGGGGTCTCTTTCCACACATTAGCGAAGATAACCAAAGCCATGGCCCAATTCGGGTCGGCCAGCCACACTTGATACTCCTGGAGGACGCCGAGTTGGGTCAGCAGCGCGTTCAGAGCCCCATAGTCGGCGTTGTAGATCCACTTCCACATGATACCGTTGACCACTGTTGGCAGAGCCCACGGAAGGATGATAAGCCCACGCATTAAGCCCTGGAACCGGAACTTCTGGTCCAGCACGATGGCTATGGAGATGCCTAGTAGGACCTCAAGAACGACCGACACGATGCTGAAGACAATGGTGCGCTGGACAGCACTGATGAAATAGCGGTCCGTCAGTAATTCAAGATAATTCTCTATTCTGATGAAAGCGGTCGCATTTGGGTTGCTGAGGTTGTAGTGCATGAAGCTCAGCACCAGGGCGTACAGAAAGGGGAACAACAAAAACCCCAAAACGATGCCAAAAGTGGGCGCGATGAGCGTGAGCCCCAGCCACTGGGGGTCGTTGATGTTGAAGCGCAGTCGGCCCGATTTGGGCTCGGTAGCTGCTAGTTCAGCCAACGTCTGATTCTCGGTCAGGCGGCCGGGGGATGTCGGCCGGGCAGCCGGCCGACATCCCTGTATTCACTGTGCTACGGCTGGCCCTCGAACTCCCCGGTTTCGGCGTAGATAGCGTCCAGAGCTTCTTGGGCCGTCTGGTGGCCGGCCAGGGCCTTCTGAATCTCAACCATGGTCACCTGGCCCCATTGGTCGAGCCAGGTGGTCTGCATCAGGCCTTGAGCTGTGTCAAGCTGGGCGCCGAACTCCTTCCAATAGGGATACCTATCCACCAGTTCTGGGTCGTTGTACAGGTCGACATAAATGGGGATGGCGCCGATCTCCAGGGCCATCAGCTTGTTGACAGGCTTGCTGGTCATGAACTCGATGAATTTCCAGGCCGCTTCCTTATGCTTCGAGTTCTTGGGGATGGCCATGGCTTCGGGCAGGGCGAGGGCAGCCGACATACCGGGCTCCTTACCTGGCACCAGTCCCACCTTGACCTTTCCCACGATCTTGGAGAGGGATTCATCCTGGGCGAAGGCGTAGGCACCCGGCCAGGCCTGGGGGAAGAAGGCGGCGTCGCCAGACAGGAATACGTTCATAGCGTCTTCCTGGCTGAAGGTGAGGCTGGCTGGGTTCACAATCTCATCCTTCTGGATGATATCTACCATGAACTGCAGAGCTTCAGCAGCGCCGTCGGTGTTCCAGAGAAAGCTATTGCCCTCACCCAGCATCTCGCCGCCGAAGGTGTATGTAAAGAAGTGGAACTCGTTGACGATAGCCCACTCCTGCACCCACGGCTGGGCCAGGCAATGCTCGACGATGCCTTTCTCCTGGATAGTCTTACACTGGACGACCAACTCGTCCCAGGTTGTCGGCGGGGTATCGATGCCGGCCTGCTCCAGAATATCGGCATTGTAGAAGAAGAATCGGATGTCGTTGTTCCACACCAGACCGTAGGTGTTGTCTTCGTCAGAGAACAGGTCCACCAGACCGGGCACCATGTCCTTGGTGTAGTCGGCCGGCATGAAGGTGTCCAGGGGCTCCAGCCAGTCAGCTTGCCGGAATTTAGCGACCCACGAGTTGTCGAACTCGATAACGTCGTAGGCATCGCCGCCAGCGGCCATCTCAGCCAACACCTTGTCAGCCGCCTTATCCCACGACATGTTGATCAGGGTAACCTTGATGCCGGTCTGCTCCTCGAACTCCTTGACGCGTGCCGGCCAGAAGCCCACCAGGTCGGCCTCGTGCTTGGGCAGAATGACGGTGATCTCCTCAGCCGGCTTGGGCGCCTCCGCAGGGGCAGCCGGTTCGGCGGGCTGTGGAGCTGCTGCCGGCGGTGCCACACAGCTTGACAGCAACAGAATGCTGACGGTAAGCAACATGATCGTACTGAGCGTGATGAATGGGCGTTTCATAATCGGTCCTCCTTGTTATGGTCAGTGTCGGGTCAACATCATCTGTGTTTCTGTCTCTGTGAGTCGTTTTCCAGTTTGGTGAATGATGGGCATCACCTCCCAAGGTATTGTCCAAACTCAAGCCCGGCATTGAAAAAAGCCACAATATTCTCAGGCGGCACCTCCTGCGAAATATTGTGAATAGAGGTAAAGACATAGCCTCCACCCGGTGCAAGTGTCGCGATCTGTCGTTGGACATTATCTCGAACTTCTTCAACCGTACCTA
Source organism: Anaerolineae bacterium (assembly GCA_046758565.1). Classification (GTDB taxonomy): domain Bacteria; phylum Chloroflexota; class Anaerolineae; order Epilineales; family JAANWY01; genus JBHIAO01. The sequence continues at coordinate 16,957 of JBHIAO010000007.1, forward strand.
GACTTAGAACCTCATTGTCGCAACCACCGCCGAAGAAACCCAGCTCACCACCGAATTCTCGCTTCAGATGATCCGCTGCCATTCCTCGCGCCGTGAATTGCACCGGATTCAGCCCGTCCAGCCCGATCTCGATGAAATCAGGAATGAGCTCCGCGATGGCCCCGTCAGAATGGATATAGATTTTGGCGTCTGTCATTGTTCGAATGTGGTCCACCAAGCGTCGCAGTCGAGGCTTGTAGATGCTGCGGAACATCTCAGGGGAGAAGAGTAGACTCTTCTGTCCCCCATAGTCATCGCTGACCATGACCATCTGTACCCACGGTCCGATCGCCTCTAATAGCACGCTGTAGAATGGTTTCAGATGCTCTTCCAATACGCGTTCGGCCACAGCCTCCACGAATTCTGGATTCAGAGCCATATCCAGAAAGAGGTTTTCGGCCCCGCGTAAACTACTCGAAATCTCATAGATCCCCCAGGCACCGGCTGCTCCTACACCATAGCCAGCATCATAAAAGCGGCGGGCCTTCTCGCGTGATCCGGCTGTGCGGTCGTGCTGTGACATGTCAGGAAACTCATAATGGGCCAGTTCCTCCTCGGTTCCCTCCTTGAGTGGTGCCTCAATTTGGTTGTAGAATCCACCGCCCAGCTTAAAGCGACGCCCAAACTCATCCTGATAGGTTTCCCGATTCGGTCCCCACTGTATGGGGCCTTCGTGCATCGCAACCCACACGACGTCGACGTCAAAGTGCTCGAGAAGCCGCATGTCTGGTTCAACGATCTGGAGGATGGTATCGATGATAGGCGCCGGCTCATCAGCAGCATAGCCCAGATGACGCAACAGCCTTCGGTGGGCCTCATGGTGTATTGAGCATTCGGGGCTACCGAAAGCTATAGGGACACGATCTGGTTCCTGATGGTTTAACGCAGCAAGAAGTCTGTCACGGTGGTTCATCGGTCAGGTCCCATGGTTAGCGCCCATCTCCTGATGGCCTCAAGCTGCCGGTCTCCGCGTACATGGCAACGATGTTCTGCGGCGGTGTGTCCACCTGCACGTTATGAGTGGGCGCTAGAATGTAACCACCGCCCTTTCCCAACACCTCAATGCGCTCTCGCGTGACCTGACGTACCTCTTCTTCCGTACCGAAGGGGAGCGTGCTCTGCACGTCGATGCCGCCATGGAAACACAACCGATTGCCGAAGGTTGCTTTGATGTCAAGCGGATCCATATCGTCAGCACTGAACTGTAATACGTCCAACACGTCCACGCCGATCTCGATCAGGTCAGGAATGAAAGGCCGCACGGCACCACACGAGTGGTACATGACTCGTGTTCCTAGTCCATGGATGCGCCGGTTCAGCCGCTCGTGGTGGGGTGCGATGAGTTCGCGCCAGGTGGATTTCGACATGAGCAAGCCGTGCTGATGGGCGATGTCATCACTGGTCCAGATGAGATCAATACGGTCCCCGACCGCGTCCATCACGCGCTCCAACATGCCCGTGTAAAAGTCGGTCACATGGCGCATGATCTCATAGGCGATGTCTGGTTGCTTAACCATGTCCACGAAGAACTGCTCCATGCCGCGCATGTACCAGGCAATTTCGAACATCCCGCCGGGATCACCGAACTCTTCCAGGGCGATAGCATAGGGCATGTCGGCGTCTAGAGTCTGGATCTGTTCTGCCAGGGCATCGGCGTCCCACCACTCTGGTTGAGGCCAGGGATAGTCAGCTAATTCGCTGGCATCCTGCACATCCGCCAGTGGATGCGCGACGATTTCGTCGTACGCACCACCCCTATGGGGCACTGACTGGCGGCGTACACCCCAGGCATCGGTCCAACTGCCATCGCTGTGACGGCGCTGCGGCGGCCCGACATAGGGTTGGCGGGGATGGCGCAGGTCAACCCCCAGATGGCGCAGGACCGCCTCGGTGTCATGAATCCCCAGGTGCTGGTTGAGCCGGGCCCACGCTTCCGGGGTGGCATTGAAATCCACCGGGACTCGATCAGTCTCTTGGTGTGACAGAGCCAGCAGCACACGCTCGCGTGGAGCCAGTTCGTTGATCATACGTCGCTCCTTCACGCCACCCCACACCAGTCCAGAACTAACAGGGTCAAGACTTTGATAACCGTCACTAGATCGTCCACGATCAGATACTCGTCGGCGGCATGGGCGCCGGCGCCCCGAACCCCATAGTGGACAGCCGGGATGCCGAAGATGTCTAGGTTATGCGACAATCACCTCAATATCCTTCTGCCTGAGTTCGCGCAGGATCTCCGGTGGTGTCGCGCTGTCAGTCACGATCTTGTGTACCGCTGCCACTGGGGCCACGAAGGCAGTGGAGATCCGGCCGAACTTGCTGTGGTCGGCCACCAGGATGACCTCCGGAGCAGATCGGATAATGATTCGGTCGGTGGAGACCTCTGGCACATAGTCGTTGGTTAGGCCATCAGTGAGGCTGATGGCACGGATACCCATGATCACCTTCTGGGGTCGCAGCTCCTGCAACGTCAATTCGCTGATGTGACCGATGAAAGATAATTCTGACGAGCGTAGAAGCCCGCCCGTGCTAAGGAGAGTGATTCCTTCTTCCTGAGCCAGGGTATTGATGATGGTGAGGGCATTGGTGATCACAGTGATGTGGTTACGCCCAGCCAGTTGCCGGGCTACCTCGAGGGTCGTTGTTCCGGAACCGATGAATACAGTATCACCCTCGTGGATCAGGGCTGCGGCTGCCTTGCCGATACGTCGCTTTTCCTCGGCGTTTTCTCCCGTGCGTTGTACAACGGGAGGTTCCGGCGCCGCGTGCTCTGCCAGGACAGCGCCCCCATGGGTGCGTTGCAGCCAACCCTGCTGCTGAAGTCTATCTAGATCGCGGCGCACCGTCGCTGGACTCACCCCCAGGTGTTGGCTGAGTTCGGCGACGCGGACATGCGTATTGGACTCCAATAGGTCGAGGATGCGTTGGTGCCGTGTCTTGTTGGCCATCAACATTCTCGATGAGGCGAATAGGAGAGGAAACTGCCTCTCATTATACTACAAATCTGAGTACTTGTCAACATTGATGAGCGAAAATGAGCACGAAGTTGCGCGTTATTGATTGATTTGAGTTACTGGTGTGCGTGGATAGCTCAGTGTCGGAGCAAAGGCAGCAGGGATGGTCATTGACAGGACTTACGCAGTTCGCCGGTCAAGTAGCCCCTGGAACTCGTCCTGAGTAGACTGTGCTTTTTCGTCTCCCGATGAAGACCCGCTACTGACATCCGATGGAGGGGCCAGGGCGCGGAGGTGTCCGGCCGGAATATCAAGCTTTAAACTCATCAGCAGGAACCCAACGACTATCAGAAGGTTGAAGTAGATGAGAGGGAGCATGCGGTGGCTGAGGAGAATGAGGAGCAGGCCGGCGCCGGCCCTTCGACAGAGTTCAGGCGATGTCATTTCGGCTGCGCTCAGTACAGGCCTGAGTTTATCGAAGGGACAGGCCTGCCACCGGCCAGTCGCTGCCAGCCGTCCCGCGGTGAGGATCAAGAGCCAAAGGCCAATGGCGTACACAGGAAATGGAAGATAGAAGCCTAGCCCGAAGGCCCAGATGGCAATGAGGGGCAACATCTCGGGCTTGATCGCGTACACTACGAGAAGGGGGAGAACGGTGACGGCCGCAATGAGACCCCAAGTTACTCCCCCCTTCCGGGATAGCTGCCTAAAGCCCAGGAAGGCCAGCAAGATGCCCAGGCCGGCCAGTGCCTCGCCCGCGAGAAGGAGCCATGCAGGCACCCCCGGAAAGACCACCCCGAGACGACCGAGAAGCGGCGCTGCTTTGACATAGTACGCGCAGACCCAGGAAAGGCCTAAAGCAAGAACCGCCAGGCCTACAATTTGAGATCCGCTTTCAGTCCAGAGAAGAACCGCCGCGACGGTCACCAAGAGGACAGACAGCAACAGGTACAGCAATGACCAGACTGGTGGTGGGGTGATGAAGGGGAGGCCGGCGCTCAACCCAAGCACCGCCAGCGCCACACCAGCGAGGGCCTGTTTCAGCGTCGAGGGCTGATGCCACAGCGCGTAGGCGAGCAGGGCCAGGAGAAGGACAACGAGCAGGCCAGCGAAGTAGAAGCCCACGTTGCCCAGGAAGACCAGGCCGCCATAGAGCCAACGCAACCAAACAGGTGTTCCCGCTTTGAACATATAGATGCCGGCCCGAGCCAGGATCCGCAGCAGGACGATTTCGACCAGCACAGCCAGGATCAACGGCCCGGCCAGCGTGTCAATCCACCGGCTCAGGCGGGTAAGGGTAACCGGGCTTCCTCGCCTTCGATAAACGCCTTCAGAAAGGTTGCCAGGCTTCGGTAGTACGTGCACGAGCTTGTTGTCTCCAGCTTCTCACACAACTGTGGCACCCACCAGACCAGGTGCTCATGAAAGAACTTCGCCTGGGCGTCCCGGCAGACCGCTGCCTCTTCCTGCCAGTCCTGCTCTTCGGCATAAACCTGCTTGACCAGCAGCCAGTACATGAACTCCAGCTCCGTGCCGATAAAGTCGGGCCGCTCGCCGGCCTGCGTTGAGGGTTCCATCCCAAAGCCTTGATAAAAGCCGGCTGCGTCCGCCATGCGGTGGGTGCGAGCGAAGGGGTTGCGGTCGTAGTCGGATTCGTTGAGATAGCAGGGTGCGCGGCCAGAGAAAAGGGCGTTGTAGGCACCCTCCAGTTCAGTTGCGGGGGAAGCTTTCGCTGAAGCTACGAAGGCTTTCCCCACCTCCCGCAGTTGATCTTCGCCCTCCAGTACTTCCAGAGAACTTGTCAGAGAAGCCGATTCCTCCGCCAGCGCCTGCAGACTCTCTTCATTCGGATAGAGGAAAGCCCGAGATAACAGCCGGTAAATCTGAATTCTAGCTCGCGTCCTGTCACTGGATGTCATTGGCTTCACCAAAGATCAAGAGTGCTCGCCTGGACTCGGCCGCCAGCGGCCGAGTATGTACCCCACGCCCATGGCAGCCAGTCCGGCCCCGACAACGATCATGAAGATCCCAATGCCTGCCGGCCTCGGCGCGACCACTTCTGCAGGGGCCGGCTTTGCAGCTTCTGCGAGGGGCGCCTCCTCCACCTCTGCTGGGGGCGCTTTCACCACCTCCGCAGGGGGGGCCTTTTCCAGCTCCAGGGCCAGCCAGGCGGAGACGGCCTTCATCCCGTCCCGCTCTTTCTTGGCACCGTCCCAAACCGCCACAGCCACAGACGTGGTCATACCCGGCTCGAGTTGAGCATCGTTGCTGTCGATCGTGACGAGAGGCCGAGCAAAAACAGCCTGCCACCGACCGTCTTGCCAGGTCCCCCATCCCACCGCATCGTTGTGTACCTGGGCACTCAGGGTGCCGAAGCCAACGGCGCTCAAGTCCTCCACGGGGGACAGTTTCTCCCGCTGGGACAGGGGGTTGCTGGCGGCCCGTGCTGGCATGAAGGCCGGATCATCGGCGTGAGGATAGACGTTGGCCAAAAGGCGCGGGTTCAGGGTCTCGATATCGGCGAAGCCCCCCTCCACATCGTTCTGGAAGTCGGCACGCCAGTGCAATATGTTCACACCCTGTCCCTGGATGCCCATGCAGACGAATGGCTGGCCTGGGTCCAGAGGAAGTTGAAGGGCGGCCGCATCCTTGTAGGCATCATGTCCCAGGCCCAGGTTGCGCTCCGGATCATCCCATTCCAGAAGAAAGGCAATATTCCTGCCGTTGTGCAATGAACGCAGCCGCGCGCTCTTCACCGAGGGGCTGAGGTGTAGAGGTTTGGCAATGTTCTGGGCGCTCAGCGGCACATCCACCGGTGTAGCTTGCTCCCACAGCGGTGACAGTGGGTCGCCAACCGGTAAGGCCTTAGAGACGAATGTGGACACGATATCGGCTTGAGGCGCCGCCATCAGCGGTGCATTCAGCATCGAGGCCGCGAAGGCCAGGATGAGGAGCACACCAAGAAACAGGTACACCGTATTGCGTATTGCGTATTGCGTGTTCTTCATGGTCAATCTACTCCGCCATAGACTTCAGATAATCAGTAAGCCAAATCCGAAATCCGAAATCCGAAATCGCGATTCCAGACATTCCATCTGGGAAAGCTAAATCCCTATAAAGTCTATTATTATGGCTCGTTGAAGCGGTGTACATCGAAGCGGGCGTCGTAGGCCGGCCGGATGTACATGGGCTCGTCCAGCAACACCCGCACCAGCTCGCGTCCCGCCTCGTCGAAGCCGATGGCAGCTTCCTTGGTCACCTGGAAGCTGTCAATGACGCGATCCGTCATGCCGAAGAGCCGTAGCACGCCAAACAGGATTGGATCCGGATCGGTGTACTTTTCGAGAGCCGCATCCACGCCTGGACCGAACAACTGACGCAGGTACTCGCGAGGCGCCCAGCGAGGCGGGATGTAGTACAGGTTGGGCTCAGTGCCGAGTTGTGGATACAAGGGCAGCGCCACCTTGGCAAAGTGGACCAGGTAGTCGAAGGGGTTATCCTCCTGGGCCTTGTCTGGTGCGTGGAGCCAACCCTGGAGCCGAATCTTGCCCACGCAGGCAGCCATGCAGCGAGATAGGATGCCCTGCTCGTTCAGCGGATAGCAGCCAATGCACTTCTCCGAGGTGCGGGTGGTGGTTCGGTACATGCTCTTTTTGTAGGGACAGGCCTCGACGCACTTGCGGTAGCCTCGGCAGCGCTCCTGGTCGATGAGCACGATGCCGTCCTCCTCACGCTTGTAGATGGCTTTACGCGGGCAGGCGGCCAGACAACCGGGGTAGGTGCAGTGGTTGCAGGTACGTTGAAGGTAGAACATCCAGACATCATGGACGGGGAGCTCGACCGCCGGCTGCCATGTCTCGGCGGCCGGCGTGTCCTCATAGATGTTGGGATAGACCCACTCCCGCTGCTCTGGATAGTAGCCCAGAGCTACCTCACCTTCGGGCGCCGCCTCGAAGATGGTGTCGCCGGCGTACGTGTCCCCTTCCCAACTCTGCGGACCCAGCTTCTCCAGGATCTTGCGATCCCAAAACTGAGGGTAACCGCCGTAGGGTTTGGTCTCTACATTGTTCCACCATTCATGCTCCTGGCCCTTTGAGAAGGTCCAGGTGGCCTTGCATGCCATGCTGCAGGTCTGGCAGCCTACGCAGCGGTTGATGTTGAACACAGCGCAAAACTGCTTTTCCGGCCGTACTTCCTCGTAGGGGTATTCCATTTCCCGGTTCAAGTGCCAGTTGAAGACTTTCGGCATTGCCACCTCCTTCCGTGAAACGTGATGCGTGATGCGTGATGCGTCAACCCTATCTCACGTTTCACGTTTTACGTTTTACGTTTTACGCATCACGTCATCAATGAGCGCCTGCACGTACGCCTCGCCCTTCGCCCGATACACGGCGTGTGGTCCTCGGAAGAAGGGAGTGCGGAACAGGGCCAGGATTCGCTTCGCCTCCCAACCCATCATCAGATACTCTTCGATAAAGCAACGTGCCATGGCCGTCAGATGGTCGTAGCCGGCTACTGCCGGCATGGTCAGCGCCACCGGCTCCAGCGGATCGTCGGGTTCGAATGGCTTGCTCATGTGATAAACTCTCCCTTCAAATACTTTTTCATGGCCTCACTCTCGTTGGCCGGCGTGAAGCCGGTGGTGGCCGGCTCCCAGACCCCTTTGCCGTCCAGGCCGCCATCCTCCGCTTTCGTGACCCGCACCAGCACCTCCTTGGGGGCGCCGGTGGGGGTGTGCACGTCTACCAGGAAGCCCTGGTTGATGCGATGGGTAAAGTAATCCTTGTGCACCAAGCTGTCGGTCATCTGGGTGGGCTGCAGCCAAGCCCGGACCACGCTCTGCTGCGAGCCGAACCGCATGCAAGGCGCGTAGCCGGTATCGGTGATGGCCAGCCCGTCCGGATTCTCTGCCTGAGCTTTCACGGAGCGATGGGTGGCCCCGGCAATGCCATGGATAATGATCAGCATGCCCCGCGGCAGGGCCGGGTTGTAGCGGGCGCGGATCATCAGCCGCGACACCTGGTAGAAGGGATCACCCTCCTTCTCCCCGATGTAGGGCCGGTCTTGCGGGTCGGCGTCCACGTAGACGTAATCGCCATCCTCAAGGCCCAACTCCCGGGCATCCTCGGGGTTGATGTCCATCTCCTCCTCGCCGACCCAGGGCGCCCGCTTGTCGTGACGGAAGGGGTCGCCGAAGTTGCTGGCCCAGATGACGTTCCAGTCGCTGGTGTTCCAGGAGGAGTGGACGCGGTGACGCGGCTTGGGCGTGATGAGCACGAAGCGATAGCCGGCCCGGTGTAGCGGGTTCTCTGTTTGCAGTAGCTCCCCGGTCGTCATCACCCGGTTTAAGACCGTCTTGTTGGTCGCAGCAGTGTCGTCGGCGGCGATGCCGTAATCCTTCGGCCGCAGGACGTCCAGCCCCCGGGGGGCCACGATGGTCCTCGGCTGATACGGCGTGGCTTCGATGGGCTCCCGATGAACCACCACGTTTTCCCCCTGGGCGATCCATTCGTCCTCCTCGCGGTACAACTCCAGCCGGCCCGTGCGAGTGTAGAAGGGCACGCTCTCCTGGATCTGCTCCCAGCCGGGGATGCGCGGATAGGTGCGGAACAGGGTCAGGAAGCCTCGCTCGGCGCGCAGCATGTCGCGCACGTCGTAGCCGCGCAGGGTGGTGCTGGAGTCGATGATGCGCTGCAGATAGACCTCCACGTTATCCTCGGGGACGAACTGCCAGTGACTCCGAAAGCGCTCTTCGCCGGTCAGGTCGGCCAGGGCGGCGGCCACCCCGGCAAAGACCTCGATGTCGTGCCGGCTGTCGTGCACGCGCTGGATGCCACCCCGAGGGAACATCTGGACGAAGGGGTTCGTGCACGAGGCGGTCATATCCGGGTGTTTGAATTCCACCCAACTGTCCACCGGGAAGACTACGTCGGCGTACTCGCAGTTCATGTTCCACTCGTAGTCCTGAGCGATGTAGAGTTCCTGCCTGGGCAGCACGTTCCTGATCAGATTGTAGTGCCACTTGGCCACGCCCAGCAGGTTGGCGTTGACCGCCCACACCGCCTTGGTGGGGCTGGGCATGTGGGATTTGCCGGTCAGCACCACCCGGCCCTCACCGGGGGTGTCCACGATCAACGGCTCGTCGCCGTGGTCCCAGAAGTGAATCGACTCATACACGATGTAGGAACGCTTCTTGACGTCCCGGCCGTCGGCCGCCGGGTCCAGGGTTTGATTGAAGGGGTCTTCCACCACGTAGCTGGGTAGGCCGTTGAAGACCGCAGCCTTGTAGTTGCCGGCATAGCTGCCCACGTTGCCCCCCGGCTTGCCCACGTTGCCTGTCAGCGAGGCGACGATGTAGTACGCCCGGCCCATGAGGTCGTTGTGGAAGTACATGTTCAGACCCATGCCTGTCAAGAAAGCCACAGCCTTTGCAGCGACGATGTCCTCCGTCAACTGTTGGATCTTGTCGGCCGGGATACCAGTGAGAGCAGCCGTATTCTGCGGCGTGTATTCCTCGGTGAGCTCCCGATACAGGCGGAAGATGGTCTTGACGGCGACCGGCCCCTCTCCGGTCTGAACCTCGCCTTTCCAGTCGAGCTCGAGGTCGTCCAGGCTCAGGTGCCAGCCTGCCAACTCATTCTCCAGGTAGTCGCCCACGGCGGTGCGCGTCACACCCAGCAAGCTGCCGTCTTTCAGAGGAATCACGGCAGTCGTCTTCAGTTCTTCGGCCATCTCCTGGATGGGGCGTCTCGCTTCGTCCACGTAGGTTTCACCCGCGTCCAGGAGCGTTGTCGGCCCGGCCAGTTCCCCATAGCGCAGCACCTTTAGGCTGTCGGATCGCACCAGGAAGGGGAAGTCGGTGTAGCGTTTGACGAAGGCCTCGTCGTACAGGCCACGGCGGATGAGCAGGTGAGCGATGCCCAGCATCAGCGCCGTGTCGGTGCCCGGACGGATGCTCAGCCAGTAGTCCGCCTTGGGTGACGAAGCGCTGTACTCGGGGCTGATGACTACGATTTTCTTCTTGCGCTCCATGGCCGACTGCCACCAGATGGGATCGGCCATTTTGTTGGAGACCAGGTTGAGGCCGGTCATGATGATCAGGTCGGAGTTCCAGAAGTCATTGAACTCCTGGTCGAAGGTCTGGACGCCGTGCACCATGGGGTGGCCCGGAGGCAGGTCGGTGTGCCAGGCATAGTTGTCCCAGGTGCGGGCACCCAGGGACTTCTCCGGCCCCTTGCCCCGAAGGTGATTGTCCAGCAGGGCCAGCATGTTGCCGAAGCGATAACAGGCGGTGAGCCGGGTGGCCCCCAGGAATGCCATGCCGCCCCGGCACTTGATGGTGCGGACGCCGGCATACTCCCCATCGGCGTCCTGGAGTGTGTCTAGCATCTCTTCGGGGTAGCCCTGGGCACGCAGGAACTCCGCCCCCGGGTCGCCACTGTAGGTCTCGGCGATGTTGAGCATGGCCTGCGCCGTCAGTGCAAAGGCATCCTCCCAGGAGACGCGGACCCATTCGTCCTCTCCGCGCCGGAAGTACTCTCGGGAAGGCAGGCCGTCCTCGCCGCGGGGGAAGCCGGCTTCGACCCACGCTTTCCAACCGGCCCGGACCATCGGGTATCGGACTCGAAAAGGACTGTAGACTCGCCGCATGTAGGCCAGACCCTTGAGGCAGCCACGCGGATTCCAGGTGGGCGTGGCGGTATTGCCGTAGAGGTCGCGGTACTTGGCCACGTCGTAGGGCTGCTCAATGCGGGTCAGTACCCCGTTGCGCACGAAGCCTCGCAGCCGGCAGTTATGGGTATCGTTGGGAGCACAGACGAAGGTGAAAGAGTAGTCGTGGCGATACTGGTCACGGTAGACTGTCTCCCAATCCCGGTTGGGGTAAAAGGCCAGTGGGTTCTCGATCTGAGATACCGGTTGAAGGAAGGCCAGATCGACGCCGCCGGCCAGTGCGGTGCCCGCTACGGCGGCGCTGCCTACCTTCAGGAATTCTCGTCGCGTGAATTTCCTCATTGCATGGCTCCTTACTAAACTCGTTTTTGACGCCCTCTTCAAACTGTTGAGGTAGTCTCAGCAGAATCGGTCTCACGAGCTGGCTATTCGTGCTCTGTTCCATCGGGCATTATGGCGCCCTCGAGTGACCTGGCATGCGCCAGTTGCTCGTCAGTGACAGTGGCCCCGCGCAGGTCGGCTCCGCGCAGGTCAGCCCCGCGCAGGTCAGCCCCGCGCAGGTCAGCCCCGCGCAGATCGGCCCCACACAGGTCGGCCCCACGCAGGTTTGCTGTGCGCAGGATGGCCTCGCGCAGGTCGGCCCTGCGCAGGTCGGCCTCGCGCAGGTCGGCCGCAGGCGGTCCCAGTTTGGCCCTGCGCAGGTCGGCCTCGCTCAGTCTGGCCCCGTGCAGGTTGGCCCACTGCAGGTTGGTCTTGCTCAGGTTGGCCCCGTGCAGGTCGGCCGCACGTAGGTCGGCTCGCACTAGGTCGGCCTTGCTCAAGGAGATGATTGGCGCTGCCTCACCTTTGCGGATTAGGTCTGACTCGTGCAGGAACCGCAGTAGTATGCCCTTGCGTGCTCCGTCCAACCCACGCAGTACCGTCAGTGTCCGCGCTCGAGCAATATCTCTTGTCTCGGAGTCTGGTTCCGATGTGCGCAATCCCTGATTGAGCATAGATTCCGTCATGTGGTCGAGATAACGCTGTAAGGCCTCTTCTCGAAAGCGATCGGATGCGATTTCGTGCTCGGTTCGGGCGCGCCGCTCCTCGGCCTCACGTTCGGCTCTACGCCGCCGCTCCTCGGCCTCGCGTTCGGCCCTACGCTCCGCCCGGTTGAATAGTAATCCACCAGCAGCTAGCACAGCCGGAATAACAAGCAAATCCCACAAGTCCCAAAGAGTCTTCGTGGGGTGGAATTCACCGGCTGGGTCGGTGAATTCGCCGATTCCCGACCAGTCCGGCCAGCCCCCCTGTGTGAGGCGCGTGTAGACTGCCCAGGCTGGTGGTCCCACAATCACCAGGGCAACTATTAACCACCCAGCTATTACTAGGAGTCGTACCAGGACTCGCTTGACTGTCTTCCACCGGCTAGATTCTTGCGCCATTTGGAGGTCTCCCGCTTGTCTCCGTTCGCTAGTTGTTTCTCGCCAGCCACCGCAGCCGCCCAGTTCCCACCACGCGGGCCGCTTGAAGGCTCGACGTCAAGACGTGGGAGCTGGTTCTCTGCCTCCAGTTTGTCGGCCCACGCGTAAGCTTCTCACCGAATTTTCTCCGCCGCGTACGCCGTGGTGTCGGCTGTCTTCATGGGCCGGTTTCGGCCACAGGCAGAGTCATTACATCGCCATCGATTCTAAGGTATCTTGCTGAGAGCCAACCTTGCAGGTCCTCCTCTGGTGCTCGACCGCGGACCCAGATTCCTGATTGATTCCGCAGATCGAGCACAAGCTCCGTTCCCTGGACGACAGTCCCCACGCGTTGATAGCTGATCCCCGGTCCTGCTCGGACACTAAGGCCTTGCGCCGTGACTACAGCGGAGATTTCCTGTGAAGTGGCTGATGTGCTGGTTGGACTGGGTGTCCCGGTTGGCTTGGGTGTAGTCGTCGGTATAAGCGTAGTGATTAGTTCCGGTGTGTTCGTTGGTGTGGGCGTATTTGTTCGGCTGGGTGTGTTTGTTGGCGTAGGTGTCCACGTTGCTGGAGGGGTGGGTGTTGGTAGCATCGCCACTTGTTTCACTGACCCCAGATCGATGCCTCCCCTTGTGTGAACAAACCGCAATGTCGCCTGCTCAGCTACATCAGGCACGTCGAAGGCAATGATAAGTGGTGCTCTCTGACCAGCCTTGAGCGTGACTCCCATGAAGCCTGCTACAGTTCTTTCAACCCCAGACTGTAATCCGGCGGCTCCCGTCGCATCACGATGTACATTTATCTCACCGATCAGTGAGGGTATGCTCAATTCAAAGTCACTTGAAAACAGAGTCACAGGTATAGTTGTTGGATTCCGTGCCACTCCATAGACGATGAGCCATTGACCATCAGGCTCCAGTTTTCGGTTGTTCCAGGGCAACCACTCTGCTCGCTTGACTTCCGATATCGTAACAGCCCACTCGTCCGTCCGCACTTCTTCACCAACACTCCTCACTACCGACGGTGGTGTCTGCGTTGCTGGTACCCTCGCTGCGTGTGTTGCCTCTAAAGCAACTCTCTCCGGTTCACGCTGCTCCTGCGCAGCCATTCGCCGACTATCTAGCATTCCCTCGATGGTAAGGACTACGAGGGAGCCTAATACAGCTCCGAGGAAGGCTGCCAATAGTATAAGCCCGATTTGCAGCCTGATTACTGTGAGTCCTGGCTCCTGTATGGTGGTTTCTGGAGCCTGCAAATCTCCGCTGTTTGGTTGAGCTTGCTTATGATGAGCGTGACAGTATTGTGCTCCTTCCGACACGCGGTTGCGGCATCTAGTGCCGTCTTTGTTTGTTCCCTGGCACCTTGGCATACTGAACCTCGTCAGCGGGTTATTCTCTGGATAACGTTGAGTGATTCATCAGCCAATAACAAAGCAATCCTACCGCAGGTACAGCAAATGATAGTAATGCCCACACCCATGGAGAGAGTCCCATCGCAGGAGATCGTAGCTCCCTGGCGTTCTTGTAGACTGCGATTGCTATGGCTATGTGCGCCACGGTGAGACACAGAGCTACAAGTAGAATCAGGTAAAGAAGAACGATAAAGGCCCATATTGGTCCTAACGTTGGCATAGTCACCTCCTCAGTCGCTGCCACACTGCCGCAGCGCCCATCGCCGGCAGCAATCCCGGGTCTGTCCGCTTAGGCTTCTGGAACAGGCTGTCGCAACAGCCAAACCAGCTCAACCCCGCTTCCGACTAGTACTTGAGTTCAAGAGTCCACGGCATGAGTGTCAGAACCTGGGTTCCCCTGAACGGGCGTAGTCCGTCAGCGATGGCGCGGATCCAGGCCTGGCTGTCGGTGAAAGCCGGCGGTGGAGTGTACTTCTTAGAGGCTTCGATGGGCACCACCGCAACGGTGTCGTCCAGCGGCAGGCCGGCCAACAACTTGGCTCGATCGAGAGCTACCTGAAAATCACCCAGCTCATCCACCAGGCAGAGATCTAACGCCTGCCGGCCCGTCCACACCCGGCCCCGCGCAATCTTCTCCACGCCATCCACGGTCATCTCTCGTCCCTCGGCGACTCGTTGCTTGAAGAGTTCGTAGACAGAGTTCATGTACGCTAGGACTTTCTCTCGTTCTTCGTCGGTGTACGGGTCGTCCGGCAGGTCCATGATGGCATGCCGGCCACGCTTGATGATCTCCCAGTTGGCGTTGAGCTTGTCGTACATGCCCCGGGTCACAATCTTGCCACCGATCACGCCAATCGACCCGGTGAGGGTGGCCGATTGCGCCACGATGTGGTCAGCGCCGGCCAGCACATAGTAGCCGCCTGAACCTGCCACATCGCCCATGTAGGCTACGACGGGCTTCTTCTCCCGCAGGCGCTTCACTTCGCGCCAGATCAGGTCCGAAGCCAGAGCGTCGCCCCCACCGGAATCGACGTGAAAGACGATGGCTGCGATGCGGGGGTCCTTCTCGGCCTTGCGGAAAGCTCGCGCCAGAGTGTCGGAGCCGGCTTGCGTGCCGACAATCGGGACAGGCACTGGCACCTCGCGGCTTTCGCCGGTCACGATGATCCCTCGCAGGCTGACGACACCTATTGCCCGCTTTCCATGCCAGGTGTACGCGCGCCGGAGGCTCTTCTGGGCCTGATCCCACGGCATGATCCGCACCCGGCCATTGCCGTTTGCCAGGTGTTGCGGGAGTTGATCTTCGTACAGGATGGTGTCGGCGAGGCCGGCAGCGATCGTCTCGCGAGACAGCCACGGAGCATTGTCGATGAGCTTATTCACCTGCTCCTTCACCAGACCGCGGCCATCGGCTACGGCGGCCAGCAAATCCTCGTAGAAGGAATCCAGCAGCGCGTTGATGACTTCGCGGTGGGCGTCGGACATGTCCGAGCGGCGGAGAGGGTCGGCTGCGTTCTTGTACTCACCGATGGCCTCAAAGTCGCCGCTGACTCCCATCCGAGCGAGTGTATCCTTCAAGAACACAACCTGACTGGCGAGGCCCTTGACGTTGAAGGTGCTGCTCTCCGGGATCACCAGTTCATGGCCGGCCGTTCCGATGTAGTAGCGGGGTAGGTCCAACACCGGCGAATACACGATGACGCGCTTCCCGCGCTTCTTGAGTCGCTGGATCGCGGCGTGGATGTTTTGCAGCTTGGCCAGTCCGACCTGTAATTCACCCAGATGGAGCACAACGCCCTTGACGTCGGGGTCGCCGGCGATGACCTTGAGGCGATCATTCAGCGCTTTGACGGTCAAGCCTTTGCGGAGGAACGGCATCTGTCGTTCCACGAACCGCTTAGCGGCCTCCCGCTCCTGCATATCCCCCTTCAGTTCGAGAAGGACGTAGTCGGGGGGTGGGATGCGCTGCCGGCGCAGGTTGATGGTTGCTCGCAGAGAATTGGCTAGAACGTCGTTTGCGATGATCGTTGCATCTCTCATGTCCATGTATGTCACCCTCTGATGAATAGCCTTTCACCAATCCTTCGATGTGTCCATCTTGACCCTCGTATGATTCAGGAAAATACAACAGATAGTATCGCCCCTAATAATTATACGACTAAATTGCCAATGGGAGAAGTCCCAACAAGCAAGGTGATGCGGAGCTGGTAGTGGGGCTTCAAACTTGCACAAAGCCCTGGACTGCCGAACTGGATACCGCCTTGAGGTTGTCTGAAAGCTGGGTCTTGGACTAAGACAGGTACGAGGTCGCCATCCGGGTGGGCGAGGCGGTTGGCAAGGGACACTACTACTATTTCCACAACACCGCAACCTGTGGCGTCTTCGGCGCGGCGGCCGCGGCTGGCTGGCTGCTGGGGTTGACGGCAGAGCAATCCGTGTGGGCGCTGGGCAGCGCTGGCACGCAGGCGGCCGGCCTGTGGGAGTTCAACGCCGACGGCGATATGAGCTAGCGCCTGCACGCGGGTCGGGCTGCGGCCAACGGGGTGTTGGCTACAGACCTGGCAGCGGGCGGCTCCACCGGTGCGCGGTGCATTCTGGAGGGCGCGCAGATTGACACCTATCAGGCGGCGCTGGACCTGTGCGACGATCCGGACCCGCAGATCCCTTTCGCCACCAAGTTCAGCTTTCGGTCATTGTGCGCGGTTATGAAAGTTGACCAGCCCTCAAGGATGTGGTACAAATTGAAACGGGTTAGGGCAATCCCCCAACGTGCTTCAGCGCGTTTTCCATATCAGGCCGCGAATTCATCCGTGGCGTAGGATGGTTGGTGGAAGTGATATCAGACGAGAGGAGCGCACACGCTTGCATGAGTACGTAGGCGCTGTCCATATGCACACCGTGCATTCCGATGGGACGGCAACCCACGACGAAATCGCCTTCATCGCCGGCCGGGCCGGCCTGGACTTCGTGATCGTAACCGATCACAACGTCCGGGTACCTGAAGCGGAGGGCCGCTATGGCGACGTACTACTCCTGGTAGGCGAGGAGATCCACGATCCGGATCGCGAACTAGAAAGCAGCCACTTGCTGGTGTTCGGGGCTGGTTGTAGCCTTGCTGAGCACGCAGCAGAACCGCAGGTCCTGATTGATGCTGTGTGGGACGCCGGCGGCCTGTCATTCATCGCGCATCCCTTTGAGCGCTCGGCCGCCTACGCTGGTGAACGGGACCTCAACTGGCGTGACTGGGACGTTGACGGCTACACCGGGTTGGAGCTCTGGAACACTATGAGCGAATTCAAATCCCACGTACTTGATCTGCCGCGCGCCCTGCTCATGGCCTATTTCCCATACATCGGGCTGCGTGGTCCACCGCCGGAGACCCTGGCGCGATGGGATAAACTGCTGGCGAGTGGCCGGCGCGTGGCCATCATCGGTGGCCCGGACGCCCACGGCACGATTTATCGCAAGGGTCCGTTGGTACGGCCAGTGCTGTCATACGAGTGGCTGTTCCAGGCCGTGCGGCTCCACATCCTGTGCGACAAGCCCTTTAACGGCGATGTGGATCGCGACGCGGCCCACGTGTACGGTGCGATAGGTGCTGGCCGGGCCTTCGTCGCCTACGACTGGATCGGGGACGCAGCCGGCTTTCATTTTGTAGCGCGGAGCAGTGACAAAGAAGCTGGTATGGGCCAGGAACTTCCGTCGACCAGCGACGTAGTAACTCTTGAAGTGATCTCACCACTGCCGGCACGTTTGCGCCTGATTCGCCACGGCCGGGTCGTCGCCGAACACCATGGTAGGACACTGCGCTACAAAGCCGGCGCCCCGGGCGCGTACCGGGTGGAGGCCTATCGGAGGCATCTGCTCCGCCGGCGAGGCTGGGTATTCACGAATCCTATCTACATTGTTGAGGAGTAAGCGTGCAGACCTCCGAGGTTTCGGTTGGGAGTTTGACTGCATTGGGATACCAACCATGAACTTGAAAGCCCCCCACCCTTGGGACGTGACACCGCAGGAGGCGATGGAGATCCAGCGCCGGCTGCGAGACCAAGTGATCACTGAGACAACCTTCGATGAATTGGAGACCGTAGCCGGCATCGACTGCGGATTCAAGGACGACAAGGCTCGTGCCGCCGTGGTTGTCCTGCAGTACGCAGACCTGCAACCCGTCGATCAGGCTGTCGCAGAGATACCGGTTCCATTTCCATACGTTCCGGGATTGTTGTCGTTCAGGGAAACGCCGGCTGTGCTCGAGGCGTTGGGCGAACTGTCGGTCGAGCCAGACTTGCTGATTCTTGACGGTCATGGCTACTCCCACCCTCGGCGCCTGGGCCTGGCCTGCCATGTGGGCGTCATCACCGATGTGCCGGCGATTGGCTGTGCAAAATCGCGTCTCATTGGGGAGCACGAGGAGCCGTCGGCTGACGCACGAAACTGGGTCCCGTTGTACGATGAGGGCGAAGTGATCGGCGCAGTCGTTCGTTCGAGACCGGGGGTCTCACCGATTTTCGTCTCCATCGGCCACAAGGTTGATCTGGAGACGGCGGTTGACGTAGTGTTACACTGCTGCACTAAATACAGATTGCCTGAAACAACCCGCTATGCTCATCGAGTGGCCGGCGGGGAGCATCTGGACCTTCAACCCTGCCTGTTCTGAATCTGACAGCCCGGAGCAGTGTGACCGGTGAAACGGAATGGCTCCCACACATCACACATCACGTCAACGCGTCTCCGCATAACGTCTTGAAGTTGTCATCGTTTTTGCATAACATACGAAGCTGCTCAACGTTGTTGTATAGACGAGTAAGTCTGCATTACGCGGGCGAGGATGTCTTCAGAGGGGGGTGATGCCTATTGGGAAAGGTGTGACGTTGTGGCCTGTAGCAAAATGACTGAGTGCCGTATGTTACCGTAATTTCAGGAAGGGGAAGTCACCATGGAGAAGAAAACGAGTTGGACGATTGTTGTGC